>DVIN01000041.1 GCA_018711275.1 Candidatus Pullilachnospira intestinigallinarum
GCATAAAACAAGGAGGGAAATACCCGGCATATATGCCAGAAATCCCAGCATAATACTACAAAATATGAATTTTTCAAGGTACTATAGGTACAGGGCACAACTAATTATATAGTTTCGACCCCAACATCATACTATTTAGAGGTTTTGTAGCCACATTAGTATATCTTTCCATACGCAGTATTTGTAAGAGAATTAGTAGTGAGCGATTGCAAAGTATTGTTCAAGAAATCAGTCAATGCACTTTTGGAATATATCTGTTGCATGGATTTGCTTTTATTCTCATTAATGATGTCTATGTTGGAGGAAGATATTTGGATGCATGGATTAAAGTATTGTGTGTATTTGTTTCAACCTTTATGATTGTATATATATTACGAAAGATTCCTCATATAAATAACTTGTTATGAAAAGATCGGGAACGTTATGAAAGCATTCAGGAATAAACACCTTCGGAAAAAGAGCGTGGAAATTCAGGTAAGCAACTTAGGTGTTGCCGCTATTGATTGATGATGCTATAATAAACTATTGAATTCTGCTTATTTTTATGTTTTACAGGACTATGTAAGCCTAATGCGGAACGAAAGCAGACAATCAGAAAATGAATGGGAGAGAAATTAAAATGGGAAAAATCAAAGTAGAAACATGTGAAATCGAAGGATTAAAAGTTATTACCCCTACCGTATTTGGCGACGAGCGGGGCTATTTTATGGAGACTTACAATTATAATGATTATAAGGCCGCAGGTATCGATCAGGAATTTGTACAGGACAATCAGTCCAGCTCAAAGAAAGGTGTGCTGAGAGGACTGCATTTCCAGATTAATTTCCCGCAGGACAAACTTGTACGCGTAGTCAGCGGAGAGGTGTTTGATGTGGCGGTAGATCTGCGTCCCGGCTCTTCCACATATGGAAAATGGTACGGAGTTATCCTTTCCGCGGAAAACAAAAAACAGTTTTTCATTCCGAAGAATTTTGCTCACGGATTTATCGTACTTTCGGATTATGCAGAGTTTGCATATAAATGTACAGATTTCTATCACCCCAATGATGAGGGAGGACTTGCCTGGAACGACCCGGAAATCGGTGTGAAATGGCCGATGCCGGAGGGAATGACAGAAGCAGATCTGATTATTTCGGAAAAAGACCAGAAATGGGGAGGAATCTCCGAATTCAGTAAACGTTAGGGGATAACAGTATGTCTAAGAAAAAGAAACTGGCAGCCGCAGTATTTATTCTGGCAGTCATTGCTTTGAATGTGTTTATTGTCCTTCACAGAGGGGCGGGAGACAGAAATCTGACGATCCGAATGACGGTGGAGTCAGCACAAAATGCAGTCGTGCAGGTTTACTATACGGCAGATACTGATTTTTCTGAAGCCATGAGCGAAAAGAAGGAGTATACAGGTAATGGAAATCCGCAGGAACTGACGTTTGCGATTGCGCCTGGAACGAAAGCACTCAGAATCGATCTCGGGGATAAGACAGAGAGTTTCCTGATTTCTGATCTTGAAATATCGTTCCATTCGCAGAAGGGAACGCTGATAAAACAGGATCAGCTGGAACTGTATGAGATCAAAGGGATTTCTGAATTTGCAAAAACAGATGGAAGCTGGCTGGTGGATACGACTGGCTCGGATCCCTATCTTGTGTTTGCGGTGGATACGGAAGATCTTTCAGCCGCATCGGCTCGATACGGAAACCGGGTTGATTTCCTTTTGAATGCGGCAATGCTCCTGATTCTGGACGGGGGAGTGGCTGCTGCGTTCTTCTTCAGGAAAAAGGTGTTTTCTCTGCCGGTGGAGCTGTTTCACAACAGGGCACTGATTTTTAGCCTTTCCAAAAATGATTTTAAAACAAAGTACGCGGGATCCTATCTTGGTATTGTATGGGCCTTTGTTCAGCCGATCGTGACGATACTGGTATACTGGTTTGTGTTTTCCGTGGGACTGAGAGCAGGCAATGTGATGGATTATCCGTTTGTTCTGTACCTGATTTCAGGAATTGTTCCATGGTTTTTCTTTCAGGATGCGTTAAACGGAGGGACCAACGCGCTGATCGAATATAATTATCTGGTGAAGAAAGTTGTCTTTAAAATCAGTGTGCTGCCCATTGTGAAAATTATTTCCGCGTTGTATGTGCACGGATTTTTTGTGATTTTCTCATTGATTATCTGTGCCTGCTACGGTTATTTTCCTTCGTTGTATACGCTTCAGCTCATTTATTACAGTGCCTGCACATTTATGCTGGTTCTGGGGCTGGTTTATGCAACCAGTGCAATTGTAATTTTTTTCAGAGATCTTTCGCAGATTATCGGAATTTTTCTGCAGGTGGGCATCTGGCTGACGCCGATCATGTGGGATCTGAGTATTCTGTCTGATCATCCGCTGCTGATGAAGTTATTTAAACTGAACCCCATGTATTATATTGTTTCAGGATATCGCGATTCCATGCTGAGCCATGTGTGGTTTACGGAGCATTGGGGCTGGACGCTTTACTTCTGGGTAGTTACGATTGCTCTTTTTGGACTTGGAACTGTTATATTCAAGAGACTGAAAGTACATTTCGCTGATGTACTGTAAAGGGGATTACGAATGTCGGAAACTGCAATTTTAGTAGATCATGTAACCAAGATGTATAAGCTGTATGACAGGCCTATGGACAGACTGAAAGAGTCTTTGGGCTTGTCGAGACAGAAAAAATATAAAGAGCACTTTGCGCTGAAAGATGTTTCTTTTCAGGTTCGACGGGGAGAAACTGTGGGAATCATCGGAACAAATGGTTCCGGAAAATCTACAATTTTAAAGATTATTACCGGTGTATTGAATCCTACCGGAGGATCTGTGCAGGTGAATGGCAGAATTTCAGCACTGCTGGAACTGGGAGCCGGATTTAACCAGGAGTATTCAGGAATTGAGAATGTGTATCTGAATGGTACCATGATCGGTTTTTCCAGAGAGGAGATCGATGCGAAACTGGATGAGATTCTTCGCTTTGCAGATATCGGAGATTTTGTTTACCAACCGGTAAAAACGTATTCCAGCGGAATGTTCGTGCGGCTTGCGTTCGCCATTGCTATCAACATAGATCCGGAAATCCTGATTGTGGATGAAGCGCTGTCTGTAGGAGATGTGTTTTTTCAGGCAAAGTGTTACAGAAAATTTGAAGAATTCAAGGAAATGGGAAAAACCATCCTGTTTGTCAGCCACGATCTGAGCAGTATTGGGAAATACTGTGACCGCGTAGTACTTTTAAACAATGGTGTGAAGCTGGCAGAAGGCGGAGCCAAAGAGATGGTAAATCTTTACCGGAAAGTACTTGTCAATCAGTATGAAGATGATACGTCGGGAGAAGATGCGGGAACCGGAGAAGATTCGGGAGCACATACCGATACGTCTATGAAAGAAAAACTGAATCTGAATCCGGAAGTTCTGGAATATGGAAGTAAACTGGCGGAGATTACGGATTTTGCCATTCAGGATGATGCGGGAAATATTACAAATCTGATTGAGAAGGGACAGACTTTTTCTGTAAAAATGCGGGTTCAGTTTCAGGAAGATATCAGTGAGCCGATTTTTGCGTTTACAATTAAGGATCTTAAAGGAACAGAAATTACCGGGACAAATACGATGTATGAAGGATCACCTGTGAAGCCGAAAAAAGCCGGTGATGTTCAGGAAATTGTATTTACGCAGGTGATGAATCTGGAAGCAGGAGAATATATGTTGTGCCTGGGATGTACAGGGTACAGAGGGGGAGAATTTACTGTCTTTCACCGCCTGTATGACGTATGCAATTTGACCGTGATTTCTGATAAAAAAGCAGTGGGTTATTTTGATATGTTCTCAAAAGTGACACTGCGCTGAGATCCTGCGATTACAGGAAATCTGCAGAACAGGAGGAAATGTCTGTGGCGAAAATGAATTTGGAGTATTACGCACAGGAGGATCTCTATTCGGATGGGGATATCGAAAATAAATTACTGGAGATGGTGTTGGAAGGAGTAAATTATGAGGATCTTCCTGAGGAAAAAGTGGAGTTCCCGATGATCTACCATTTTTCAGAAGTCCGGGAGAATATTCTGGCATGGTATCCATTTCGGGAACACTGTACCATCCTGGAAATTGGGGCTGGATGTGGAGCAATTACCGGTTTGCTTTGCCGGAAGGCAGAGCGGGTGGTTGCTGTGGAACTATCCAAACGCAGAGCGGAAATTAATCTGGAACGACATAAAAATCTGGATAATCTGGAAATTATGGTGGGAAATCTCAACGATATGGAGATTCAGGAGACTTTTGATTATGTAATCTTGAACGGAGTCCTGGAATATGCCATGAGTTTTACTGAGGGGGAGAAACCATACCATACATTTCTCAGAAATATGGGGAAATTCCTGAAAGATGACGGAAGGCTTCTGATTGCCATAGAAAACCGTTTGGGACTGAAATATTTTGCAGGAGCGCCCGAAGATCACACGGATCTCTATTTTCTGGGAATTGATCGTTACAGGGATAACAGAACTGTGCGGACTTTTTCCAGAATGGAGTTGCAAAAACTTCTTTCTGACAGCGGCTTCCCTTGCCAGAAGATGTATTATCCTTATCCGGATTACAAATTTCCCCTTGAGATTTTTACGGATGAGACGTTGGAAACACAGGGATACGGAAAACAATATCCGGTATATACAGATAATACACTCCGGCTGTTTCAGGAGGGGACCTGTGCCAGAAGCCTGATGAAAGAAAAGGTGCTGGCAACCTTTGTGAATTCTTTTCTGGTGGATGCGGGGAAAAAAGAGTCTGTGCAGGACAGAGAGTATCTGTATGTGAAACTGAATCAGAAAAGAGCGCCCCGGTTCCGCCTGATGACAGCGATTGTGCGGGAAAATGGAAAGCGAGTGGTGGAAAAGTCTGCGCTTCATCCGGATGCAGAACCCTTTTTGGAGGGAATCGCCGCCAAAAGCGGAACAGATATGGGAGATTTTCGTTATCTTTCGGCTCGGTTTGAAAATGGAAAAATGTCCTATCCCTATCTGAATGGTGTCACTTACCAGCAGATGATCAAGGAGTATATCGATGAAGAAAATATAGAGGCTGTTTTTGAGCTTATGGATCATCTGTTTCAGACTGCTTTCCAGAATCAAAAGAGTAAATTCGATTATCAGGGAAAAGAGTTTCAGGAAGTGTTTGGCACATATCCCGGGAAAAAGGAATACATGTGTGTGTCCCCGGCAAATATAGATCTGATTTGTGAAAATATATTTGCAGAAGAAGACGGTAATAGAATCATTGATTACGAATGGGTCTTTTCCTTTTGGGTTCCGGTTGCTTTTATTATCTGGCGGACATTGCATGAACTGTACACGAGAATCCCCAAATTGAATGTATTGTGCAGCCGAAGAAATTTTCTGGAGAGATATGGGATCGAGAGATCAGATGATGAGATTTTTCTTCAGTGGACGATGCATTTTGTTTATCAGTATGTGGGGTGTGATCGGATGGATGTTTTCCAGAAACAGCGGATACAGCTTCCGCTGGAACAACTGGTGGCGCAGAATAATGCCAAGAAACATCTTTCCGCAAAAGTTTACTACGATCTGGGCGAAGGGCTGAATGAAGAACATATAATCCGTAAAAACTGCAGAATTGAGAGAAAAAGGTTCCGGTTTCATATTGTCTTCCCAAAGGAAGCAGATATAAAGGGGATCCGCTGGGATTTTCATTCAGACAGCGAGGCCTGTATGCTGCGGATAGACAGGATTTGCTGTAATTGTCGGATCGGACTTCGGCCGATGGAAAACTATATTCAGGAACGGGACGCGACTATTTTTCTGACCAGTGAACCCATGTATTTCGTGGACTGTTGGGACGCAGGGGAAATTTCGGAAATGACGGTAGAAGGAATTTATGTTCCCCTGGATCTGACGGTAGTCAGGGAAATGCTGAAAGAACAGATTCATGAGAAGGATCAGTTACTGGAAGAGCTGGATCAGATTCGGAATTTGACACAGACGATTCCGGAAAAAAATGTGTCGGTTCAACAGGTTCCTTCTCCGGGAATGAAACGGCGGGTAAAAGGAATTCTGAAAAAGATGCTTGGACGGGGCCAGGCTGCAGCAGAAGAAGAATCGGCGGCAGCCGTAAGCTGCCTGGGAAGCATAGACGTTTTTCAGATCAATGACCGAGATTTCCATGTGGTAGGATGGGCATATGACACAAACCATGAGATGCAGTCTCCCCGGATTGTGTTTTATCAGGAAAACAGAAAGATCCTGGAATCGGAATATATGGTAATTTACCGTAAGGATGTAGCGGAAAACCTTGGAAGAAAGGATGCAGAGGCAAGTGGTTTCGCACTCAGCGCCTCTGTCCGCTGCAGCAAACCTCTGCGGGTTTGCTTTGAGTATGGAACTCCGGACGGTCCGGGACAGCTCTTTTTGGGAACCATTCCGGAAACAGTATCGGAAAGCGAACAGATGGAACCGGAAATAATCGTATTTACTGACAACAGCAGCCTGGGAGATATCCGGTCATTTCGGAAAAACCGGCTTGCTGATCCGGCAGAATTTCCCTCACAGCTGACTTCTCAGACCTATGACATTCTCATACCGGTTTATAATGGCTTTCAATATCTGGAAAAACTGTTTTCCAGCCTGGAGAAAACACGGCTGTCTTATCGGTTGATTCTGGTGGATGACAAAAGCCCGGATGAGAAAACACAGAAGTATCTGGAAGCATACGCGGAAACACATCCCAACGTGATTTTGGTGCGGAATGAAGAAAATCTCGGTTTTGTTCGATCAGTCAACCGGGGCCTGCAGATGGCGGAACATCATGTGGCTCTGGTCAATACGGATGTGGAAGTGCCGGAAGAGTGGCTGGAACGACTGATGCTGCCTATCGCCATGGATAATCAGGTGGCCACGGCTACACCGTTTACCACCTGTGGAACGATCTGCAGTTTCCCAAACTTCTGTGAGGATAACGTTTTGTTTGAGGGAATGGATCTCTGGCAGATTGATAATGCATTTCGGCTTTTGAAACCGCAATATCCCTCCATGCCGACCGGCGTGGGATTTTGTATGGGGATGAACCTGAATGCGATCCGTCAGGTGGGGCTTTTGGATGCGGAAACCTTCGGAAAAGGATATGGAGAAGAAAATGACTGGTGCCAGCGGGCTGTAAAAGCAGGTTATCGGAACGTTCTTGTGGACAACCTGTTTGTATACCATAAGCACGGGGGAAGTTTTCTGTCTGATGAAAAAATGCGCCTTCTGGAACATAATCTGAAAGCGCTCTCTCAGAAACATCCGAATTATAACCGGGACACCGCGGAATTCTGCCGGAGAGATCCTGCACGTCCGGCACGTCTTTATGCCCAGATGTATCTTCTGAATCAGATTCTGGAGAAAAAAGTAGTCCTGGCTTTTGATCATAGCCTTGGAGGGGGAGCTACGGAATACCTGGAGAAGAAGACAGGGGAAGTGCTGAAAGACGGCGCCTGCATGATCATCGTACGCTACAATATTTATGAGAATAAGTATCGTATGATCTACCGGTACAAAAAATATCAGATTGAATGTTTTTCTGAGGATCTGAAGAGAATTCTGGAATTGATTCCCAGGATTGATGAGATCTGGGTGAACGAACTGGTTACTTATCAGGGAATTTATAAGATTCTCCGGCAGATTATACAGTTAAAAGAGCGGCAGGATGCATACCTGAAAATGCTGCTGCATGATTTTTTCGCAATCTGTCCGGCGGTGAATCTGATGGATGACAGCGGAAAATACTGTGCGGCTGCCGATGCGGAAGTCTGCAATTGCTGTGTGCCACGCAACCGCAGCAATGCCTGCCTGGACTATCAGACCGGCAGTATGTGGAGAACAGAGTGGCGCAAATTTCTGGAACAGTGCGATGAGATTACGGCTTTCTCAGACGATTCGGCAAGACTTTTGAAAAAAGCATACCCCGGGCTCGGAAATCTGCGTGTGATCCCGCATACTCCGCACTACCTGCCGGCTCTTGATAAGAAGAAAAAGACAACAGATACCCTGAATATCGGTTTGCTGGGAGTGTTGTGTTACAAGAAAGGGCTGCAAGTGGTGAAGGATCTGCTTCGTGTCATCGAGGAACAGAAGCTGAATATCACCATCCGGCTTCTGGGTGTATCGGATGAGGAGATTGACAGCCCGGCATTTTCTCAGACCGGGCGTTATACCCGGGAAATGCTTCCGCGGTTAACTTTGGAACAGGATATTGATATTTTCCTGATTCCTTCCATCTGGCCGGAAACGTTTTCCTATACGGCATCGGAAATTATGTCCATGAACATGCCCATTGCGGTATTTCCCATTGGAGCCCCCGTGGAGCGGGTGGTGAAATATGAGAAGGGCACAGTGATTGAAAATGGAACACCGGAGCAGATTTTGCAGGATATTTCCACATTTGCCCTTGAGAAGTGCAAAGTGGGAGCGATGCCTGTGGACAAAAGAAAGATTCTGTTTATCGGCGAGGAGATTTCTTTTGCTTCCAGATATCGGGTGGAGCATTTTCGCGAGCAGCTTCTGATGCATGGCGTTGCCTCTGATTTTATACAGGTTGAAGAGGCTTTGGACAAAGATTTTTCCAACTATCAGACCGTGGTATTTTACCGCTGCAGTGATGTGGAACGGGTACCGGTAGCCGCTCAGATGGCCAGAAGAGCAAAATGTGCAGTATATTACGATATTGACGATCTGATTTTTAATTACGACAAGATCCGTCAGCTTCATTTTCTGAAGGGAAGTGAATACAGAAACTTCCGGAAAACCACTGAAAATATACACAGCTGCATGGAGCTATGCGATGGATATCTCACCTCCACAGAGACGTTGGCAGAGCAGATCAGAAAAGAATTCCCTGGAAAGCCTGTGGTGGTTAACCGAAATTGCGCCAGTATGGAAATGCAGGTTCTTTCACATGACGCGGCAGAATTAAAGGAAGAATCCGAACGTCTGTATGTGGCATACTTCAGCGGTTCTAAAACTCATGATCAGGATTTTGCTTTGATCGAGGACGCGCTGCTGCGTGTTATGGACCGCCATCCCAACGTTTATCTGAAACTGGTGGGCGTATTGTCTGAGGATAAGATGAAGCGGGTACAGAACAGAATTGAAAAAATCGGATTTATGGACTGGAAGAAGCTGCCGGAACAGGTGGCGTCCGTGGACATTAATCTGATGCCGTTGGAAAACACGCTGTTTCACTGCTGTAAATCAGAGAATAAGTGGATGGAAGCCGCACTGGTAAAAACGCCCAGTGTCATGAGCAGGAATGCGGAAATGGAGCTGGCAGTGGAAAACGGCATCACCGGATTCCTGTGTTCCACAACGGAGGAATGGGAAAACGCTCTGGAAAAGCTGATTACGGATTCTGATTTCCGGAAAGCAATGGGAGAAAATGCAAACACTGCAGTAATGGAAAGATATACCACACAGAATACGGGAGATGCGGCCAGAAAGCTGGTACTTGGTGAGACAGATCCCGAAGAATAGAAAGGAACAGGATGCAGCAGGAATTATTTGAGGTTGAAAAGGACAGATTTGATTTGGCGGATCCGTCTGTATACCGGCTTCAGGGATGCTGGCCAAAAGGATATGAAGTCAGCGCTATGCTGGACGAACTTCCGCTGTCGGCAGAGATGGGCGATCAGGAAAGGATCAGTGCGCTGGAACGGTTCCAGGATCTTGACAGGATTCATGGGATGCGGGTGCAGATGCGTATTCAGCTGCCGCCAGACCTGGATCGGTATCAGAAATTGAAAGTATATGCGGTTGGCCAGGGAAAAAAACTTCTCTGGTTTACTGCACCGGCAGCACAGCTGGCCGTCAGAAAAGGGAAACCCCAGTATTTTCTTGAAGAGGTACAGGTAGATCATAAAGAGAAGATCTGCCGTGTAAGGGGGTGGGCCGCATTTGGAGAGCCGGTCAGGATTTATCTGGAGAAAGCAGAAGGAGAGAGGATTCCCTGCGAAATCGAACGGATCAACCGGGTTGATGTGCAGAACCAGTTTGACGAAGTAAAACTGGAAGAGAAATGTGGTTTTTTCTTTGAGTTAAATATAAGCAACCTGAACTCGTTTCGGCTGGTTTTTCAGGCGGGGCATGTACGGACCATTCGCCGGATTGATCTGCAGCCCATGAAACTGCTGGCGCAGAAAGCGGGAGAATATTACCGGAAAGGTACCCGATATGTAAAGTTATACGGTATTCAGGCACTGGCGGAGAAGAGCCTGGGGAAAATGCGGGATCGGAAGAAAAAACCGATGCCTTATTCCAAATGGCTTCCCCGGCATCTTCCGGGGAAAGCGGAGCTGGAACATCAGCGTAAAGAAAACTTTTCCTGGATGCCGCTGTTCAGTGTGGTGGTTCCTCTGTACAAAACACCGGAAAAATATCTTCGGCAGCTGGTGGAGTCTGTTCAGATGCAGACATATGGAAACTGGGAACTGTGTCTTTCCGATGGCAGCGGGGCGGATTCTCCGATTGGCCAACTGCTTCGGCAGCTGGCGGCGGAGGAGCCGCGAATCCGGGTGATTTCCAATGAGAGGCAGCTGCAGATTGCGGAAAATACCAATGCTGCACTGCAGCAGGCAGAGGGTGATTTTATAGTTTTTGCCGATCACGATGACGAGCTGACACCCAATGCCCTTTATGAGTTTGCCAGACTGCTGAATCAGAATCCGAATCTGGAAATGATTTATTCGGATGAGGATAAGATGTCCATGGATGGTCACAAATTCTTCCAGCCGCATTTTAAGCCGGATTATAATGTGGATCTGCTGTGTACGGTGAATTATATCTGTCATCTTCTGGCGGTGAAGCGCTCTTTGATTGACCAGACGGGTATGCTTCGCAGTGAGTTCGATGGCGCGCAGGACTATGATTTCATTCTGCGGTGCGCAGAAAAGGCGGGAAGAGAAAAAATCGGCCATGTTCCGAAGATTCTGTACCACTGGCGCAGCCATGAAGATTCAACGGCAGAGAATCCGGAAAGCAAGCTGTATGCTTTTGATGCGGGACAGAGAGCTGTGCAGGCGCATTATGACCGCATTGGGGTGAAAGCGGAGGTTATCAAAGGAGAATATCTGGGGCTTTACAGAACAAGATTTCTTCGGGACTCGGATCCTCTGATTTCTATCATTATTCCCAATAAAGATCATGTAGAGGACCTGCAACGCTGTATCCAGGCGATTGATGAAAAGTCCACCTATAAAAATTATGAATATATTATTGTGGAAAATAACAGTGAAAAGAAGGAAACCTTCACATATTATAAAAAACTGGAGGCGGAGAATCCCAGGGTAAAAGTGGTTTACTGGGATGGGAATTTCAATTTTTCTGCCATCAATAATTTTGGCGTTCGCCATGCGAAGGGAGAATATCTGCTGCTTCTGAACAATGATACGGAGATCATCAATCCGGATTGCCTGGAAGAGTTGCTGGGCTACTGTATGCGGCCGGACGTGGGGGCAGTAGGCGCACGTCTGTATTATGAAGACGATACCATCCAGCATGCGGGGGTGGTGATCGGTTTCGGAGGAATTGCAGGACACTGCTTTGTTCAGCAGAAGAGGGGCGTCACCGGCTACTGCCATCGGATCATCTGCGCGCAGGATTACAGTGCGGTGACAGCGGCATGTATGATGGTAAAAAGAAGTGCCTTCGAAGCTGTCGGCGGGCTCAGTGAAGAACTGGAAGTGGCATTTAATGATATTGATTTCTGCCTGAAACTTGGACGGGCAGGCTATCTGATTGTCTACAATCCCTATGCGGAGCTGTACCATTATGAGTCCAAATCCAGAGGCCTGGAGGATACGCCGGAGAAAGTTGCCCGGTTTAACAGAGAGATCAAAACCTTTGAAGAGCGCTGGCCCGAAATCCTCCGCGACGGCGATCCCTATTATAATCCCAACCTGACGCTGGACAGCCAGGATTTTTCGCTGAAAAGAATCTGATGGGAGATGTCGGAATGGTTAAGAAATGGAACATACGATGGGAAGCTGTATTTTTGGCATCCGTGTTTGTTTTTTACACTGCATGGGCGGTGATTCAGCCCTTTAATGTATCTCCGGACGAACAGATGCGGTATCAGATTGTTCAGTATATCTGTGAACACGGAAGACTGCCGCATGGAGGCGATCCGGAACTTCGCAATGAACTCTGGGGGATTTCCTACGGCTTTAATCCTATCACTACCTATATTCTGGGAGCGGTATTTTCCAGGATAACAGCAGTATTCACACAGGATAAGACGGAGCTTCTGATTGCCGCCCGAATGGTGAATGTGCTGCTGGGCACAGGCTTCGCGTTTTTCGCGATGCGTCTGGGAAGGATGCTTCTGCGGCGGGAGGCGGCGGGATTTTTTGCCGCTTTTGCCTGCTTTCTTCCAGGAACGGCATTTTTGTTTTCCTACATCAATATGGACGGGATGGCATTGTTTTCCTCAGCGTGGATTCTGTACTGCTGGGCCAGAACTCTGAAGGAGGGCTGGACAGGGAAACTCTGTGTGCAGCTGGCGGCGGCAATGTCTGTCTGTGCGCTGTCCTATTATAACGCTTACGGATATCTGCTGTGCAGTGCCCTGTTTTTTTCTGGAAGCATCCTGCTGGGCCAGAAGAAACGATGGGATTTCCGCCAGCTTTTTGGGAAGGGGTTTCTGATTCTGTTTTTCGTGGCTCTTTTTGCGGGATGGTGGTTTATCCGGAATGCGGTTTTGTATGATGGAGACTTTTTGGGAATGAGCACGTCCACAAAGTATGCGGAAATGTACGCGGTGGAGGAACTGAAGCCTTCCAACCGCGCAACGCCTGAAAGACTGGGAATGAGTGTCAAAGATATGATGCTCTGGGTACCGGGCAGGTGGCGGCACAACTGGCTGATGACCGTAGCGGTCAGCTTTGTGGGAACTTTTGGCCGGCTGGATCTTTTTATACCGGAGCTTTGGAGCAAAATGTATCTGCTCGTATTGGGCGTGGGATTTCTGGGGATGGCACTGCGTGTAAGAAGGCAGTTTTTTGTCAGCGGATTTCGCAAGATGGTGGAAAGGAAGAAGCATCCGGATGGAACAACCATCCTGGTGACAGTGGAAAAGTCCCGGGTCTGGAACAGGGAAAATCTGATGCGGGGAATGATGCTTCTGGCTGCGGTGATTCCGTTTCTGCTGTTGGTATATTATGCATACTGCAGTGATTTTCAGGCACAGGGCAGATATCTGATGCCCGCCCTCCTTCCAGGAATGTACTTTGTTACGCTGGGATATGAGAACTGGATGGAGCGGGCGGTGAAAAAGGAAGAGATAAGAGAAAAGATCAGGCGATATTTTTTTGCCGTGGGTACGGCCATGGCGGTTCTGTCCGGAACGCTGGTATATCTGACAGTATTTTTGCCGGCCTATACCGGATAGCGCGGAATTGCGTTCCGGTACAGGACTTCCGCTCCGGTGGGATCTTTCACTGACATGGCGCGGAAAAATTCATCAGTCAGTGCATCCAGCTTTTCGCGGCTTTCGGCGGCCACATAGTACAGAGCCACATAAGGGTTTGGCCCATGTTCCACAACGCGTTCGCCTTCATGATAAAAGATCCAGGGGAGAACGACCCCGGGATGTTTTGCCAGGGAGCGGGCGACGGACAGATCGGCGACAGGAAGCTCCCTTCCCTGAAAATACAGTACGGCTCCATATCTTTTGGGATGCCGTCCCGGATCATGGTTCAGAAGGGTTCGGCGCAGGGACTCTCTGTCGTACAGGGAGTCCAGCAGAAGATCTTCCATATTCAGCCCCAGTGCGATATCGGTCAGATCATGTTCATAGCCGAAGAAACGTCCGGCGATTTCTCCCACCTGTATCCCTGAATCCGGGGACCAGAAGAACTGCATAGACAGGGGGCCGTCGGTCTGTCCGGTAGCTTTGACGAAATGCTGCATGATCTCCACCGCGGGGGCTAGTACCGGGGAAAGCAGGCGGGATGGATAGACATTGCGGGTGCTGATGGGTATTTCCCCCGGACCAACGGGCGTTTTTTCCCGGTCAGCCAGGCTGATGGGACGGACGATCCCGTCAAGCACCCAGGTCATCAGATTGAATTCCAGACCGGCATTATATTCTTCCACCAGGATTTCTCCGCTGTCGCTGTATCCGGCAGCCAGAGAAAAACGTTCCCGGAGTTCCCTGACGCTGTCGACAACGCAAAGCCCCCGGGAACCGTATTTGTCCAGCGGCTTTGTCACAAGAGGAAAGGACAGGCCGCCAAGATCCCCGTCGGAAAAATCACTTTTCAGCCTGCAAAAAGCGGGGGTGGGGATCCCAAGTTTTGTAAGAAGTGCTTTCATTCTGGATTTGTCCCGGTAAAATGGGAGCTGATCCGTTTTCAGATAGCAGGGAATCTGTGCTTTGTCGGCGATCTTCACCATACATTCAAAGAGAAGATCAGAAAATGAGGTGAGGATTCCCTCTATGTTCTCCCGGCGGCAGAGAGCGGCGACCGCGTCCGTATCCGTCACAGGAATCGTATAAGAGGCGTCTGCATACTTCCGTGCCGGTCCATGGGGATAACCGTCACAGACAATGGTATAGATCCCCCGGGATTTTGCTTTTTGAACCAGTTTGGTGAATTCTCCCAGGGAACCCAGGATCAGTAATCGTTTCATAATATTATATTCCTCAGTATTATTTTTTGTATCAGGTTTGCCGGTCAAAGTCCAGGATCGTCCGGGCGATATACGCCATCTCCTTGTATCCGTATCTCTGATCGCAGGGCAAAGGCAGGATATTGGCGGCAAAATCGTACTCCGGACTGCCGGTTGGCTGTTCCTTCAGCACATTGGACCAGTTGGTGGGTACAAAGATTTTTTTTCGGGCCAGATAGTTCCGCAGACGGATTCCGTCTTTATGGTAATAAGGGTAAGCGAAAGGGCCTTCCGGGGAATCGGTGAGAAATGGATTGTCACCGGGAAGCAGGCTGCGCAGACTGCGGTAGTTATCCTCCCGGACTTCCTTTACTCTGGGATAATCAATGACCCGCATTAAGTTTTCCGTAAGACGGGACATCCGAAGGATGGGCGCGGACTCGTAGCGGTGCGCGTTATCCAGCATTGTCTGATACCAGCTGGCGGCATCTGTCTCATAGCGCCCAAGAACGTGTGCCATATGTCCCATGGAAATATCCCGTTCTTTCGGCGCAAGAACGGCATCGGTGGCCAGATAGGCTCCGTCGCTGACGCCAAAGAACTTCCGGCAGGAATACAGCGTATCCACATGGGGAAGGGGACGCTGGAAAAAACTGTGGGTGTGATCCACGATGATCCGTTCGTATTTTCTCTTGAAATTCAGGATTTTCTCATCGGTGAGAGTGCCGTAATAGTTGACGAGATACAGCGCTTCCCCGTCCGCAAGCCTGTCGGGAAGGACGGGGGAAAGATCTCTCCGAATCCGGTAGAATTCCAGCGAAATATCTGTCTGGCCAAGACTTTCTGTCACAGAACTGCAAAGATAGAAAGGAAGCCA
Source organism: Candidatus Pullilachnospira intestinigallinarum (assembly GCA_018711275.1). GTDB lineage: Bacteria > Bacillota > Clostridia > Lachnospirales > Lachnospiraceae > Pullilachnospira > Pullilachnospira intestinigallinarum. The sequence continues at coordinate 15,541 of DVIN01000041.1, forward strand.
CAGCTTCCTGTACTTTCTGGCTTCCAGAAGCCAGAGAAGGGCTGTCCGTCCCAGGTTGACCCTGTGAAGGCCGGCATAATATTCCTCGCCGGAAAAATCCTCCAGCCCCATATATCCGCCAATTTCTTTCATGATATGCCTCCCTCAGTCATCGGTTTCTTCCCGGCGAACTACATAATGCGGCATTTTTTTCGCTTCGTTGAGAATATTCATCAGATACATGCCGATGATTCCGATGGACAAAAGCGTCAGCCCGAAAAATGCCAGACATACCAGCATCAGTGATGTCCAGCCTTCTACAGCGGAGCCGTACATAAAATAGCGTACCAGGTAGAAGATTCCCAGGCAGAAGCTGAACAGAAAACTGAGGATGCCGATATTCCGCACCACGATCAGCGGAAACGCGGTATGGGTGGTAATATCGAAGATCAGATCTCTGATCAGACGGCGCAGGGAATAGCCGCTTTTTCCGTAGGCGCGGGCGTCATGACGCACCGGGACGTTGATGATCCGGTTGGAGGTCAGCACCAGAAGGTTGCCGATCTGAGGCATATAGGTGTTGGTTTGAAGAATGGCGTCCACGATGAAACGCCGGATCAGGCGGAAACTGGTAATCTCAAGATCCGGATCCTTTCCCAGCATCCGGGAGGTGGCCCACACGGAAAATTTTGTCCCCAGCCTGCGGATAGGGCCGTGCTTGCGGCTTTCGTAGCTGGCGATGATTACGTCCACATCGTCCCGCCGGTTCATTTCACGGATCAGTTTGGGGATTTCTTCCGGCGGATGCTGCAGATCATCGTCCATGGTAATGATAAAATCTCCTTTCGCGTGGGCGAAGCCGCACAGAAGCGCCGGGTGTTGGCCGAAATTTCTGGCCATCTGGATAATCTTTACCTGCCGGTCATGTTCGCGGAGACGTCTCATCACAGAAAAAGAGTTATCTTTTGAGCCATCGTCCACCAAGATCAGCTCATATTTTTCATGGATTGTGTTTTCAAATACCTGGCGGATTCGCCGGTACAGTTCTTCAAGCATATGCTCAGCATTGTACACGGGTACTACAATAGAATACAGACTCATATGTTTTCCTCAATTTGTATATAATTCGACTGAAACTACGTTCCTCATCATATCATTTTCCCTTTCTGTTTTCAAGGTATAAGCGGAAAGAAAGGCAATTCCCCGGGCTTTCTTTAAAACTGCCGGTTGAAGTAGCCGATGTTGAATGCTATAATGAGCGATAGTGAATTGGAGAAAGGAAGTAATCATGCAGAAGATTAGGGATTATGTACAGCTTCATCTGAATATTCTGCTGTTTTCACTGACCAGTGTTTTTTCCAAACTGGCCTCTGTGCAGTACAACAGACACGGACTGGGGTCCCCCTGGCTGTATGTGTGCGGGCTCCTTATGATTGCCAACTGCGGGATCTATGCTCTGGCATGGCAGCAGGTTATCAAGAAGTTTTCTCTTTCCACGGCTTACGCCAATAAGAGTACATATCTTCTTTGGTCCCAGATCTGGGCTGTGATTATTTTTCATGAAAATCTTTCGGTACAGAACATCGTGGGTATCCTGATTGTGCTGATCGGAGTCTGGATGGTGCAGCGCTATGAATAGATCTTTTATGATGCTGATGCTGGGCGGAACCTTTTTTTCCGCCATTTCTCAGGTGCTTTTAAAGCAAAGCGCGAATAAAACGTATAAGAACCGTTTAAGGGAGTATCTCAACTGGAGGGTAGTCACGGCATATACAATCTATTTTGGCGTGCTCCTTTTGAATACCTGGTGTTACACACGGGTGGATATGCGGTACGGGCCGGTGATTGATACGGCGGCCTATGTGTTTGTGTTGTTGTTTTCCTGGCTGATATTAAAGGAGAAGATTACCAGAGGAAAGATAATCGGAAACCTGCTTATTATTCTGGGAATTCTGATTTATACATTGTGATGAGGGATGAAGATGAGAATTGATTTTAACAGGCCGCCCTTTGTGGGAAAAGAGCTGGATTATATCCGGGAGGCCGCTCAGGTAAACCGGATGCTCTGCGGGGACGGCCCCTTTACAAAACGGTGCTCCCAGTGGATGAAGGAGCATTTTGACACCCGGGAGGTACTGCTTACCACCTCCTGTACCCATGCACTGGAGATGGCGGCGTATCTGGCGGATATTCAGCCCGGTGATGAGGTGATTATGCCTTCTTATACGTTTGTGTCCACCGCAGACGCGTTTGTCCTGCGGGGGGCCAGGATTGTGTTTGTGGATATCCGTCCGGATACCATGAATATTGACGAAACGAAGATCGAGGACGCCATCACGGAAAAGACGAAAGCCATTGTTCCCGTCCATTACGCGGGCGTGGCCTGTGCCATGGATGAAATTATGGAACTGGCGAAAAGATATCATCTGAAGGTCATTGAAGACGCCGCACAGGGAGTGAATGCCTGGTACAAAGGGCGCGCCCTGGGAACCATTGGAGATTTCGGCTGTTACAGCTTCCATGAAACGAAAAATTATTCCATGGGAGAGGGCGGAGCCATTCTTTTTCAGGATGAATCGTATCTGGAGCCGGCGGAGATTCTGCGGGAAAAAGGTACCAACCGCAGCAAATTTTTCCGGGGGCAGGTGGACAAATACACCTGGGTGGACTACGGTTCTTCCTATCTGCCCAGCGACATGAATGCCGCCTATCTGTGGGCGCAGCTGGAAGAAGCGGAAAAGATCAATGAAAAACGACTGGAAATCTGGAATTTTTATCATCAGGAGCTGGCGCCTCTGGCCCGTCAGGGAGCGGTGGAACAGCCGTTTATTCCGGATTACGCGGTTCACAACGCCCACATGTATTATCTGAAAGTAAAAGATCTGAAAACCAGAACACGCCTTCTGGCCTGGCTGAAGGAACGGGGAATTTTGAGCGTCTTTCATTATGTGCCGCTGCATTCCTCTGCCGCGGGCCGTCGCTTTGGCCGTTTCCACGGAGAAGATCTTTATACCACCCGGGAGAGTGAGCGGATTTTCCGTCTTCCCATGTATTACAGCCTGACATTGGAGGAAGCTGCCGAGGTGGTGAAGGCGCTGAAAGAATTTGACCAGTACTGATCGGAGGAAGTAAATGAGCGGGAATTCCTGGCTGCATTATCTGAAAAAACTGAAGCCATACAATATACAGAAAGGCCTGCGCTATCTGAAACATTACGGCCCGAAAGAATTCTGGATCCGTCTGTGTGAGCGCATGGAGCCCGAGGAGGTTCCCTACGGTCCCTGGTTTGAATCCCACCGGCCTTCGCCGGAGGAGCTGGAGCGGCAGCGAAAGAAAAAATGGAAAAATCCGCTGCTGATCAGCGTGGCCGTACCTGCCTGGCAGACGCCCCCCGGATTCCTGGAGCAGATGATCCGGTCGGTGAAGGAACAGACATACCCCCACTGGGAGCTGTGCATTGCCAATGCCGGCGGAGAAAAAGAAATGGAGCAGGTGCTTGCGCGGTATGCTGCGGAGGATGCGCGGATCCGGGTGAAAAATCTCGGGGGAAATCTGGGAATTGCGGGAAATACCAACGAAGCCCTGGCTATGGCCAGGGGGGATTTTGTCGGCCTGCTGGATCATGATGATCTGCTGGCGCCCCAGGCGCTGTTCCGGATCGCCGAAGTGCTGACGGCGGATGCGCAGGCGGATGCAGTCTATACGGACGAGGATAAGGTGACCACAGATCTTACGGAACATTTTCAGCCTCATTTTAAGCCGGATTTCAATCTGGATCTGCTGCGGTCCAACAATTATATCACCCACTTTTTTGTGGTGAGGAAGTGGCTGGCTGAGACGGCCGGGGGATTCCGGAAAGAATTTGACGGCGCTCAGGATTATGATTTTATTTTCCGCTGTACGGAAGGAGCCAAAAAAGTCCTCCATGTGCCGGAGGTACTGTATCACTGGCGAACCCACAAAGCCTCCACAGCGGACAATCCTGCCAGCAAAATGTACGCCTTTGAGGCGGGCAGACGTGCCATCGAAGCGCATCTGGCCCGGTGCGGCCAGGAGGGAACCGTGAGTCTCAGAAAGGATCTGGGCTTTTACCGGGTGGAGTATCCCGTACAGGGAGAGCCTCTGGTTTCCATCCTGATTCCCAACAGGGATCAGAAAGAAACACTGGAAAAATGTCTGAATTCCATCTGGGAGAAAAGCACCTATAAGAATTATGAGATTCTGATTGTGGAAAATAACAGCAGCAGCCCGGAGATTTTCCATTATTACCGGGAAATCGAAAAACGTCCCGGTGTGCGGATCCTTACCTGGAAGGATGGCTTTAACTATTCAGCCATCAACAATTTCGGTGAAAAGGAGGCCGCGGGGGATTATCTGCTGTTTCTGAACAACGATGTGGAGGTGATCAATCCCCGCTGGATCGAAGAACTGCTGGGAAACTGTCAGCGAAAAGAAGTGGGGATTGTGGGGGCAAAGCTCTATTATCCGGATGATACCATTCAGCATGCAGGAACCATTATCGGCATCGGCGGTATTGCAGGCCATGCGTTTCTCAATATGCCCAGGTCCCGGACCGGCTATCTGCACAAGGCATCTCTGCAGATGGATCTTTCCGCGGTGACGGCAGCCTGCATGATGATGAAACGTCAGGTGTTTCGGCAGCTGGGCGGTTTTGAGGAGCGGCTGTCGGTGGCATTCAACGATGTGGATCTCTGCCTGCGCACGGTGAAGGCGGGCTATCTGGTGGTATATAATCCGGAAGTGGAGCTGTACCACTACGAATCAAAATCCAGGGGAGCGGAGGACAGCCAGGAGAAAGTGCGCCGCTTTCAGGAAGAAATAGAATTCATGCGGAACAGGTGGATGGACCTGCTGAAAAAGGGAGATCCTTATTATAATAAGAATCTGACGCTCAGCAAATGGAACTATTCTCTGCGGCCATGAATCAGGGGAGTATCAGTATGCAGGAAATATCTGTCATTATTCCGAATTATAATGGCCTGAAATTTGTGCGGGGCTGTCTGGACAGCCTGCGGGCCCAGACTTTTTCTGGTTTTTCCGTGATTTTTGTGGATAACGGTTCCACGGATGGCAGCCGTCAGCTGGTGGAACGGGAATATCCGGAAGTTCAGGTGCTGGCTCTGCCGGAAAATCTGGGCTTCTGCGGCGCGGTAAACCGGGGGATCCGGGCTGCCGGCACCCCTTATGTAGTGCTGCTCAACAATGACACGGAGGCAGAACCCCATTTTCTGGAGGAGCTGCTTTCGGGGATCCGTTCCCACAGGAATGCCTTTTCCTGCGCGGCACGGATGCTGCAGTTCGGGGACCGTACAAAAATAGACGATGCAGGAAATTTTTACAATGCCTGCGGCTGGGCTTTTGCCAGGGGAAAGGGAAAGCCCATGGAGCGTTATGCCAGGGAAGGCCGGATTTTTTCTTCCTGCGGCGGAGCGGCCATTTACCGGAGAGACCTTTTTGAGAAAATCGGGCTGTTTGACGAGGAACATTTTGCGTATCTGGAGGATACGGATATCTGTTACCGGGCTCAGATTTTCGGATATGAAAACTGGTATCTGCCAGGAGCCATTGTATACCATGTGGGAAGCGGAACCACCGGTTCCCGGTACAATCACTTCAAGATCCGGTATTCCTCCCGGAATAATATTTATATGATTTACAAAAATATGCCATGGCTTCAGATTCTTATAAACCTCCCGTTCCTGTTGGCAGGTTTCGGAATCAAGCTGCTGTTTTTTGCGTCAAAAGGATACGGGCGGGAGTATGCGGCCGGAATCAAGAATGGTTTTTCGCTGGCCGGCAAAGGGAAAAAGGTGAAATTCCGATGGGAAAATCTTTCCAATTACGGAAAGATTCAGCTGCAGCTGTGGGTAAATCTGGTCCGTCGGTTCCTGTAAAAACGGGGCGTCATAAGAGGCGCATGGATACAAAATGGAAACATTTCGGATAAGATTTCTGTACAATTCCGGTTTTTTTTAAGGAAACCGTAAGCCCTGTGTAAAAATATTTTGTTGCCCTTTTACAGGAATTATTGTATAGTAAACAATGGAAAGCGAGCATGGCGAACCATCTGCTGACGAAAATCACGGAAAATGCGCGCCGCGGACTTTCCCTTATCATGAGTAAACGAAAACGGCAGGCATTCTCCGGGATACAGAAAAAAGATATCTGTCCGGCGGCTGCCGACAGAAAATGAGAAAAGGCCCGGAAGGTAATCGGTCTGGGAAACCGCGGGTCTGTAACAGAAAATAAGGTGAAGAGTATTGATTAAAGACAATCAGAAATACTTTAACCGGATGCATGTGGTGATTGATGCGGCTGTCATTGCCGTTTCCTATATCAGTGCCTGGGCGCTCAAATTTGTGAGCCCCTTTTTCCAGGATTCGGTTCGATCCCTTTCCTTTGAATGGTATATGCTGGCATTGATCCCGCTGATTCCCACTTATCTGATTCTGTATTCTGCTTTCGGGCTTTACACGCCGAAGCGGGTACAGGGGAGAAGACTGGAATTTTCCAATGTGGTGAAAGCCAACACCGTAGGACTGCTGCTGTTTATCGGGCTGTTGTTCGTGGTGCTTAAGGAGATCAACTTCTCCCGGTCCATGCTGTTTATTTTCTATTTTGTCAATATTGTTCTGGAAGAAGCCGTGCGGATGGCGATCCGTTATGTTTTGCGGGATATCCGGAAAAAAGGACTGAATCAGAAGCATATTTTGCTGGTGGGCTACAGCCGTGCGGCGGAGGAATACATTGACAGGATTCTGCAGAATCCCCAGTGGGGATACAAGGTGCGGGGAATTCTGGATGACAATGTGAAGGCGGGAACCACCTACAAAGGAATTAAAGTATTGGGGCGAATTGCCAATCTGATGGTGATTCTGCCGGAAAACCGTCTGGATGAGATCGCCATCACACTGGGGTTAAGCGAATATTACCGTCTGGAGGAGATTGTGGCCCTCTGTGAAAAGTCAGGCGTGCATACCAAGTTTATCCCCGATTACAACAATATTATTCCCACAAAACCCTATACGGAAGACCTGCTGGGACTCCCGGTAATCAATATCCGTTACGTTCCGCTGACAAACACCTTCAATATGGTGGTGAAGCGGCTGATGGATATCGGGGGTTCGATTTTTGCGATTATTCTGTTCTCACCGGTGATGCTGCTGGCAGCTTTGCTGGTGAAGCTGACTTCTCCCGGTCCGCTGATCTACAAGCAGGAGCGGGTGGGACTGCATAACAGGACCTTTCTGATGTATAAGTTCCGGTCCATGGAGGTGCAGCCCAAGGAGGAAGAGCAGAAGGCATGGACGGTGAAAAATGATCCCCGGGTGACGGGAATCGGAAAGTTTATGCGCAGGACGAGCATTGATGAACTTCCTCAGCTGTTTAATATTCTGAAGGGAGATATGAGCCTGGTGGGGCCCAGGCCGGAACGCCCGTTTTTTGTGGAAAAATTCAGAGAAGAGATCCCACGCTACATGGTCAAACATCAGGTTCGGCCCGGCCTTACCGGATGGGCTCAGGTAAACGGCTATCGGGGGGATACTTCCATACGGAAAAGAATCGACTATGATCTGTACTATATTGAGAACTGGACTTTGGGACTGGACGTGAAGATTCTGATCATGACCATTTTCAAAGGCTTTATAAACAAAAATGCGTACTAGAACAAGGAGAGAAGTATGGCAGATAAGAAAACAATGACAAAGAAACAAAGGAGAATCCGCAGAAAACGCCGCAGAAGGAGAATCCTGTTTGCGCTGGAGATCCTGGTGCTTCTGGTGCTGGTGGGATGTCTGTTCGTCTATGCAAAACTGAATTCACTGGATTTTGTGAACATTGATCTGAGCAACATCGGAATTTCCGACACAGTGAAAAACAATGAGGTCATGCAGGGCTATACCACAATCGGACTGGTGGGTGTGGATTCCAGGGATGGGGATCTGGAGACCGGCACCAACAGTGATACCATGATTATTGCCAGCATCAACAATGATACCAAGGAGGTCAAGCTGGTTTCCGTTTACCGGGATACTTATCTCAGGATCGGTGAGGATGAGGAAGGAAACGGAATTTATAACAAGGCAAACTCCGCTTATGCCAAATACGGTCCGGAAGGATTTATGCGGATGCTGAACTCCAATATGGATCTGAATGTTACCTATTTTGTCACGGTAGATTTCCAGGCAGTTGCCGAGGCGGTGGAACTTCTGGGCGGTATCGATGAAGAACTTTCAGAGGAAGAAATTATTCATCTGAATAATTATTGTAAGGAAACCTCGGAAGTGACGGGGATGGATTATGAACCCCTGGACGAAGTGGCCGGCGTTCATCATCTGAACGGTGTGCAGACCGTGGCCTACGCCCGGATCCGTTATACGGTGGGAGATGATTTCCGCAGAGCGGCCCGTCAGAGGGAGGTCATCTATAAAATTGTAGAGAAGGCCAAAAATGCGGATGTGGGAACGCTCACCAAGATTCTGGACAAAGTATTCCCGTCGATTAAGACCAATATGACCAAGGCGGATATCCTGTCCATGGGGCTGAGTATGATATCTTACGATATCGTAGATCAGGCAGGATTCCCTCACGACCATGTGTATGGGGAAAACGTAAAGAATGCGATGAACGGTCTGGATTGTGTGGTTCCGGTAACCCTGGAGTCCAATGTGATCTGGCTGCATCAGTTCCTGTATCCGGAAGATGCCTATGAGCCTTCTGAGAATGTAAAGGCCTACAGCAACCGGATCATTGAAACCAGCGGCTACTCGCTGGAGGATCAGCTTTCCGTTTCGGAGGATGGTTCCCTTGCGGCTTACAGGGAAATCGTCGAAGGAGAGGAAAACGGAGACGGTTCCGGTGAATAAAGCAGGAGATTTTCGCCGCAGTCGCGGCTGATTTACCTGTATTTTGCAGATTGTCTGCTGTCAGAAAAGACAGGCGCCGCTTTTGCGGCGCCTGTTTGCATCAGAAACCTGAAGATCTGTTTGCAAGGAGATTCGTACAGTATGAAGAAAACGATGGATGTGGTGATTCCGGTGTATCGGCCGGGAAAAGAGTGGGAGCAGCTGCTTGAAGGGCTGGCGCGCCAGAACCGGAAGCCGGATCGGATTCTGGTGATAAATACCGGGAAGGAGTACTGGAATTCCAGATGGGAAAAGCTGCTTCCGGGTATGGAGGTTGTCCATATCGCCCCGGAAGCGTTTGATCACGGAGGCACCCGGGACCGTGCCGCTCAAATGTCCCGGGCAGATTTCCTTGTTTTTATGACGCAGGATGCTGTCCCGGCCGACGAACGACTGCTGGAGGAACTGGAAAAAGCCATGGAGCAGTCCCCCGATGTGCGGGCGGCATATGCCAGACAGCTGCCCCGTCCGGATTGCCGTCTGGAGGAACAGTACACCCGCCGGTTTAATTATCCCGCGGAGAGTTTTATCAAACGGAAAGAAGATCTGCCGCGGCTTGGCATCAAAACGTATTTCTGTTCCAATGTATGCGCCATTTATGACAGGGAAACTTACCGCCTTCTGGGAGGATTTCCCACCCGCGCTATTTTCAATGAAGATATGATATTTGCGGCCAGACTGATACAGAATGGCTATGCGGTGGCCTATGCCGCGAACGCCCGGGTGATTCATTCACACAATTATTCTGCCCTTCAGCAGTTTCACCGGAATTTTGATCTTGCCGTTTCCCAGGCGGATCATCCGGAAGTTTTTTCGGGAATCCGTTCAGAAGGAGAGGGGATCCGTCTGGTAAAAAGCACGGCGAAGTTTCTGGCAGAGGAGAAAAAGCCCTGGAGAATTGCGGGACTGTGCTGGAACAGCGGATGGAAATATCTGGGATATCTTCTGGGGAAAAAATACCGCAGGCTGCCGAAAAGCTGGGTACTGCGTTTTACCATGAACCGCAGATACTGGGAAAAAGAAGAGAACGGCCGGCTGCTGCGGTAAAAAAGAAAATAATCATTTAAACACTTTGTCACAGTTTCATCACATTTATCTGATAAAATAAATGCCGGTATAAAGTCTCTGAGGAAGCGGTTTGATTGGAACGGCTGTACAGGCCGGAATCTCCGGGAACCCGGAGAAAGGAAAGAGAGGGTTTTGTATGAGCAATGAATGGAACTGGAACGATCCCGAAAAACATTCGGACGGTCCGGCAGAAGATAAAGGATCCGTCGGCGAAGCGGCTGACGGAGGGCAGGAAAAAGCGGATGTTGGCGGGGAAGCCGCAGCTGCCCGGGAAGGTAGTTTCGATACGGCGGAAGAACCGGCGGATACACAGAACATGGCTGCGGAGAAGAAGGCGGAAGGGCAGGATGGCGACAGCGCGCAGCGTCAGGAGGACGGCGCGGAAACGTATCACTGGGTGAATCCGCGGATGCGGAAACCTGGCGGCAGTGAAAGCAATACCTATACGGCCAGCGATTACAGGGAGGATGTGGGAGGAAAGTCCGATTCCGCTTCCTCTTTTGGCGATAGACAGACAGAGCGGGAACAGGGATCGCAGGCGCAGACCGGATCTTCCCGGGATACGGGGCACGGATGGCAGCCGCAAAACGGATACACGCAGAATACCGGTACCGGCCAGAAGACATGGAATTCCGGTGTTTCCCCTACCGGGCAGCGCCGTTACGGGACTTATCAGATGGGACAGGAGCATCCGCCGGCAAAGAAAAAGGAAAAACATCCCATGGGATACGGCAGGAAATTTTTGCTTACGGCCGGGTTGGCGGTGGTTTTCGGTGTGGTTGCCGGAGGTATCATGTTCGGAGTGAATTATCTGGGGAATGAGCTGACAGGGGCAAACCGTCAGGTGGAGGTGCCTTCCACCGCCACTGCAGATCAGGCACAGGATTCTTCCGCCGGTGCGGATACCACATCCCTGCCGGCAGGAACCTTTTCCGTGGCACAGGTGGCGGAAAATGCCATGCCGTCTGTGGTCTCCATCACCAATGCCAGTGTGCAGACCGTGCAGGATTTTTTTGGAGGCGTTCAGGAATATCCCATTCAGAGTGCGGGGTCGGGAATTATCGTGGGACAGAATGACGAGGAGCTTTTGATCGCCACCAATAATCATGTGGTGGAAGGCGCGCAGACGCTGACCGTTTCCTTCAGCGATGCTTCCTCCTATGAAGCGCAGATCAAGGGAAATGACGCGGGAAATGATCTGGCCGTGATCGCTGTGAAGATCAGCGATCTTTCTTCCGAGACTCTGTCCGCCATCAAGGTGATCAGCCTGGGGGATTCGGATTCTCTGGTAATCGGCGAACAGGTGGTGGCCATCGGAAACGCGCTGGGATATGGCCAGTCGGTGACCTCCGGATGGGTCAGCGCGCTGAACCGTGATATGACCGATGAGGATGGAAACGTTTCCGAGGATCTGATTCAGACGGATGCGGCCATCAATCCGGGAAACAGCGGCGGAGCGCTGCTGAATATGAACGGAGAACTTATCGGCATCAATGTGGCCAAAAGCTCCGGCAATGCGGTGGAAGGAATGGGATACGCCATTCCCATCGCCAAGGCGGAACCTGTTCTGGACAGCCTGATGAGCCGGGAAACCCGGTTTAAGGTAGATGAAGAACAGGCTGCTTATATCGGCGTCACCTGCCTGAATGTGGACTCCGGCGTCACCGAGATGTACGGAATTCCGGAGGGCGCTTTTGTGGACAGCGTGGAAGAAGGCGGTCCTGCTCAGCAGGCCGGTATTCAGGCAAATGATGTAATTACCGAGTTTGACGGCATTCCCATCGCCGGCAGTCAGGAGCTGGTGGACCGGCTGGAGTATTATGAGGCCGGAGAAACGGTGGATGTGGTTTATGCCAGAGCGGAAAACGGCCAGTATCAGGAACATACGGTTTCTGTCACTCTGGGGAGAAGAAGCGAGATGACCCAGGAAGATCCTGCCGCCAACCGGTAGAATCGATGGATATAAGGAACATGAGGACAGAGAAGGCTGAACAGAGCGTCAGCCTTTTTTGTTTATAACGGCGTTTCCATAAAATAATAAGCCGCGCCGGGATTTTTGACCGTGGTAAGATTCCTTCAGAATTCGTTTATAAAAAGTTCACTTGAGCATGATGCGTAATTGGTCTATAATGAAAAAATAAAAGAAGCATTTCCCGCAAAAAACGGGAAAAGAAAGGTTGAAGTACATGTCAGATGACAAAGAACTGAAAGAAAAGGAAACTTCCGGTGAGTCTTCGGGGAACGGAGATTCCGGGAAGGATGATGAATATGAAAAAGTCTGTTTTCTGTGCCGCAGGCCGGAGAGCAAGGCCGGTCCGATGATTACGCTTCCGCAGAACATTCATATCTGTATGGAATGTATGCAGAAGAGCTTTGACACCATGAACAACAGCAACATCAACTACAATGATCTGATGAGCCACATACCGAATATGGGAATGGTGGACTTTTCCAGCCTCCCCAATCAGGTTCCCAAACGGCAGAGGATTCGGAAGAAACAGAAGGAGGAGAAAAAAGCGCAGTTTACCCTGCGGGATGTTCCGCCGCCTCACCGGATCAAAGCCATGCTGGATGAGTATGTGATCGGGCAGGAACATGCCAAAAAGGTGATCTCCGTAGGCGTTTATAACCATTATAAACGGGCTCTGGCGGATCATGAGGACGGAGTGGAGATCGAGAAGTCCAACATGCTGATGATCGGCCCCACAGGAAGCGGAAAAACATATATGGTACAGACCCTGGCGAAGCTTCTGAATGTTCCGCTGGCCATCACCGATGCCACTTCGCTGACAGAGGCCGGCTATATCGGAGACGATGTGGAGAGCGTGGTATCAAAGCTTCTGGCTGTGGCGGACAATGATGTGGAGAGAGCCGAGCACGGCATCATTTTTATTGACGAGATTGACAAAATTGCCAAAAAGCGGAACACCAATCAACGGGATGTCAGCGGTGAGGCGGTTCAGCAGGGACTGCTGAAACTTCTGGAAGGCAGCCGCGTGGAGGTTCCGGTGGGAGCCAACAGCAAGAACGCCATGGTGCCCATGACTACCGTGGACACCAGCCATATTCTTTTTATCTGCGGAGGAGCTTTCCCGGATCTGGAGGATGTGATTAAGGAACGGCTGAATAAACAGTCTTCCATGGGCTTCCAGGCGGATCTGAAAGACAAATATGATGACGATAAGGATCTTTTATCCAGGGTTACTGTGGAAGATCTCAGAAAATTCGGTATGGTTCCGGAGTTTTTGGGCCGTCTGCCGATCATCTTTACGCTGCAGGGACTTACAAGAGATATGCTGGTGAAGATCCTGGAGGAACCCAAAAACGCCATTTTGAAACAGTACCGGAAGCTTCTGGCCATGGACGAGGTTAAGCTGGATTTCGACAAAGGCGCGCTGGAGGCCATCGCGGACCAGGCTATGAAAAAGGATACGGGCGCCAGAGCGCTGCGGGCTATTCTGGAAGAGTACATGCTGGATATCATGTATGAGATCCCCAAGGATGATTCCATCGGCGAGGTGGTGATCACCAGGGAATATGTGGAGCATACGGGTGGCCCCAGGATCATACTGCGGGGCCAGGAGCCCTATCTGCTGGAAAACGGAGAATGAACGGCTCCAAATAGGGTGTTCCCTTCCGGAATACCTTTACTGCCATAGTAATGAAAGGAGGAGATTTGCTGTGGGAGATGATTTTTTCAATAATCTGAGACAGACACTCAGCGATACCGCGGAGGTGGTCGGAAAGAAGACAGAAGAACTGGTGGAGGTACAGAAACTGAGAAGCAGGATCCGTACCGCGCAGAGACAGGCGGAGCAGGATTACCGCAGGCTGGGCCACATGGTGTTTGAGCGCTTTGTGGAGGGAGAGGCCATGGATCTGGAACTGTCGGAGGTGTGCGATCATCTGATTCAGGTCAGAAATCAGATTGCCGCTTTTGAGGAGGAACTGGCCAGAAAGAAAGGACAGTGTATCTGTCCGGCATGTGGAAAGGCAAATCCCACAACGGCAGCTTACTGTATGTACTGCGGCGCGGTGATGCCGGAACAGCAGGAGGAAGCGCCTGCCGCGGAGTGGACGCAGACCGCTGCGGATTCGGATCCCGCCGCCGGGGAGAATGCCGAAAAGGCTGCGGATGCAGAGAAAAAAGAAGAAAAAGATGCCGCGGAGGATGCGGTCGATTCCCCGGAAACGCAGGAGGATGCGGCGGATACAGTAGCGAAAGAGAAGGAGCAGAGCTTCGGACAGACAGATGAGGAAGAACAGAAGTAAGAGGACGACAAAGATGATCTGGACAGGAATAGGAGCGGGAGTCTTTCTGCTGGACAACAGAATCAAGGCCTGGGTGGAGAAAAATCTCAAGGATGATCTGGTGAAAGAAGTGGCGAAGGACCATATCCTGCTGCGGAAATTTCATAACCGGGGGATGGCCCTGGGAGCGGGGGAAAATTATCCGGAAGTGGTAAAGGGAGGAACCGCCCTTTTGTGGGCGGTGCTGGCTGTTTGTTATCTTCGCCTGCTGTCAGGAAAAGAGAGCGTCCTTGTGAAGCTGGGCGGAGCGCTGGCTCTGGGCGGAGGTGCCTGCAATCTTATGGACCGTCTGCGCAGAGGCTATGTGACAGACTATTTCAGTTTCAACGTTCCGTGGAAAAAGCTTCGGGGGATAGTATTTAATCTTTCCGATCTGTTTATCGCCATCGGCGCCATTCTGGCGGCCATTGGGATGAGCAGACGGAAATAGCGAAGGATGACGGCGGTTATGGCAGGAATGTCAGCGCTGCCGCGGATACAGAGGAGAGCATTCGAACGGTCCCGGATTTTGGCGGCAGTTCGGATGCTCTTTGCGGATATCCGGCTGCGGAAGGCGGGCGTATCAGCCGTTTTCGCGGGAAAATATAGTTAGATCACAGGAGGAAATCAGAAGCGTTATGGGACAGGAAAAATTATTCGGTTGTTATGAGAGTATCCGGGAGCGGATTCCTTTCCGGCCGCGGCTGGCATTGGTGCTGGGATCCGGGCTGGGAGAGTATGCGGACTCGGTGCGGGTGGAGGGGGTGATCCCTTATGAGGAGATTGCGGATTTCCCGAGATCCACCGTAGAAGGCCATAAAGGGCAGTTTGTATTTGCTCATATCGGGCAGGTTCCGGTGGTGATGATGCAGGGAAGGGTTCACTATTATGAAGGATATTCCATGGAAGAGGTGGTTCTTCCGGTGCGGCTGATGCACCTGATGGGGGCGGAGATTTTATTTCTCACCAATGCCGCGGGCGGGGTGAATCATCAGTTCCGGGCGGGGGATCTGATGATGATTACGGATCAGATTTCCTGCTTTGTTCCTTCGCCGCTGATCGGAGCCAATGATGACCGGCTGGGTCCCCGTTTCCCGGATATGAGCCGGATCTATGACCCGGATCTGCAGCAGGTGGTTCGCCAGGCGGGGGAAACGCTGGGGATTTCTCTGAAAGAGGGTGTTTACCTTCAGTTGACGGGGCCGGCCTACGAGTCTCCGGCGGAGGTGCGCATGGTGCGGACGCTGGGGGCCGATGCGGTGGGTATGAGCACTGCCTGCGAGGCGGTGGCGGCCAATCATATGGGAATGCGGATTCTGGGGATTTCTTTTATCTCCAATCTGGCCTGCGGCATGACCGATCAGCCCCTGTCGCATAAAGAGGTACAGGAGGCTGCCGATGCGGCGGCACCCAGATTCCGGAAGTTGGTGACGGAAGTGATCAGAAGAATCGGGGAGATGTCCCCCGCGCAGAATTGACGGGGCGGTGGACGGACAGCAGAAAAAGTCATAATAACGTAAAAACAGAAAAGAAAAGTATTGGAATTTTTTCCCGCTTCGGTTTATCATGAAGAAAGAGAAAACACGTCCGGACCATCCGGACGGAGAGGAGCGTATCATGGAGAAAAAATGGTGGAAAGAAAGTGTAGTCTATCAGATTTATCCAAGAAGCTTTAAGGACAGCAACGGGGATGGAATCGGTGATATCAACGGAATCACGGAGAAGATGGGATATCTTCAGGAACTGGGCGTGGATGTGATCTGGCTGTCGCCGGTATATCAGTCTCCCAACGATGACAACGGGTACGATATCAGCGATTATCAGGCCATCATGAAAGAATTCGGAACCATGGAGGATTTTGACCGGATGCTGGCAGCAGCTCATGAGCATGGGCTGAAGCTGGTGATGGATCTGGTGGTGAACCATACCTCCGATGAGCATCCCTGGTTTGTGGAAAGCCGGAAATCATTGGACAACCCGTACCGGGATTATTATATCTGGCGCCCGGGAAAGGATGGAAAGGAGCCCAACAACTGGGGATCCTGCTTCTCCGGCCCAGCCTGGAAATATGATCCCCAGACCGATATGTATTATCTGCATCTGTTTTCGGAAAAACAGCCGGATCTGAACTGGGACAACCCGAAGGTGCGCCAGGAAGTCTTTGACATGATGAACTGGTGGCTGGACAAGGGGGTGGACGGATTCCGTATGGATGTGATCAGCCTGATCTCCAAAAAGCCGGATCTGCCGGACGGCCCGGTGGGAATCAACGGTTACGCCAGCTTCAATGAGCCGGCCAACGGCCCCCATGTACATGAGTATCTGCAGGAAATGCGCGAAAAGGTGCTGAACCGAAAGGAAACCATCACTGTGGGCGAATGCTCCGGCGTGACCCTGGAGGAAGCGAAGAAGTACGCCTCCAGCGATGGAAAAGAACTGAATATGGTGTTCCAGTTTGAGCACATGGATGTGGATGCGGACGCCAATACCAAATGGACCGACAAAAAGATGGATCTGCGGGATATGAAGGAAGTGCTGACCCGCTGGCAGAAGGGACTGGAGGATATTGCCTGGAACAGCCTGTTCTGGGAGAACCACGATCAGCCCCGCTCGGTTTCCCGTTATGGAAATGACAGCCCCGAATATCGGGAGGTATCGGCCAAGATGCTGGCCACCTGTCTGCATATGATGCAGGGGACCCCTTATGTATACCAGGGAGAAGAGCTGGGTATGACCAACGTGCCGTTTACCTCCATCGATCAGTTCCGGGATCTGGACAGCATCAACGCTTACCGGGAACTGGTGGAGGAGCAGAAAGTGTTTACCCCGGAGGAGATGATGCGCTATCTGCGGTATAAGAGCCGTGACAACGCCAGAACCCCCTTCCAGTGGGATGACAGCGAGAACGCCGGATTTACCACGGGAACACCCTGGATTATGGTGAATCCCAACTATAAGGAAATCAACGCGAAGGATCAGCTGGCGAGACCGGATTCCGTATTCCATTATTATCAGAAGCTGATCCGCCTGAGAAAAGAGCAGGAAGTGATTGTGTACGGAACGTACGATCTGCTGCTGCCGGATTCAAAGGAAATTTACGCCTATACCCGGACACTGGGCGAGGAGAAACTGCTGGTGGTCTGCAACTTCTATGAGCCGGAGGTAACTTTTGAACTGCCGGAAGAGTTCGCCGGTGGTACCTGCCTGATCAGCAACTATCCGGAAGTATCCCTGAAGCCGGAGATGAAGCTGAGACCCTATGAGGCGTTTGTGATTAAAAAATAAACTGCGCCATTCAGACAGGAGACAATCATCCTGAATGAAGAAACGATTGGAAGGGGAGAGGCCGTCCGCAGATTATCATCGGATCTGCGGGCGGCATTTTCCGCTGTGAGAGGGCAGGCATTCTGCGGATGAACGGCTGATGAAATAGAACTATATTTCGTGGAGCTTTTTATACACAGAAAAGTCCGGCCTCTGCAAAAAGGCCGGACAAAAAAAGAATGCAGGAAGTGGGACTTGAACCCACACGATATTGCTACCACAGGCACCTGAAGCCTGCGCGTCTGCCAATTCCGCCATTCCTGCATAATCAATAACTATGAAGTTTTGCGCTGTATCTCAGCGACAAGAAATATTATATACGGTAAAAAAAGAAATGTCAACAGTTTTTTGATAAATCCGACAAAAAATCGTGACGAAAAACATGACACCGCAGCCTTCCGGCTTTGCCGTTACAAAAATCACCCGGACGGATCAGTGGCCGTCTGGTGTTTGTCCATCCGTTGCATGCCGTGGAATGCAGGGCGTGGAAGCGGAAGGTGACAGAAAAGACGAAAGATGGGATGGCAGAGAATTGGCTGCGGATAAAAAAAGAGTGCAGGAAGTGGGACTTGAACCCACACGATATTGCTACCACAGGCACCTGAAGCCTGCGCGTCTGCCAATTCCGCCATTCCTGCACAATCAATAATTATGAAATTTTCTGCGCCGCATCTCAGCGACAAAACAAATTATATACTGTGAAGAAAGAAATGTCAACAGTTTTTTGAAAAATATATAAAATTTCGGCAGCTTGAGACAGGTTTTGTTCTGAGGAAAGCGTCTGTCTGCCTGAAATAAAGGATACGGGTGCTTTTGAGAAAGGCCGGTCTGCAGCCCTGCCTCCGGATAAAAAAAGAGTGCAGGAAGTGGGACTTGAACCCACACGATATTGCTACCACAGGCACCTGAAGCCTGCGCGTCTGCCAATTCCGCCATTCCTGCACAATCAATAACTATGAAGTTCTGCGCTGTATCTCAGCGACGAATACTAATATACAGGATCAGGAAGAAAATGTCAAGAGATTTTTTGAAAAATATTCCGATCCGATTCCCCCGGTTTCTGATGGCCGGAACATCAATTTCTCATGACGCTGCATGGCAATTTTTATTGACGCGATTTGACATTCAGCTATTGAAATGTGAAATACTTTGTGATAAAATCTTTAAGATTACGCGAGGGGGAGTTGTTTCAAAGGAAATTTCTCCCTTTTCGTATGCCGAGGAATAAATAAGAAAGGAAACGGAATGATGAAAGCTTTTTTGATTCTTGAAGACGGGCATGTATTTACCGGAACCAGCATCGGTTCCAGAAAAGAAGTCATCAGCGAGATCGTGTTCAACACTTCCATGACAGGATATCTGGAAGTATTGACGGACCCCTCCTACGCGGGACAGGCCGTTTGCATGACATATCCGCTGATTGGCAATTACGGAATCTGCTATGAGGATGCGGAATCCTTAAGACCATGGCCGGACGGATACATTGTGAGGGAGCTGTCCAGAATCCCCAGCAACTTCCGCAGCGAGGATACCATTCAGAACTTTTTGAAACGGTTCGATATCCCCGGAATTGCAGGGATCGATACCAGAGCGCTGACAAAGATTCTCCGGGAGAAGGGAACCATGAACGGCATGATCACCACCGATGAGAACTTTGACCTGGAAGAAGTCATTCCGCGGCTGAAAGCATATACCACCGGAAAAGTGGTGGAAAAGGTTACCTGTACGGAGAAGAAGGTTCTTCCGGGAACCGGGAAAAGAGTGGCGCTGATGGATTTTGGCGCCAAGAACAATATCGCCAGATCGCTGAATGAGAGGGGATGCCAGGTGACCATTTATCCGGCGTCTGCTTCTGCAGAGGAGATCCTCAGGGACGATCCCGACGGTATCATGCTCAGTAACGGCCCCGGGGATCCCAAGGAGTGTACGGAGATTATCAAAGAGATTCGGAAACTGTATGAGTCCGACGTGCCGATCTTTGCCATCTGTCTGGGTCATCAGCTGATGGCGCTGGCTACCGGAGCGGATACCCACAAGATGAAATACGGCCACCGGGGAGGCAATCATCCGGTGAAGGATCTGGAGACGGGACGGGTATACATTTCCTCCCAGAACCATGGTTATGTGGTGGATACGGATAAGCTGGATCCGGCCGTGGCTGTGCCGGCTTTTGTAAATGTCAACGACGGCACCAACGAAGGACTGAAATATACGGGAAAGAACATTTTCACAGTTCAGTTCCATCCGGAGGCGTGTCCGGGACCGCAGGATTCCGGATACCTGTTTGACCGGTTTATCAAGATGATGGGAGGGGAAGAGTAATGCCGAAGAATCCAGAGATTAAAAAGGTACTGATGATTGGCTCCGGTCCGATTGTGATCGGTCAGGCGGCGGAGTTTGACTACGCGGGAACCCAGGCCTGCCGTTCTCTGAAGGAAGAGGGCGTGGAAGTGGTGCTTCTGAATTCCAACCCGGCCACCATCATGACAGATAAGGATATTGCAGACAGAGTGTATATTGAGCCGCTCACCGTGGAGGTGGTGGAACAGCTGATTCTGAAAGAAAAGCCCGACAGCGTGCTCCCCACTCTGGGAGGACAGGCCGGACTGAATCTTGCCATGGAGCTGGAGGAGAGAGGATTTCTGAAAGAGCACAATGTGCGTCTGATCGGAACCACCTCCCAGACCATTAAAAAGGCGGAGGACCGCCAGGAATTTAAGGATACCATGGAGAAAATCGGGGAGCCGGTGGCGGCGTCCCTGGTGGTGCGTTCCGTGGAGGATGGTATTGCATTCACCAACACCATCGGCTATCCGGTGGTGCTCCGTCCCGCCTATACCCTGGGCGGCAGCGGCGGCGGTATCGCTCACAACGAGGAAGAGCTGATCGAGATCCTGGAGAACGGGCTGCGGCTGTCCCGGGTGGGCGAGGTGCTGGTGGAGCGCTGCATTGCCGGATGGAAGGAAATCGAATATGAAGTGATGCGGGACGGCGCCGGAAACTGCATTACCGTCTGCAACATGGAGAATATCGACCCGGTGGGCGTTCATACAGGAGACAGTATCGTGGTGGCTCCCTCCCAGACCCTGGGAGACAAGGAATACCAGATGCTGAGAACCTCCGCCCTGAATATCATTACGGAGCTGGGCATCACCGGCGGCTGCAACGTTCAGTACGCCCTGAATCCGGACAGTTTTGAGTACTGTGTCATCGAGGTAAATCCCCGTGTGTCCCGCTCTTCCGCGCTGGCCAGCAAGGCTACCGGTTATCCCATCGCCAAGGTGGCGGCCAAGATCGCCCTGGGATACACGCTGGATGAGATTCCCAATGCCATCACGGGAAAGACCTACGCCAGCTTCGAACCCATGCTGGACTACTGTGTGGTGAAGATCCCCCGGCTGCCCTTTGACAAGTTCATCAGCGCCAAGAGAACGCTGACCACCCAGATGAAGGCCACCGGAGAAGTGATGAGCATCTGCAATAATTTTGAAGGCGCTCTGATGAAAGCCATCCGCTCTCTGGAGCAGCATGTGGACAGCCTGATGTCCTATGATTTCACCGCACTGACCCGGGAGGAGCTGACAGAAGCTCTGAAAACCGTGGATGATATGCGGATCTGGAGAATCGCCGAGGCGGTCCGCAGAGGAATTTCCTATGAGCAGATTCATGAGATCACGAAAATTGATATCTGGTTTATTGACAAGATCGCCATTCTGGTGGAAATGGAGCAGGCACTGAAGACGCAGCCTCTGACGGAGGAACTGCTGCGGGAGGCAAAACGGGTGGAATTCCCGGATCATGTGATCGCGAAGCTGACGGAAAAGACCGAAGAAGAGATCAAAGCCCTGAGAATGCAGTATGGAATCACCGCCGCTTATAAGATGGTGGATACCTGCGCGGCAGAGTTTGAGGCCACCACCCCCTACTATTATTCTGTTTACGGCGGAGAAAATGAGGCGGTGTCAGAACATAAAAAGAAAAAGGTACTGGTGCTGGGCTCCGGCCCCATCCGGATCGGCCAGGGTATCGAATTTGACTTTTGCTCGGTACACTGTACCTGGGCTTTCTCAAAAGAAGGCTATGAGACCATCATCATCAACAATAACCCGGAGACGGTCAGCACGGACTTCGATATCGCCGACAAGCTGTATTTTGAGCCCCTGACCCCCGAGGATGTGGAAAACGTTGTCAATGTGGAAAAACCGGACGGAGCCGTGGTGCAGTTCGGCGGCCAGACGGCTATTAAGCTGACGGAAGCGCTGATGAAGATGGGTGTTCCCATCCTGGGAACCTCCGCGGAGAACGTGGACGCGGCCGAGGACCGGGAACTCTTCGATGAAATTCTGGAGCAGTGCCAGATCCCCCGTCCCAAGGGACAGACGGTGTATACCGCCGATGAAGCCATCCGGGCAGCCAACGAACTGGGCTATCCGGTGCTGGTGCGCCCCTCCTATGTGCTGGGCGGACAGGGCATGCAGATTGCCATCAATGACGAAGATGTGGATAAATATATCGGAATCATCAACCGGATTGCCCAGGAACACCCCATTCTGGTGGATAAGTATCTGATGGGCAAGGAAATTGAGGTGGACGCTGTCTGCGACGGTGAGGATATCGTGATTCCCGGAATCATGGAGCATATTGAACGGGCCGGTATTCATTCCGGAGACAGTATCTCCGTATATCCGGCGCAGACCATCAGTGAGACGGCCAAGGAGACCATTGCGGAGTATACCCGCCGTCTGGCCAGGGCGCTCCATGTGGTGGGAATGATTAATATCCAGTTCATTGTCTGCGGGGAAGAGGTGTATGTGATCGAGGTTAACCCCCGTTCCAGCCGTACCGTTCCCTATATCAGCAAGGTGACCGGTATCCCCATCGTTCCCCTGGCGGCCAGAGCCATCATGGGTTACAAACTGAAAGATATGGGTTATACGCCGGGCCTGCAGCCGGAGGCCAAATATTTCGCTATCAAGATGCCGGTGTTCTCCTTTGAGAAAATCCGCGGGGCGGACGTAAGCCTGGGACCGGAGATGAAATCCACCGGTGAGTGCCTGGGAATTGCGTCCACCTTCAATGAGGCGCTTTACAAAGCCTTTCTGGGAGCCGGTATCAATCTGCCGAAACATAAGAATATGATTATCACCGTAAGGGATGAGGATAAACAGGATGTGGTGGAGATTGCCCGCCGTTTTGAGGCTCTGGGCTATCGGATTTACGCAACGCTGGGGACCGCCAGAGTCCTGAAGGAAAATGGCGTCAATGCGATCCGGACCAACAAGCTGGAACAGCCTTCTCCCAACCTGATGGACCTGCTGCTGGGACATAAGATTGATCTGGTGATCGATACGCCTCCCCAGGGAGTGGAGCATTCCCGGGACGGCTTCCTGATCCGCCGCAACGCCATTGAGACCGGCGTGAATGTGCTGACCAGTCTGGATACCGCCAACGCGCTGGTGACCAGTCTGGAAAATACGGACCTGAACAAGCTGACACTGATTGATATTGCGCGGATCTGAAAATCCGGAAAAATCCTTTAAAGGCCGCAGGGCCGGAAGTTAAGGAAAACCTATTGACCCACCCGCCGCCGCCATATTATAATGAGTGAAAGCGAGAAGAAAACAGACCTGCCTGGTTTCGAAAAGCGGGAATGTCGGTTGCGGACAGTGTCCGCGGCGATGCGCGCAGGCGGAAAAAAGGGGATCCCTGAGGGGGTTCCCTTTAAGGGCCATATGGTCAGGAAGAGAGGGAAAATGGATATTCTGGAATTTTTAAAGGTCGTTTTTTTGGGTATTGTTGAGGGAATTACCGAATGGCTGCCTATCAGCAGTACCGGCCATATGATTTTGGTGGACGAATTTGTGAAGCTGAATGTATCGGAAAGCTTCTGGAATATGTTTCTGGTGGTGATTCAGCTGGGCGCGGTGCTGGCAGTGGTGGTGCTGGACTTTAAAAAACTGTGGCCCTTTCACAAAAATGATCCGCAAAGAGAAAGCAACTGGAACTACATCAGTCAGAACAAAAAACTTGCCGGGGTTCAGAGGTTTGCCGACAAATATGTAAACATGAGCAAGATCGTCCTTTGGATGAAGATCCTGGTGTCCTGCCTTCCGGCGATCATCATCGGACTTCCTTTTAACGACTGGATCGAAGCCCATCTGAACAATTACTGGGTGGTTTCCGTGATGCTGATCGTTTACGGTGTTCTTTTTATTGTCATCGAGCGATATAACAAGACCAGAGAGCCCCGGGCTGTCCGTCTGGGCGAGATCACATTCAGGGACGCTCTGCTGATCGGTGTTTTTCAGGTACTGGCTATCGTACCCGGTACTTCCCGTTCCGGAGCTACTATTGTCGGCGGAATCCTTATCGGCATGAGCAGAAAACTTGCGGCGGAGTATACATTCTTCCTGGCGATTCCGGTAATGTTCGGAGCCAGCCTGCTGAAGGTTTTCAGCTTCGGCCTCAGTTTCACAGGGACAGAGGTGGCGATTCTGCTGCTGGGTATGGTGGTGGCCTTCGGTGTGTCCATTCTGGCCATCAAGTTCCTGATGAGCTATATCAAGAAACATGATTTTACCGTATTCGGCTGGTACCGGATCGTGCTGGGTATCCTGGTATTGGGATATTTCCTGACCATCGGACGCGGCTGAACACAGTTCCTGGAATAATGCAGTGGGCCGCCGCTGCGGAAAGAAGGTAGATTTATGGAGAAGAGAAAAGTAGTGATTGCCCTGGGGCACCGGGCCCTG
The DNA here is from genome assembly GCA_018711275.1 of Candidatus Pullilachnospira intestinigallinarum. Taxonomy (GTDB): domain Bacteria; phylum Bacillota; class Clostridia; order Lachnospirales; family Lachnospiraceae; genus Pullilachnospira; species Pullilachnospira intestinigallinarum. The sequence continues at coordinate 39,881 of DVIN01000041.1, forward strand.
GGAAATACGCTGCCGGAGCAGAAGGCAGCAACGAAATCCACGGCAAAGATTATTGCCCGGCTGGTGAAAGAGGGGGCCGAGATTGTGATCTGTCACAGCAATGCCCCGCAGGTGGGGATGATTCATACAGCCATGAATGAATTTGGAAAATATCATCCGGATTATACGTTTGCCCCCATGTCCGTCTGCTCGGCCATGAGCCAGGGGTATATCGGATACGACCTGCAGAACTCCATCCGTTCAGAACTGATCAAGGAGGGCGTATACAAGCCGGTGTGCACGGTTCTCACCCAGGTGACGGTGGATCCCTATGACGATGCCTTTGCGGAACCGGTGAAGGTGATTGGCAGAACCATGACGGAGCAGGAGGCGGAAGAAGAAGAGAAAAAAGGAAATTCCGTGATCCGTACAGAAAACGGATACCGCAGAATTGTGGCGGCTCCCAAACCGCAGTATGTGGTGGAGATTGATTCCATCCGCACGCTGTTTGAGGCCGGCCATGTGGTAATCGCCTGCGGAGGCGGCGGAATTCCGGTGCTGGAGCAGAAGACAGAATTAAAAGGCGCCAGCGCTGTCATTGAAAAAGACTACGCCAGCGGAAAACTGGCCCGTCTGCTGGATGCAGATGAACTGATGATCCTTACAAGCGTGGAAAAGGTGGCGGTGGGATACCATACCGATCACGAGGAGCTGCTGGGAGAAATCACCGCGGATAAGGCCAGAGAGTATATGGCACGCGGGGAGTTTGAACCCAACACCATGCTTCCCAAAGTAGAAGCTTCTGTGGAGTTTGTGGAGGAGAAAGAAGGAAGAAGAGCCGTGATCACTTCCATAGACAAAGCGGTGGAAGGATATCTCGGAAAGACAGGAACCGTAATTACCAGATAAATAAAAAGACAGAAGGAGGGGATCTCCCAGCCGATATTGGCAGAGAGATCCCCTCCTTTTGAATATCATCATGGATAAAAAAACAGGAGAATCCCACGCGCTGCGGGATTCTCCTGTTTTTTATGAGGGGGGAGATAGTGAGTGGTTTATCAACTATCCAATCATAAGTATAAAGGAAAAATATGAGCGAAATATGTAGAAACTCTAAAAGAAAGCTGAAATTTATAAAAAAAGCAGAAACGGGCGGAAAAGATGAAATGAAATGTGCAGGCCACACGACATTTGGAAAGGAGTTCCGGAAAATAGTCAAATATTGACCGTTATTGACAAAAACTTATTGGGGGAGGTATAATGTCCACAGTAATATGGCCATCTTAGACGGACTTGAAATAACCAATATATGGGGAAAAGAGGAAATTTATGAAGAACAAAAGTGTAAAAGGGCTGGGAATCGCGCTGAGTGCAGCGGTAATTCTGAGCTGTGCATTTCCTGCGGCGGCCCGGGCGGAAGGGCTTCCCGCGGATGCGGCGGTACAGAATGTCGGACAGACTGGAGAGACAATACCTGACAATGGACAGCCTTTGACAGAACAAAAAGAGATTTCCGGTGACAGTTCCGAACAGACGGAAGAATCCCAGGAGAAAACATCAGAAGAGAATGAAATTCAGGAAAGTCAGACATCAGAAGTAACGGAAACGCCGGGGGAGGCGGAGACACCTGTGCCCACACAGGAGCCGGAAGCGGCGGAGACCCCGGCTGCCACAGAGACTCCGACACCCACGGAGACTCCGGCTGCCACAGAGACTCCGGTACCTACGGAGACCCCGACTCCCACAGAACCCCCGGCCCCCACACCGGAGGAGGAAGAGCCTTCGCTCCCCTGGAAAGAACAGGGATGGGTTTCCGGAAGAGAGGGTGAAGATTCCGATGAAGTGATCTGGGTACTCTATAAAGACGGGCAGATTCAGCAGATCTGGACATGGGAGCAGACAGGAGCCTGGATGCAGTACGATGCGGCGGATACACAGCTTGCACAGCCTGTGGTTCCGGCAGACGGCTGGTATGAAATCGGCGGCAGAAAATTCCTGTTGAAAAAGGGTATCCCACAGACAGGATGGCAGGCGAATGAAAATAAAACCGGCTGGTATTACTGTACCGACCAGGCTGGTGAAGACGGCATGGGAAGGGGAGCTGTCACCGATCCCTCCACCATGACCGGTATTCGTCAGATTCATGGGAGTACCTATTATCTGAATGCAGACGGAACCTTCCGAAAAAATACCACAGTGGACCAGGACGGAACCCGCTATGTGCTGGGTGCTGACGGAAAGGTGACCAAATCTTATAAACCTGTGGCGCAGCAGTGGATGCAGAACGGAACCGGCTGGTGGTATCAGCACGAGGACGGCTCTTATCCGAAAAACTGCTGGGAGCGCATTGACGGCAGACTTTACAGCTTTGACGGAAATGGTTATATGCGAAGCGGCGGCTGGTATCAGGAGAACGGCACCTGGTATTATCTGGAGGGAAGCGGCGCGGCAAAAGAAGGCTGGCTCCTTCTGGGAGATACCTGGTATTATCTGCAGCCGGGCACCGGCAGGATGCAGACCGGCTGGTATCAGGTGGGAGGCGCCTGGTATTATTCAGACGGCAGCGGCGCCATGTTTGGCGGCGGCTGGCATCTCATCGGCAGTGACTGGTATTATATGAACGGCAGTGGAGCCATGCTCACCGGCTGGCAGTATCTGGGCGGCAGCTGGTATTATCTGAAATCCGGCGGTCAGATGGCTGTGGGCTGGGTGCAGGTAGACGGCATCTGGTACTACATGAACGGAAGCGGTCAGATGCTCACCGGCTGGCAGCTGATTGGCGGCCGCTGGTACTATATGGACGGAAGCGGCCATATGCTCACCGGCTGGCAGCAGCTGGGAGGCACCTGGTATTACCTGACAGAAAGCGGAGCCATGGCCACCGGCTGGCAGCAGGTGAATGGTACCTGGTATTATCTCAATGCCAGCGGAGCCATGTTGGGAGGCGGCTGGCACCTGATTGGCAATACCTGGTATTACATGAACGGAAGCGGGGCCATGCTGACCGGCTGGCAGCAGATTGGAGGCGCCTGGTACTATCTGACAGAGAGCGGAGCCATGGCCACCGGCTGGATTCAGGTGAAAGGCACCTGGTATTATCTGGACGCCAGCGGAGCCATGGCTACCGGCTGGAAACAGATTGGAGGCGCCTGGTATTACCTGAATGGAAGCGGAGCCATGCTGACCGGCTGGCAGCAGATTGGAGGCAGCTGGTATTATCTGACGGGAAGCGGAGCCATGGCCACCGGCTGGCTGCAGCTGGGAGATGACTGGTATTACCTGGGAAGCGATGGAGCCATGTATGCCAATCGCTGGTATGGAAGCTATTATCTCAGCGCGGACGGCACCTGGGATCAGGATAAACAGGGGGATCAGCTGGATTCCCTTCTGCAGCAGGTGATTGACCGTGTGACAACCAATGCCATGAGCCAGGAAGGAAAGCTGCGGGCCTGCTACGATTATGTGGTAAACAGTTTTTCTTATGAAAGAAAATACAACTTCAGCAATACGGCGGGCTGGCAGAGACAGTATGCGTTGGAAATGCTTACCAAAGGCAGAGGCAACTGTTACAATTTCGCGGCTACCTTCGGATGCCTGGCCGAGAAGCTGGGATATGGCAATGTGAGAACCATTGCGGGTATGACCGGAAAGGCCGGCGGCGGCTGGACGCCCCACAGCTGGGTGGAGATCGATATGAACGGCACCACCTACATCTTCGACCCGGAGATGGAGCATGCCAACGGATACGATCTGTGGAAGAAGACGTATTCCACATCCCCGCTGCGGTATCAGAAGTTCTAGGCGGGCATCCTTATGGTTTTCAGCTCACTGGTATTTTTATGTATATTTCTTCCGGCAGTATTTCTAAGCTACACGCTGGTACCATCAAAGAAGGTTAAGAACGGGATTCTGATCATCACCAGTCTTCTGTTTTACGCGTACGGCGAGCCGGTTTATGTGTTCCTGATGATCGGGAGCACCATAGTCAACTATATTTTCGGCCTTCTGGTGGAAGAAGGAAAGAAGGGACGGAGACTGAAGCTGGGAGCAGCAGTGTTTGCCAACCTGCTGCTTCTGGGTATCTTCAAATATGCGGGCATGGCGGTGGAAACCATCAATCAGCTGACCGGGGCGGGAATCCCGGTGCCGCAGATTGTACTCCCGGTGGGGATCTCGTTCTTCACCTTTCAGGCCATGTCCTATGTGATCGATGTATATCGGGGGCAGGTGGACGCCCAGAGAAGCTACTGGAAGGTACTTTTGTACATTTCTTTCTTCCCTCAGCTGATTGCCGGCCCCATTGTCCGGTACTATGACATTGCCCTGGAAATCGATAACAGAAAGCAGGAGCTGACAGAGGTGGCGGAGGGATTCCGCCGGTTCTGTATCGGCCTGTCAAAAAAAGTGCTGATTTCCAATACGGTGGCAGTGGCTGCGGACGCGGTATTCGCCCTTCCGGCTGTCCGGGTGAATATTCTGACAGCCTGGATCGGGGCCATTGCTTATCTGCTCCAGATTTATTATGACTTCAGCGGGTACAGTGATATGGCCATCGGCCTGGGAAAAATGTTTGGTTTTCATTTTAAGGAGAACTTCCATTATCCCTATGTGGCCAGAAGCATTCAGGATTTCTGGAGAAGATGGCATATGTCTCTGTCCACCTGGTTTAAAGAATATCTGTATATTCCCCTGGGAGGCAATCGGAAGGGAAGAGTCAGAACCTGCATCAACAAGATGGTGGTGTTTTTCTGCACCGGCCTGTGGCATGGGGCCAGCTGGACCTTTGTGCTCTGGGGACTGTATCACGGGGTGTTTCTGATGATCGAAAGCTTTTTCCCCAAGGGGAAGCGGGCGCCGGCCATTTTGGGGCATCTGTATGCACTGCTGGTGGTGACGGTGGGATTCGTCCTGTTCCGGGCAGATACGCTCAGTCAGGGACTGTCCATGATTGGGGCCATGTTTACGGGATTTTCCTTCAGTGAAGAGCTGATGTCCACCGCGGTTCTCCAGCTGACGCCACTGTTTCTGTTTATGACGGCGGCCGGCATTGTCTGTGCGGCGCCCTGGAAGGAATGGCTGGAGGAAAAGGGAAGGAAGCTGCTTCCGCTGGTGGAGGGATTCAGTTATCCCATCAGTATTGCGCTTTTGATTCTGTGCATTCTGAGTCTTTCCGGCGGAACGTACAATCCGTTTATTTATTTCAGATTTTAGCGGAGGACATGCAGAATGAGACAAGCAGGAAAAATTCTTTATATGATACTGGCCATGGTCATCTGCATGGTGCCGTCGGTGGGAATGATTTTCCGGCCCACCACGGAAACCTCTGAGAATAAGGAGATGGCCGCCTGGCCCTCCGTCACGGAGGACGGCAGCTGGAACGAGAATTATCTGGAGGAAGCGGGGGAGTATTTTGACGACCATTTCGCTTTCCGTCCGGAGCTGGTGGCATCGGATGCCAGGATCCGGGGAGAACTTTTCGGAGTATCTTCTTCTGACCAGGTGATCCTGGGAAGGGACGGCTGGCTGTATTATGAGGCCACGTCCAATGACTATCTGCGGCAGACACAGATTTCCGACCGGGCCATCTATAATATCGCCCACAATGTGGCTCTGATGCAGCAGTATGTGGAAAGTCAGGGCAGTCAGTTTCTGTTCACAGTGACGCCCAATAAGAATTCCCTGTACGGGGAATATATGCCGTACTATTACCGACAGACCGCGCTGGCCTCCAATGCGGAACGGCTGAAGCCGTATCTGGAGCAGGAGGGCGTACATTATCTGGATCTGTTTGAACTGTTTGAAGATCAGGAGGAAATCCTGTATCTCAAACGGGATTCCCACTGGAATAATAAAGGGGCGCTTCTGGCCTATAATGCCATGATGGATCAGGTGAGGCAGCCCCATGATACTTATGAGGACACGCCTTATACCATCGATGACACTTATATTGGTGACCTGAACTCCATGCTGTATCCGGTGGGTGCCATTCCGGAGGAAAATCAGGTCTATGATCTTCCTCAGAATTACGCGTATGTGACGGATACCCGGAGCGTGGAAGATTCCTGGATCCAGACCATCAACCCGCAGGCATCGGGAAGTCTTCTGATGTACCGGGATTCTTTCGGAAACACGCTGCTGCCCTTTGTCTCCAATGCATGGGAGAACGCCTGGTATTCCCAGTATACGCCCTACAGTATTCAGCTGGATATGGAATCCTGCCTGCCGGATACGGTGATTGTGGAGCGGGTGGAGCGTCATCTGACGGCACTGGGGCAGAATCCTCCTTATATGGAGAGCCCCCAGGCGGTTCCGGCGGGGACGGAGATGGTGGCGGATACCCAGACCACCGTGTCGGTTTCGGACGCAGGGTCCTTTTACGGGATTCAGGGGATTCTGGATGACAGTGTCACCAGTGAAGACTGCAGAATTTATGTGAGATGCACCGACGGGGCCGGAAATGTCCGGACCATGGAAGCCTTTCCTGTCACCAGAATTGAGGGCAGCCGGGCCAGTGATTACGGATATCAATGCTATATAAGGAAGGAGTCTGTAAGTACGGGCAGCTGCACCATGGAAATTCTGGTGGAAAGTCAGGGAACGCTCACAAAAGTGCAGACCTGGAACAGTGAATTTTAGGAGGAGAGTACATTACGATGAAGAAAAAATATTTACTGGCCGTCCTTTGTCTGACGGCGGTGCTGGCGGTATCCGGCTGTGCGAAGAAAGAGACAGAAGAAGCGGAGAGTACGCCTACGCCGACTCCCACCCCCACCCAGGAGGCGGAAACGTTGGAAATGACAGAAATCCCGGAGGTTGGAGAGAAGACAGATACCTCGGCGGCTATTCAGCTGACCAATGAAACGGGAGCGGAGGTTACTTCTGTATGGCTGCGGGTATCAGGTCAGGAAGACTGGGGAGAAGAACTGGTACAGGAAAGCTTTACGATACCTGAGTCCGAAAGCTTTATGCTGAATTTTGAGCCGGAGGAGACCGCAGAGGATGGTACCACAGCACCGGTGGAGGCATGGGACCTGTCTGTGGGTTATGAGGACGGAAGCTATGTGGTGATGAATCAGGTAGACCTTCAGGCCGCGGCGGAAATGACCATGTGCTGGGAGGATGATGTGGCTTTTGTAAAATATCAGGATCCGGAGACGCAGGAAGAAATTTCCACCAAGGAAGATGAGATCGCCCGCCGGCAGGCGGAAGAAGCGGCAGCGGCGCAGGCGGAAGCGGAAGCGGCTGCTCAGGAAGAAGCCCGCAAACAGGCTGCTGAGGAAGAAGCGCAGGCACAGAAAGAGGCGGAAGAAGCGGCACAGGCACAGAAGGAAGCGGAGGCAGCGGCGGCGGCACAGGCGCAGAAAGAAGCGGAAGCAGCGGCGGCAGCGCAGGCACAGAAGGAAGCGGAGGCAGCGGCAGCTGCTCAGCAGCAACAACAGCAACAGCAGCAGGAAGAAAACTGTGCAAATTCCTCTGATAACATTGTGGTAAATCCCGATGGAAGCTGGTATGTGGCAGAATAATTTGTAACAGTTCAGCCTTTCACTGTCCCGCAGGGTGTCCTGCTGCAAAAGCAGCGGGATCCCGGGGCCTGCAGGCGCCAGGCTGCGGGAAACGCAGCTTGCGTGCATGCTTTCGTGACAGTGAAGCCGGAGGGCTGAACTGTTACAATAATTTTCCGGTTTTGCTGACGGTACGGAAACATAATGGACAGTAAAAAAGAGCAGGATCAAAGCGTCGGAAGGCATGCGGATCCGGCTCTTTTCTTCTTTTGAATGAATTGCATTACTTTGTAAAGTATGTTAATCTAATTAAATGGATTTAATTTATGAAGTAATGCAGTTAATATGGGTAAATTATTTCATAATCTCATCAAAGGAGGTATCCCATGAAATTAACACAGCTGTTGGAACGTTTGGATTATACATGTCTGCAGGGAAGCATGGACCGGGAGATTGGCCGGGTGGTAGCAGATTCCAGGCAGGCCGGGGAGGATGCCCTTTTTCTGTGTATCAAGGGAGCGGCGGCGGATGGCCACAGCTTCGCGGGACAGGTGGCAGCCCAGGGAACAAAAGTAATTGTTTGTCAGGACCCTGTGGAGGTTCCGGAGGATGTAACCGTGATTCAGGTGAAGGACAGCCGGTACGCCATGGCGGTGATTGCGGCGGCCTGGTACGGTTATCCGGGAGATCATCTGAAGGTGATCGGAATTACCGGGACCAAGGGGAAAACCACCACTACCTACATGGTGAAGTCCATCCTGGAAAACGCCGGCTACAAGGTGGGGCTGATCGGTACCATTGAAACCATCATCGGAGATCATGTGATTCCTTCCGCCAACACCACACCGGAATCTCTGCTGGTGCAGAAGTATTTCCGGGAAATGCTGGACGCGGGCTGCGACTGCGCCGTGATGGAGGTTTCCTCCCAGGGCCTGATGCTGCACCGGACGGCGGGATTTACCTTTGAGATCGGGATTTTTACCAATATCGAGCCGGACCACATCGGCCCCAATGAACACAGCAGCTTTGAACAGTATCTGGAATGTAAGAAGATGCTTCTGAAGCAGTGCCGCATCGGTATTGTGAACCGGGATGATGAGCATTTCGAAAAGATCATCGAGGGACACACCTGTTCCCTGGAGACCTATGGATTTTCTCCGGAGGCGGATCTGCGGGCGGCCAATCCGAAACTGGTTACCGGGAAGGGCGTGCTGGGGATTTCCTATCAGGTGGAAGGGCTGATGAATTTTCCAGTGGAGATCGATCTGCCGGGGCGGTTCAGCATCTATAACTCTCTGACCGCCATCGCCATCTGCCGCCATTTTAAGGTGTCTGAGGATGACATCGTGCGGGCGCTGAAGGTGGCGAAGGTGAAGGGCCGCATTGAGATGGTAAAGGTTTCCGATGAATTTACACTGATGATCGATTACGCCCACAATGCCATGAGCCTGGAAAGCCTGCTGACCACGCTCAGAGAGTATCATCCCCACCGGCTGGTATGTCTGTTCGGATGCGGCGGAAACCGTTCCAGAGAGCGGCGGTTTGAGATGGGCGAGGTATCCGGCCGTCTGGCGGACCTGACCATTATCACCTCCGATAATCCCAGATACGAGGAGCCCCAGGCCATTATCGACGATATCCGGACGGGTATTTCAAAAACCAGCGGAAAGTTTGTGGAGATTATTGACCGGAAAGAGGCTATCGCTTACGCGATCCACCACGGGGAACCGGGAGATATCATTGTGCTGGCCGGAAAGGGCCATGAAGATTACCAGGAAATCCGGGGAAAGAAGTATCCCATGGATGAGAGGGTACTGATTCAGGAGATTCTGAAAGAGGACAGCAGATAATCCATGGAAAAACTGTTTGCAGATGTGATTGTGGATATTTCCAGCGAGAAACTGGACCGGTCTTTTCAGTACCGGATTCCCGGGGAACTGGCCGGGCAGGTGAAGCCGGGGGTGCAGGTGTGGATTCCCTTTGGGAATGGAAGCCGCATGATCCGGGGGTATGTGATCCAGGTGACGGATCGCCCTGCCTGTCCGGTGGAAAAAATGAAGGAAATCAGCCGGGTGGCAGAGGATCAGAATGATATCAATACCCGGCTGATTGCCCTGGCGGCCTGGATGAAGGAGAATTACGGTTCCACTATGATTCAGGCGCTGAAAACGGTTCTTCCGGTGAAACAGAAGACCAGGCAGAAAGAGGAACGGTGGATTACGCTGGGAATTTCCCGGCAGGAGGCCGAAGAACAGCTGGAAGTGTACCGGAAAAAACATCATGTGGCCAGGGCCCGCCTGCTGGAAGCGGTTCTGGAAGAAGAGACGCTTTCCTGTTCTCTGGTGCGCGATAAGCTTCATGTGACGTCCCAGGTGTTGAACACCATGGAAGAGCAGGGAATTTTGAAAATCCGTTCCCGGCGGGTATACCGCAATCCTGTCTCACAGGGAGGGGAGGGCGGGTGGCATTTACGACTCACCGAAAGTCAGCAGAAAACGGCGGACGCCATTTTGGCCGGATGGGACGCGGGCGATGCCCGTCCCTGCCTGATCCGGGGAGTAACCGGCAGCGGGAAGACCATGGTTTATATGGAACTGATGGAACAGGTGCTGCAAAAGGGGCGGCAGGCGATTCTGCTGATTCCCGAAATTGCTCTGACCTATCAGATGGTACAGCGGTTTTATCGCCGGTTTGGAGACCAGGTGTCGGTGCTCCATTCCAGGCTTTCCCAGGGGGAGCGGTCTGACCAGTTTGAGCGGGCGAAAAACGGAGAGATTCAGATTATGATCGGCCCCCGTTCCGCCCTGTTTACTCCGTTTCCGCAGCTGGGGCTGATCGTTCTGGACGAGGAACACGAGACTTCCTATCAAAGTGAGACGGCCCCCTGTTACCATGCCAGAGAGACAGCCATTGCCCGTGCCCGGATGGAAAATGCGTATGTGGTGATGGGAAGCGCCACCCCCAGTGTGGATGCCTACTATCGTGGCAGTCAGGGAGTCTACCGTCTGTTTGAACTGGAGAACCGTTATGAGAACAGACAGCTGCCCCATGCCGTGATTGTGGACCTGAGGGAAGAGATGCGGGCAGGCAACCGGTCTATTTTAAGCCGCAGTCTTCAGCTGGCCATGGAGAAGAGGCTGGAAAGACAGGAGCAGATTATCCTGTTTTTAAACCGCAGAGGCTATGCGGGATTTTATTCCTGCCGGATGTGCGGGGCAGTGATGAAATGTCCCCACTGCGACGTGGCCCTGTCCCTCCATAACGGCGGACGGCTGGTATGCCATTACTGCGGCTATGAGACTGCCAGCCCGCGCAGCTGCCCCAAATGCGGCTCCCCCTATATCGGGGGATTCCGGGCAGGTACCCAGCAGATTGAGGAGATTGTGAAAAAACGGTTCCCGGCTGCCCGTATCCTGCGGATGGATCTGGATACCACCAGAAACAAGGATGGTCATGCTAGAATTTTGTCGGCTTTCGCCAATCAGGAAGCGGATATTCTCATCGGTACGCAGATGATTGTGAAAGGTCATGATTTTCCAAAGGTGACGCTGGTGGGAGTCCTGGCGGCGGATCTGTCGCTGAACGTCAGTGATTACCGGGCAGGAGAGCGGACTTTTCAGCTGCTGACCCAGGCAGTGGGAAGAGCCGGCCGGGGAGAAGTGTGCGGCGAGGCGGTGATTCAGACCTACCAGCCGGATAACTACAGTATTCAGGCGGCGGCCGCCCAGGATTATGTGGAATTTTACCGACAGGAGATGGAGTACCGGCAGCTGATGAACTATCCGCCGGCGTCCAATCTGTTTGCGGTGCATGCCAGCTGTGAGGATGGGGCGCTGCTGGATACGGCCATGACCTATCTGAGAAAATATATCCGCAAGATTGATCCGCAGGAGCAGACGGTGGTGATCGGCCCGGCGGATGAGGCGATTGCGCGGATTGCGGACCGGTATCGGAAGGTGCTATATATCAAGCATGAGGATTACCGGCTGCTGGTCTGGATGAAAGACCAGCTGGAGCGATATATGGAAATTAACAGAGGATTTGAGAAGATCCGGATACAGTTTGAATTTAACCATTGAAAGAGGGAAAGATAATATGGCAATCAGAAAAATCAGAATCATGGGAGACAAAATACTTACAAAGAAATGCCGTCAGGTGGAGGAAGTGACGCCCCGGATCCGGCAGCTGGTGGAGGATATGCTGGATACCATGTACGACGCCTGCGGCGTGGGCCTGGCGGCTCCCCAGGTGGGAATTTTAAAGAGAATCGTTGTGATCGATGTGGGAGAGGGTCCCATCGTACTGATCAACCCGGTGATCACCCAGACCAGCGGAGAACAGACCGGTGAGGAGGGCTGTTTAAGTCTTCCGGGAAAATCCGGTGTGGTGACCCGCCCCAATGTGGTGACGGTGAAGGCATGGAATGAGAATATGGAAGAGATTACCGTTACCGGTGAGGGCCTTCTGGCAAGAGCCATCTGCCATGAATGTGACCACCTGGAAGGAATTATGTATGTGGAGCATGTGGAAGGCGAGATTCATGATGTGGAATATGACAGCGAGGAAGAATAAATGAGAGTGGTATTTATGGGAACGCCTGATTTTGCCGTGGGCACGCTGACGGCCCTGGCCAGGGCAGGTCATGAGATTGTGGGAGTGGTAAGTCAGCCGGACAAGCCGAAGGGAAGAGGAAAAACGCTGACGCCCACGCCGGTGAAGGAGGAGGCGCTGCGGCTGGGCCTTCCGGTGTACCAGCCCCGGCGGGTGCGGGAGGAGGCCTTTGTGGAAACTCTGCGGTCTCTTCATCCTGATGTGATTGTGGTGGCGGCCTTCGGACAGATTATTCCGGAGAGTATTCTGACGCTGGCTCCCCTGGGATGCATCAATGTACACGCTTCTCTGCTCCCCAAATACCGGGGAGCCGCGCCCATCCAGTGGGCGGTGATCGACGGGGAAAAAGAGTCCGGAGTGACGATTATGCGGATGGACGCGGGACTGGATACCGGCGATATGATCGCGAAGGTGACGGTTCCCCTTGACCCGGAGGAGACCGGGGGCAGCCTTTTTGACAAGCTGAGCCAGGCGGGCGCCCGGCTGCTGGTGGAGACACTGCCGTCCCTGGAAAACCATACGGCGGTATTTGAAAAACAGCCTCAGGAAAGTCCCACCGCCTACGCGGGGATGATCCGCAAGGAGATGGGAAATCTGGACTGGCATCTTCCGGCCGTCCGGCTGGAGCGTCTGATTCGGGGACTGAATCCCTGGCCCAGCGCATACACTTTTCTGGGAAAGAAATCGCTGAAGCTGTGGCGCGCCCAGGTACTGGCGGACGCTCCCGGAGATACTTTCGCGGCGGGAACGGTTCTTCAGGCGGACGCGGAAGGATTTCTGGTGCAGACCGGGGATGGCGTACTGAAGATCCTTGAGCTGCAGCTGGAAGGAAAGAAACGGATGGAGGCGGAAGCGTTTCTGCGGGGCTGTCACGTCCCGGTGGGAACGGTTCTCACACAGAACAGACAGGAGTGATAGAATGTTTCCTTTTGGATTTGGATACGGATGGTATTATGATCCCACCTATGTGCTGGTGATTCTGGCGGCGGTGATTGCCCTGGCGGCGTCCGGCTACTGCAGCTCGGTGATGAGAAAATACAGCCGGGTGGGCCTGTACAGCCGCGCCACCGGCGGCCAGACGGTGCAGGAGGTACTGCATGCGGCGGGAATCTATGATGTGGGCCTGTACCCCCTTTCCGGAAGAGGAAGTTCCTTTTACCGGTACGACAAAACCATTCATCTGTCCGCGGATCTGATGAATCAGTCCTCGGTGACGGCGGTGGCCACCGCCGCCCATGAATGCGGGCACGCCATGCAGCATGCGGCGGGCTATCTTCCCAACCGGATCATCACAGCGATCAATCCGGTGATGCAGATCAGCTCCGGGGCGGCGATCCCCATTTTCATTCTGGGACTGATCTTTTCTCTGCGGCCGCTTCAGGCTCTGGGAATTCTGCTGTTTGCCGTGGTGGTGGTATTCCAGCTGGTGACCCTTCCGTCGGAGTTTAACGCCTCCCGGCGGGCAGTGGCCATGCTGAAGAGTACGGGTATTGTACAGACAAAAGAAGAAGAGCAGGGAGTTCGCCGGGTACTGGTGGCGGCGGCTCTTACCTATGTGGCGGCTCTGGCAGGCGCGCTGCTGCAGCTTCTGCGTCTGGTGATTCTGGCAGGAGGAAGAGATCGTGACTGAGGGTACACAGATGCGGGAAATTATTCTGGAGGTGCTTCTTCAGATCACCAGAGACGGAGAGCACAGCCACCTGGCCATCCGGCATGCGCTGGATAAGGTACAGTATCTTCCCAGGCAGGAGCGGGCATTCATCAATCGAGTCTGTCAGGGAACCATTGAACACAGAATCCGGATCGATTATGTGATCGACCGGTATTCTTCTGTGAGGACAGGAAAAATGAAACCGGTGATCCGTAATATTCTGCGCAGTGCCGTCTACCAGCTGCTGTTCATGGACAGTGTGCCGGATTCCGCCGCCTGCAATGAGGCGGTGAAGCTGGCGCAGAAAAAAGGATTTTACAGCCTGAAAGGCTTTGTCAACGGTGTTCTGCGGACCATTTCCCGGGAAAAGGACCGGATCCCATGGCCGGATCGGGAGAAGGAGCCGTTGGAATATCTGTCTGTCTGGTATTCTCTGCCCATGTGGCTGGTGAAACGGTGGACCGGACAGTTTGGTTATGAGGTTACGGAACGGATGGCAGCGGATTTCCTCAGGGAACACCCCACCTGTATCCGGTGCCAGCAGTACCGGATGAACCAGGAAATGGTGGTGGACAGCCTGAAAAAACAGGGAATTTCCGTTACCCCTGCTCCGTACCTGCCTTATGCGCTTTACATTTCCGGTTATGGCCATCTGCCGGCGGTAAAATCCTTTGTGATGGGAAGGTTCCAGGTACAGGATGTGAGTTCCATGCTGGTGGCGGAGGCTGCTGCGCCGAAAAAAGGCGACTATGTCATTGATCTGTGCGCGGCTCCCGGCGGAAAAAGCCTTCATGTGGCGGACAAGATGGAGGGAAGCGGACAGGTGGAGGCCCGGGATCTGACGGATTATAAAGTGGAACTGATCCGGGAAAATATTGACCGGATGCGGGCGGCCAACGTGACGGCCGTGGTGGCAGATGCCACGGTACCGGATCCTGCCTCCGTGGAAAAAGCGGATGTGGTGCTGGCGGATGTGCCCTGTTCCGGTCTGGGAGTGATCGGAAAGAAACCGGACATCAAATACCGGATGAACGAGGAAGAGATCGCCGGTCTGGTGAAGCTGCAGAGGAAGATTCTGCACAATGCGGCCTCCTATGTGAAACCCGGAGGTACGCTGATTTACAGTACCTGTACGGTGACCCCGGAGGAAAATCAGGAAAATGTCCGCTGGTTTACGGAGAATTATCCGTACCGGCTGGACAGTCTGGATCCTTATCTTCCGGAGGAACTGCACAGTGACAGTACGGCGGAAGGATGGCTGCAGCTTTTGCCGGGGGTGTCGAAAACGGACGGATTTTTCCTGGCGAGACTGGTGAGGTGCGGGTAAATGGAAGAACTTGATATCAAATCGCTCTATGAGCGGGAACTGGAAGAACGGATGGTTTCCATGGGAGAGAAACCATTTAAAGGAAAGCAGCTGTTTGAATGGCTGCACAAAAAGACGGCGGGAAGCTATGAGCAGATGACCAATCTTTCCCGCGCGCTGCGGGAACAGCTGGAAAAGCAGTATCCCCTGGTCCATCTGGAGGTGGTGGAGGTGGAAACCTCCGCCATCGACGGCACGCAGAAATATCTGTTTCGGCTGGCGGACGGCAATGTGATTGAGAGCGTCTGGATGCGCTACCATCACGGAAATTCCGTCTGTATCTCCTCCCAGGTGGGCTGCCGGATGGGCTGCCGGTTCTGTGCCTCCACCATCGGCGGGCTGATTCGAAATCTGACAGCCTCGGAAATGCTGGATCAGGTATACCGGATTCAGGAACTGACCGGAGAGCGGGTGTCCAACGTGGTGGTGATGGGAACGGGAGAACCGCTGGATAATTACGGGAATCTGGTGCGTTTCGTGCGGATCCTCAGTGAGGAGAAGGGACAGAATATCAGTCACAGAAATATCACGGTGTCCACCTGCGGCATCGTTCCCCGGATCCGGCAGCTGGCCGATGAAGGGCTGGGAATCACGCTGGCTTTGTCACTCCATGCGCCCACGGATGAAAAACGCAGGGAATTGATGCCTATCGCCAACAAATATTCTCTGGCGGAGGTGCTGCCTGCCTGCAGGTATTATTTTGAAAAAACCGGCCGAAGGCTCACTTTTGAGTACAGTCTGGTGGGCGGAAAAAATGACAGCCAGGAGGATGCCGAACAGCTGGCGTCGCTGATTTCGGGACTGAACTGCCATGTAAATCTGATTCCCGTGAACCCCATCAAGGAGCGGGATTATGTGCAGTCCGGGAAAAAAGTCATTGAGAATTTCAAAAATAAACTTGAAAAATATCGAATTAATGTTACTATTAGAAGAGAAATGGGCCGGGATATCAACGGGGCCTGTGGACAATTAAGAAGGAGTTACTTGGATAAGAGGGAGAAGTTGTCATGAAATCTTTTTCTGTGACAGATGTGGGACAGAAGAGAAGAGAGAATCAGGATTACGC
>DVIN01000002.1 GCA_018711275.1 Candidatus Pullilachnospira intestinigallinarum
CCCTTGCGGGTTCTCAGGGCAGCGCCCTGAGCCCTCGGAGAGCTTTTCCTCATCAATATCTACAGTTTTCAAGGTTCTTTTGAGCCTATTTTTTTCAAGGCTCGCTTTTCATAGATTACTTGACACTACCAATTTTTGTCATTCGCCCGGATCAGCCGGATATATATCAGGCTCAGTCCGATTCCAATCAGCAAAATAAACAACGCAATAGCCATTCCGTAACCGATCTGATATGCGATAAATGCTTTCTGATACATGAAAATAGATAATGTGGTAGTAGCAATGGCCGGCCCGCCGCCTGTCATGGCAAATACCAGTCCAAAAGCCCCTAGCGTAGAAAGTGTCACAATTACAAAAGTTGTTGCCATGGTACTTTTTATCATGGGAAGCGTAATTCTTGTAAGAATCTGAAAACCATTTGCGCCGTCGATCTGCGCAGCTTCCATGATATCTTCTGAAATATTGTCCAGAGATGCCTGAAACATCATCATTGAATAAGCAGATCCCTTCCAGATATTAGCAATTACAACACAAGCCATGGGAAATGTAAACAACCAGGAGATCGGAGAAACTCCGAAGATCTCCAGTATTTTATTCAGTGTTCCCGCATCAGCAAAATATGCACTGAACATAAAGGCCGCCACAACCTCCGGGGTAATCCATCCAGCCACAACGGTAAAGCCCACAAACTTTCGGATTAACCGTCCTTTTCCTTTCATCAGAGATGCCAGCAGGAAACCCAGACACTGCTGCCCGATAATACCGGAAAATACAAGGAAAATCATTGTATTTTTCAGCACCTCACCCAGCTTGGGATCTTTAAATATTTCCACAAAATTCTGAAATCCCACAAATTTCATGGCCGCAGCGGCACTGCCTGTCAATGAAATATTAGTAAAGGAAAAAAACACCGTCATAATCATGGGGCCAATAAAAAAAATGCCAAGAAGCAGAATGGACGGCGCGAAAAAGACAATGGTTTTTAGTGTCTTTTGTTTCTGCTTTCTTCCGATTCCAGCCATTCTTCACCCTCCTTCCCCAAAACAGGGGTATGCGCCGCCTGACAACCGGCAGTGCGATACCCCTGTTGCAAGTCCTATTTCACAGTCACGTTCTCTTCGCCTACAATCCGTATCATTTCTGATTCAAATGTATTCACGGCATCTTCAGGAGTTGCACTTCCCATAGCAATACTCTCTGTCACTTCCGTAAACATCGTGGTCAGTGTGGAATATCCATCTACAGCAGGACGGAAATGCGTATACTGAAGCATATCTGCTGCCTCATTTACTACTGAAGGCTGCTGCTCTTTATATGCGCTCTCTTCCATGACATCTTTTCTCACAGCCAAATCGCCAGAAAATAATGCGTACTCCAGCTGATTATCTTTATTTGCCATAAATTTAAGAAGTTCCTTCCCGCCTTCCTTGTTATTGGCATTGGCAGGAATCGCCCAGGTCCATCCGCCGGACATGGTAGTATAGCCAGCTCCGCCGCCATCATAGGTAGGAATTTTAGCCACAGCCCATGTCTCCATGCTCTCCGGCCACTCATAGGTACGTCCTTCTCCCCAGTTTCCGGCAACCCAGCTTCCAGTACAGATCATTCCCAGTTTGCCGTTCTTCATGTAATCGCTGACAAACAGATCCTCTGCTTTACTCTGGGATACGATGCTTAGTGGAGCCCCGATCTTATCTACATTGTAGACATCGTTTACAAAGTTAAAGACCTTTAATAAGTTCTCTTTATCAACAATCCACTTTCCGGAGTCAAAATCATACAGTTCTCCGCCTGTTCCGGAATAGAATTCCTGGAAGGTTCTCATGGAAGTTTCCTCCGGCGTCGCTTTTGACGCATATATAAATAAAGGAATCTCCACGCCAATCTCTTTCAGTTTTACCCCCGCATCCAGGATATCATCCCATGTCTTAGGTTCGAAAGGAACGGGAACTCCGGCTTCCTCCATTAATGTCTTGTCATACCAGAGACACTGTACATCAGTGGAGAAAGGAACTCCATACTGAACACCGTCTTCTCCCTTTCCGCCTTCCAATACCGTCTCGTCAAACTGAGAAGCATCTTCCCATTCACTCATAAAATCATCCAGCGGCTCCAGATAACCGGCTTTTGCATCTGACATAATCATAAAACCATCTTCTGTAATCAGATCCGGAGAGGTTTCCGGCGACTGCATCATCATTGTAATCTTTGTATACATGTCTGAACCCTGCACAATTTCAATGATTTCTACAGTTTTCCCTGGATTTTCTTCTTCAAACTTGTCTGCTATGCCGCGGTAAAAATCTACCCGATCCGATCCAACTGCCAGCTTAATGGTTTCCTCTCCCTCTTCTGAACCACTGTCTTCAGTACCTTCCGTCTCGTTTCCCGCCTCCTTGTTCTCCGTCACATTGCCGTCAGCGACGGTATATCCCGGGTAGATATTGCCCGGCAAACGGGGCTTTCAAAAATGACAGTCGGCAACATCGTTACAGAACTGACTCAGGCAGATCTGGCCGTAGAAACAGATCTTGCATCCTCCACAGCCAACTATGGACGCAAACCCATCATGCTCACTTTGTCTCCCTCTTCTCCCTGCATCTGCGGAATTCTAATCAAGAGAAAACTCTGTCAGATCATCCTGACCGATCTGGGCGGAAAAATTTTTTTCCAGAGGGATTACGCTTACCAGACTCTGACATCTTCAGAAGAGCTTCTGGAAATCATCTGGAATTTGTATACCCAATGCTGCACCCATACCTTCCGCCGGATTCTCGCCATCGGGATTTCTTCCGTAGGACCTTTGGATTCCATGGCCGGTATCCTGCTGAAACCACCTTATTTTTACGGCATCGAAAATCTTTCCATCGTTTCCATTATGCGGGAAAAAACAGGGCTTCCTACTTATCTGGTTAATGATGCTACTGCCGGTGCTTTCGCAGAAAAACTGTTCGGCCTGGGAATTTCCATTCCCAACTTCGCTTATCTCCACATTATGAATGGTATTGGCGCAGGATTTATTCTGAATCATCAACTATATGACGGCGACAGCGGGCAGAGCGGAGAGATCGGACACACCTCTATCAATTTCAACGGACCCTTATGTGCCTGCGGTAATCGGGGATGTCTGGACCTTTACGCAAACCTTGACAATATGAGGGCACGGATCCAGGAACTGGCCCTGCTCTACCCGGATTCTCCCTTACTGGAGAGTATTCCCTCCTGGCTGGAAATTATCAAAGCAGGCAATCAGAGGGATCCTCTGGCCATCTGTGTATTGGAAGAGTTTTGTTCTTATATTGCATTTTCTCTCACTAACGTAGTAAATTTACTTAATCTCTCCACCATTATCATAGGATATGATTCTGACGGCAGCGGTTCCATTATTGAAGAAATTCTTCAACATAAACTATCCGCCATGGCGCTGTCCGCCAAATATCACAGTTTCCATATTGTACATTCTTCCTTCCGGGGAGATGCCCCGCTGATCGGCGCTGCCGCCCTAGTAGCAGATAACGTGTTCGAAGGTCAGCTGGAACTTCTGGAGTTGAAAAATCTTTCGGCATAAAAAAGGCCTTCGGATCAGCCAAGGTATCCCCCGGCTGATCCGAAAGTCTTTTTCTCCGCGCATACATTTAATTTTCTGTATATAACGTCACGTTTTCTCCCATCCCCCTCCAATCCTCTTCTCCAGCTCTTCCATCGTCCGCAGTCCCCCCAGCGCGTCATACGCCTCCACGCAGCATGCCCCCTGGGCGGCGGCCAGCCGCACGCATTCCTCCGGCGTTTTCCCCTGCAGCATCCCCATAAGAAACGCCGCAATACAGGTATCCCCCGCACCGGTGCCGGAGCAGATTCTCTCCGGCCGGAAACTCCTCTCAAACAGCCGCTTCCCGGCCCACGCCTCCGCGTCCAGTCCCATGACCGCCTGCAGCTCCCGCTGTTTTTCCACCCCGCAGGAAGCGAAGTAAAGTCCCATGGAACCACATTTGATCAGAACGTTTTTTGCTCCCCATTCCAGCATTTTCTCCGCCAGAGGCGCCACATCCTGCCGGATATCCGTCACCTCCGTCACATCCCGCCCGTCTGCCCTTTGGACAATTCTTCTGTACGCCTTCCGGTCCACCATGAAAAGCAGTTCTTCCACGCTGGGAAGGAACACATCCACCAGAGGCAGTATGCGGCGGAGAATTTTCTCCCAGTCGGCGCTTCCGGCCGGGGAATCTTCGTCCACGGCGGCCATATCCAGAGAAACCGGGATTTCCCTGGTCTTCACCTTGCGAAAAATCTCTTCCAGTTCCCTTCCTTCCTCTTCGTACATCCGTCGCATCAGCGGCGGATATCCGAAATGAAACAGATCCAGCCCTTCCAGCGCCTCCTCCGAAATATCCTCCGGCCCGTATGTATCGTTGGCTCCGGCATTGTGGAGAAAGATCCGATCCGTCCCCGGAACTGCCAGAATCACAGAGTAGGAAGTACCACTCTTCGTATCCCGGATCAGTCCCTGCCGCACCCCGTGCTGTGCCAGCACATCCTCCACAATCCGCCCAAAGGTGTCCTCCCCCACTTTTCCCAGAATCCGCACATCTGCCCCCATAAGCTTCAGCGCCAGCCCGGTATTGGCGGCGGAACCTCCCGTGTGAACGTCCACCCCGTCCATATGCAGAAGCCGTCCCGGTTTCAGGATTTCCGCCATGGTTCCTGCCGTATTTGCCGGAAAAACCGGCGTGATGTCCAGACAGATATGGCCCGCCGCCGCAATTTTCTTTTTTCCTTGCATTTTCCGCCTCCATACAGTTATCGCATTCACAACGCCCTGCCGCAGCTTCCAAACAGTTCCATCTTTTTCGCCGTCTCCCGTTCCACCGCTTCCACCGCGGCTGGAATCAGTTCCGTAAGCCCCTTGTCATCGCTGACAAAGTGCCGGTGGGCGCCTCTTACCGCGGCCACATTGATATCCGTAAAGATATTAATCTTGCTGATTCCCGCCCGGATGGCTTTCCGGAAATCTTCATCCGTAAGGCCGGAGCCTCCGTGAAGTACCAGCGGTACCTTCACCTGCTCCTTTATGGCGCGGATCCGGTCAAAATCCAGTTTCGGCGGCAGCCGGTAGGCGCCGTGGGCCGTTCCCACCGCCACAGCCAGCGCGTCCACCCCGGTTTTCTCCACAAAATCCCTGGCCTGATCCGGATCTGTGTAGAAAAACGAAGGATCCGCCTCCGCCGCATCCGTATTATCCCCCACATGGCCCAGCTCCCCTTCGATGGTGGCGCCCCGGCTGTGGGCGATCTCCGCCATTTTTCTCACCTTTTCCACGTTCGTCTCATAGTCATCTGTGGAACAGTCATACATGATGGAGGTAAATCCCAGATCCAGCGCCTTCAGGCAGGTCTCCTTTTTCAGTCCGTGATCCAGATGAATCACCACCGGAACCTGCGCTTTTTTTGCCATGGGAATCAGGTAATAAGACACCTCCTCCAGCGGCCCATAGGGAAACAATACCTCCGCCGTCCCCATAATCACCGGCGAACCGGTCCTCTGAGCTGCCGCCAGAATTCCCCTGGCAAGTTCCAGGTTTACCGCATTGAACAGTCCCACCGCATACCGGCCTTCCCGGGCCGGAAGCAGCACTTCATTCATATTTACCAGCATCTCTACTCCTCCACATTTCCGAACAGAAACTCTCCCGCAAATACCTTCTCCATAATCCCCACCGCGGGGCTGGCCATCAGAATATCCCTGTCCATATCCGTTTTCCGGATCCGCACCTTCCACCACTCCTGATACAGATGGCTTTTGGCCACCTGCTCCTCCAGAGCTTTTACGCAGGCGTCCGGAAAATACTTTCCTTCATCGCCGATGATGATCAACTCCGGCCGGAACAGGTTCACGCATCCCGCCAGCACGGTCTTCAGGTATTCCATGATTTTATCAAAATAACCCTTCACCTCCGGCCGGTCTGACATAGCGCAAAACTCCCGGAAGGGCCGCTGCTCTCCCGTAAGCTTCTCCAGTTCCCGTTCCATCACATCGATACTTATATACCGTTCCAGACATCCCCTGCCGCCGCAGCGGCACCGGCGGCCATGCACATCCACAGAGATATGGCCGATTTCCGGCACATTTCCCAGAAAACTGCTGTAAAGCCGCCCGTTTACCACCGCTCCCATGCCGACGCCCCGGGTAATTCCCACATAGAGAAAATTCCGGACGCCGCGTCCGATGCCGAAATACTGCTCCGCCAGCGCCGCACAGTTATAATGATGCTCCAGCACCGCCGGAAGTCCGAAGGTTTCCTCCATAAACCGCGCCACAGGGAAATCATGCACATCCCCGAAATTGGGAGGATTGCGAATCACTCCGTTTTCCACATCCACCGGTCCCACACAGCCGATACCGATCCCCAGCACGTTTCCCGCCGCCAGCAGTTGCTCCGTCATGGACAGCAGTGCCTCCTTCAGCTTTTTCAGGCTGATTTTTCTTTCAAAATTCACCTGCAGGCTATCCAGAATATTCAGCCGGAAATCACAAAGCACCGCCCTGCAGTATCTCCTCTGAATCTGAATCCCGATGATCCGGGGACAGCCGGGGGCCAGGTTGAGGCTCACCGGATTTTTGTGAGCCTCCCCGGAAATGATTTTCTCCTCCTCCTGAATCAGACCTCTCTGCAGAAGCTCCGCGACGATTTTGGAAATGGACATTTTGGTCAGGTTCAGGCTTTTTGCCAGCTCCGTCCTGGAAATACCCGGATCCATCACCAGTTTTTTGAATACCAGCCCCCGATTGTTGGCCCGCATGGTTCTGCTGTTTACCGCCCGTTCCATAGATTCACCCGATGGAAACCGTGCGGACGGCGCCCGCAGGAAGTTCCAGACGAATCGCCCCTTCTTCCACGGAAAGCTGCTGTACCGGATTTTCCATCACATCCGCCAGAGCCGCTTCCTTCGGCTCCCATCCCGTTTTCAGAATCACCTGTGCCGTATTCCCGGACAGACTGTGCAGCCTTACCACCAGACGTTTTCCGTCCTCGGAAATCTTGACACCATCCACACCGGCGCCCCCCTCTACCTGAAGAATGGAACCAGCGCAGGGAATCGTGCCGGTATGGGCGCTGTTGGAGCAGGCATATACCGGATGCACAAAGCGCTGATGTACCCGGGTCATATCTTCTCCGGATGCCGCCGCCAGCCCTACGCCGATCCGCATAGGATGTGTTCCCTGATCAGGCGTGGGATCCGGATCAAAGGAGCCTCTCAGAAGCGCCAGACTGATGGCATCCTGCCATCCGCGGAAGCCGTATTTGCAGTCGCTCATCACCAGTACTGCCCGATCCCCGGCGGATGCTTTCTGCCCCATAAAGCCCGTACACGGCACATCCTGCGCCAGCGGGCTCCGTTCCTTCACTCCAAAGGGAACCGCACAGAGATAGGATTCTCCGCTGCCCGCAAAGGGAACGGCAAAATTCAGCTGCGGCACACCGTCCGCGCAATTTCCCAGCTCATGCCATTCCACCGTCACATCAAAGGCCAGCGTGCGGCTTCCCTTTTCCAGGGATACCACTGCTTTCAGCGAAGATTGGCCAAAGGGAATCTCATAAACTGCCTGCTGCCGCAGCAGACCCGGCGTCCATTCCAGCAGTTTCACCGGAGCCTCCCGGTTCAGGTCATGGATCTCCATCCACTGGCCCACCCGCCAGGCGGTCATCTCCTGCACCGCGTTCTCCCGGATCAGCCGGAAGGTACAGGAGGGCTCCTGGATATGCTCTTTTCCGGTTTCCTTATCCACAAAGGAAATCAGTTTCATGGTATTTCTGTCAAATACCGCTTTCACCAGCTCATTCTCCAGCACCAGCGGCAGATCTGTAAAATGATCCAGCCGGGGATCCTCTGCCGGGGAATTGGAATAGGAGGCCCACTCCTTGTGAAGCCGTTCTTCCTCCTGCTCCTCAAGGACAAAGGAAGCATAGCCCAGGCCCTTGACCTCTCCGTACAGAAGAACCGTATGGTAATGGTGTCCCCAGTAGCGGGTCCCCTCCTCCACCACCTGGCAGTCCACCGGATTTCCCTCCTGATCTTTCGCGGTCAGCAGCCGGGCCTCTCCCTGCCAGTCCCAAAGGACCGCGCGGATCACGCCCCGCCGGGTATAAGGCAGGGGATTGAACGCCGTCACAATCCGCGAGAGTCCGGATGTGCGCTCCGCGTAACCGGTCATGTAGCCGCAGGCATCCCCCATACCGAAGCCGGCGCCGGCGCCGAAAGACCGGCCTGCCTCCTCCTGCTCTCCCAGAGCACTGGTATCCATCCGGGCGCAGATGCTCCGCATGGCATGATTCAGATTGATCTGAGAAGCCGCCATAGCCCGCTGAAATTCGCCAAGGGCATACTCTCTCGTCTCCATCACGCCGGAACCGGGAAGGATGTCATGGAACTGGTTGAACAGAATCTTCTCCCAGGCGCTTCTGAATTCCGATCCGGGACGGTAATCCGGCGCCAGGCGGCGGGCCATGGCGTCGAGCGCCTCCGCCTCATACAGCCGGTCCTCCCCGATTTTATTGGCCCGTTTGATCCTGGCCTGAGAGGTATAACATCCGGTGAAAATATAGTTCAGCTCCTGCTCCACCACCGGCAGCCGGTCTCTGACTTTTTCAAGCCGGGCGAAGAATTCCCCCATGGTTCCGAAACGGATTTCGGGCATCAGCGGCCAGCTCTGCATCTCGATCCACCGGCTGATATCTCTTCTGGTGGGGCCTCCGCCGTGATCTCCCACTCCGTAGAGCTTCAGAGCCGTGGTCAGTCCGTATTTTCTGCAGAAGCCCGGCACATAACCCAGGCAGTCATACTCCACCACCTCGTCGTTGTACCACACCGGTTCCCGGTACACCAGCACCTCGGCGCCGGAGGGCGCTCTCCACCGGTATACATGCTCGCCGTCGTATCCCCTGCAGTGATAATAGTACTTTACGCCGCCCTGGTTTAAAATCTCCGGCACATTTTCACTGTGGCCGAAGGTATCCGGCTCAAAGTCAATGTTCAGAGACTCCCGGGGAATCCCCAGCAGTCCGGAAAGATACGTTTTTGTGTACAGCAGATGACGGGCCATGGCCTCGCCGCCGGCCATGTTTTTGTCATTTTCCACCCAGCTGGAAGCGGTCACCTCCCAGCGGCCTTCCCGGACTCTCTGGCGGACCCGGTCCAGAAGCTCCGGATAATATTCCTCAAGAATCCGGTAGACGGAAGCCTGCGACTGGGAGAATTTGAACTGAGGATATTCCTCCATCAGCTGCAGCATCGTCTCAAAGGTATCCACCGTCACGGACGCAGTCTCCTGAAAACCCCACATCCAGTTCATATCGATATGCGCGTGGGCCACCACCAGCACCGTCAGAGACCTGGCCGTTTCCTTTACAGGCTCCAGATCCTTCTCCAGCGCCAGCACCGCATCCTTTGTGATGGCCCCCTGCTCCTTCGTACAGAACCACAGCTTTTCCACCGCTCCCTGTACCAGTTCATTCTGTTTCGCGCTCAGAAAATCCTGCAGCTCCAGCAGATACTGCAGCTCCGATAAAATTCTTTTGGCCCAGATGCCGGACCAGGCATTCTTTTTCAGTTCTTTAAACTTCGCAGTCACATTTTTCTCTCGCATGATCTGCCTCCTCTCAATCCTTCGCATCCGGATATTCAAAGCACAGCAGCCGGTACGGCTCCTCATCCTCTTCAATCTCCGGGAAGCGTCCCACATTCTCATAAAACCGGTTGTCTTTCACATCATCGTTGCACATGGAGACCTCCCCGATCAGCACGTCGCCGGTTCCCGGTTCCACTGCGAAATCGTGGTACTGATGGGGCCACAGGGTAATGCTCTCTCCCGGATGCAGCAGCACGCCCGTTCCCGCCGGCGCGTAGTAAGAACGGCCGTCGGAATTTACCAGAACCGGCTGATCGGACAGCCCGCCTTCCCCGTCATCCTGGTAAACGGTGATAATCAGATTTCCTCCGCCCCGGTTGATGATATCCTCGCTCTTTTTCCAGTGAAAGTGCATGGGGGCCCGCTGGCCTTCCTTGAGCATAATCAGCTTCTCTGCGTAAACCTTCCGGTACCGGTCATCATTCTGATTTCCATTTCTCAGGGTAATCAGGGCAAATCCCACCTTTTCCCAGTCTCCCATGCCGAAATCCGTGATATCCCAGCCCAGCATATTATCCCGGATTTCATCGTATTCATGGCTCTTCTGTTCCCAGTCCTCCCGGGTCCAGGAGCAGAAAGGCGGCAGCACAAACCCATGCTCCCCTGCCATCCGTTCCATATAGCGGATGCAGCTGTTGATCTCTGATCGTTTCATGGCTCCTCCCTTCCCTCCGGGCGCCGAGGCAGCCGGAGTATTAAAGTAAATTCTGTTTACTTTAATATAGCTCTGCGTCCTTTGCATTGCAAGGGCTTTCTGTCCGTCAGAAAAGATTCATGATAATCCACAAGTTTGGATGGGGGTTTTTGTGGAATTCGATAAAATACTAAAAAAGCCGCCAACCACGAGAAGTTGACGGCTTTGCCATGTCTGGCTTAACCCAAAGGAAGTTCCTTTTTTAAAGCATCCTGGAGGATTTGAGAAAAGTTCACGTTTCTTTCCAGAGCAGCAGCGTTCAACCATGCCGGAAGTGTTACAGTTCGATTTACAGAACGATTTACCTGCGCCATGCGAATGGAAGGCATATATACGTCAACAACAGCAATTTCCTTTTCTGGCTCATAAGTAAATACAGCCGGATAAAAATAGCGTTCAACTTTTTTCATGGCTTATACCCACTCTATTTCAGATTCTCCGGATTCAGGCACTCCAGCTCCGGCACCACAAACCGTCCGTCCTTTCTCACCAGCACATCGTCAAAATAAATCTCTCCGCCGCCGTACTCGGGTCTCTGGATCAGCACCAGATCCCAGTGGATGGCGGAACGGTTGCCGTTCCATGCATCCTCATAGCAGCTGCCCGGCGTAAAATGAATGGAACCGCTGATCTTCTCATCAAACAGCGTATCCTTCATGGGCTCCAGCACATAAGGATTCACGCCCAGAGCAAATTCTCCCACATACCGGGCGCCTTCATCGGTGTTGAACACCTCGTTGATCCGCTCCGTATCGTTGGCCGTGGCCTTCACAATCTGTCCGTTTTCAAACTCCAGCCGGATCTGCTCATAGGTAAATCCGTTATAGGAGGACGGCGTATTGTAGGTGATCACGCCATTTACCGATTCCTTCACCGGCGCCGTGTATACCTCGCCGTCGGGAATATTGGCATGGCCGGCGCAGGGAATGGCGGGGATTCCCTTGATGGAGAAAGACAGGTCTGTTCCCGGCCCCACAATCCGTACCCGGTCGGTCCGGTTCATGTACTCCACCAGCCGTTCCATGGCCTTGCCCATCTTTGCGTAATCCAGGGTACATACATCGAAATAGAAATCCTCAAAAGCCTCCCGGCTGGTTCCACACAGCTGCGCCATGGCGGAATTGGGATACCGGAGAATCACCCATCGGGTGTGGGCCACCCGGCGCTCCATATGCACCGGCGTGTTGTAATATTTGTTGTACATGGCCATGTTCTCCGCCGGCACATCGGACAATTCCGAGGCATTGTCCGATCCGCGGATGCCGATATAGCAGTCCATCTGATCCATTTCCGCAGAATCGATCCGCGCCATCAGTTCCAGCTGTTCTTTGGTGGCGTGCAGCAGCACCTCTCTCTGAAGCCGGGGCTCCGTATAGTGTACAAATGGAACGCCTCCCGCCTCATAAACTTCTTTTACCAGAAGCCGGGCCAGGTCCTCCGTGGACTGTCCGATATAGTGAATATACACCTTGTCATTCTTTCCCACATTTACAGAGTAACGCACCAGATTTCTGGCCAGTTTTTTCAGTCTCTCATCCATGATGTTATTCTCCTTTGCTTGGTTCTCTCATATTTTCCATATAAGTGATAAATACATTTCCCGCGGAGGCAAACAGGTTGGTACTGTCATTCATTCCGTAATAGCTCTGCTCGCCGGTGGCCGGATAGTACAGGATCGTATTCAGACTGTTATATCCGATAATCACCACCGTTTCCGTACTGGAGGTTCTGGCAATCACCGGATAGCCTTTCCCCACCATATACAGCACACTCTCCAGCGGACAGCCGGTGAGATTCAGCACGGTATAACCGTCTCCCAGTTCCGCCGCCAGCGCGTTCTGATCCAGCGACCCTGCCAGCACCGTGGCCGGAAGCGTCTCCGTATCCAGTTCCTGAAGATCCGGCTGATTTCCCCGTTCCCATACATACTGCTGCTGTCGGTTCAGTACCACTCCCATCTGCTCATAGGCCCGGCTCACCGCATCGCTGACATCCAGCCAGGTACTGTCCAGAACTCCTTTGGCGTACACATAATAAATCTCTTCCTCCTGTCTGGTCACCTCCAGCTCCAGCAGGGTGGACCCTTCCGGCTCCAGGATCGAGGATGTCAGATACAGCACATTGCTGGTGCTGACGGATTTGTCAAAATCCAGACCTATCTGAGTGGCCTTCCGGTCTGTGGTGATCAGCCGTATACTGACAGTTTCTTCACTGGTCTGCAGATTATTCATAATATGATCGCTGTTTACAGGTTCATAGGCGCCATCCTTCCACTGCACCCGCAGAAGCTCCACAGAGCCTTCCAGAATATTCACTCCGGATATCCAGATATTATCCTCATGGTATTCTTTTACCACTTCTCCGCTGAAGCTCTGAATCCGCACCGTTCCCATGGCAAATACCGTGTTGCCCGTATCATCGGTGACAATATCCGCATCATTGGCAATCCCATAGATAAAATCCTCGTTGATAAAGCCCAGCGCTTTCACCTTCTGCCCTTCCTGGGCCCGCACCGTGTACTGTTCCCCGCTTTCCAGACTCAGCACCGTAATACTGGTGGAGGCATTCTGCGACATCTGATCCATCCAGGCGATGCTGGCCTGGGAACTGGAAATCACACAGCAGTCCTGCTGAATATCCTCCTGAAGAATCTCATACGTTTTCCCGGTAATATCAATTTTATAGAGATCATCTTCCAGCAGAAGGTACAGCATATCCTCTCTGGAGACATAGGAAAGCCGCTCCATATCACTTTTTAAATATTCATAGGAGGTATTCATGGGGATAAACAGTTCCTCGGAAACCAGGTTCTGCTCTGCGCCGTAATGATACACTCCAATCCCCACTTCTCCTTCATGAGCATCCTTGTTCATATAGCCGTAAACCACAAAATCAATGTCGCCGGACTCCTCCACCCGGACAATTTTGATTCCATGCTCCTGCAGAAGCTCTCTGGCGTCCAGCTCACCATCCCGGAAACTGAACACTCTGGCCGTCTTATTGGCGCTGCGGTTATAGGACCACAGTTCCCCCTGCTGCACAAACGCCACAATATCCGCATTCTGATTGGACTGATACTGAATGGTCCGGTCCGCAACCCCCAGATTCAGGCCGCTGCTGGTAAGATCTGTATTTTCCCCGTCAAACAGCTCTTCGGCATTTCTTTCAAAATCCAGCAGACGGATTCTGGACTGGTCATAACGCATCCGGTAAAAATCCGTCACCTGCAGAAGATCTGCCGCCTCATCCTCTTCCGTGGAGGAAATCACATAATCCATAACAATACTGCAGGTGGTTTCATTCATATCCTTAATCACCGGCACTGCCTGCTGCACAATCTCCGGATCCAGTTCTCCCCAGGTAATCATATCGAAGCTGGAATGAATATTCACGCTGGTGTAGGTACTGTTGCTCTGGGTGCTGTCCGGTTCCAGATAAGCCGACAGATCGGAAGCCGTCTCCGGCGTGGTGCAGGTCTCATAAAAATCTTTTGCAAAGGTCAGATATTCCTGAATATTCAGTCCTGCCCGCTGCAGAAGCCTGGTATAGTAAAAATAATTCTCACCATTTTCCAGCTGCACTTCAAACCGCAGCGTATATTCCTGATTCATCAGGATCGGATTTTCCACCTGAAAATCTGCCCGGAGATTGTCCCCGTCCTCCTGGATGTTCCTGATCTTTCCTTCTTCCACCACCGTGGAGCCGTCCGCGGTGGACACCCGGTAATTGACCGCCTCCACCTTGCTTCCCATAGGTTCCACAATCATGGTCAGCTCTCTTCCCGTGGACAGCGGCGTCAGGCTGTCCCGGATATACTGCTCCTCCATCTCATCGGCATAGCCGTACATGGGATTCACCAGTGTGTCCTCCACTTCCATGTACAGCACCGGCAGGGTGGGTTCTGCCATTTCCCGGGTCTCCTGGGTGGTTCCCCGGTTGATATACCATAAAGTTCCCGCCGCTGTCCCCACAAACAGCAGCAAAAGTACTCCCGCTTTTATTAACCCCTTTCTCATTTTTCCGCGCCTCCCTGAAACAGCAGGCTCTCCAGGGTGGGATGCAGATGAAACGCATCCAGGCATGCCCGGAGTTCATTCTCATTATCCTTCTTCTTACCTGTGTAGACCGCACGGATCAGCAGATTCTTCGGCGTATGCTCCATATCGATGAACTCCAGGATCTGGGTCTCATAGCCGGCTCTCTCCAGCATCTGCGCCCGCAGTCCGTCTGTCATCAGCGCCGCGATCCGCTCCTTCAGCACACCGTAGGAAAAGACCGGTTTCATCACTTCATTGGAAATCTGTCCGTTCAGCTCATGCTGACAGCAGGGCACCGACAAAATCACGGAAGCTCCCCAGCCCACCGCTTTGGCCAGTGCAAAATCTGTGGCCGTATCGCAGGCGTGAAGGGTGACCACCATATCCACCCGGTCCACTCCCTCATAGGAAGCAATATCTCCCTGGCAGAACTGCAGCTTGTCATAGCCGTACTTTTCGGCCAGCGCCTGGCACCGGGCGATCACATCCTCCTTCAGATCCAGTCCCACAATTTTCACATCATAACCCTTCAGTTCCCTGAGATAATAGTACATGGCAAAGGTCAGATAGGACTTTCCGCATCCGAAATCCAGTATGGTCAGTTCCCTTGACCGGTCAAGCTGCGGCAGAACGTCCTCGATAAATTCCAGAAACCGGTTGATCTGCCGGAACTTATCATACCGGGCATGTACCACCTTGCCTTCCCGGGTCATCACTCCCAGATCCACCAGAAAGTCCACCGGTTTTCCCTCTTCCAGAATATACCGTTTCTTGCGGTTATGAGAAAGGGCTCTCTTTCTCGCCTCCACATCCTCCGGAGCGCAAAAGCCACATTCTTTCCTGCGTTTTTCTTTAATCGTCACCTTTCCCTTCTTGCTGACCAGCACCGTCACGCTGCCGGCCTCACTGTCGATCTGAAGCTGCCGGAAATCCCCGCGGATCCACTCCTCCATCCGCGAAACCGCCGCGTCCCGTTCCAGATTCTCATGAAATTCCTTTGTTCCCACTGTGCTGGCACACTGAAACATCAGATGATCCCGCAGCATCACGGGTCTCACTTTTATCCGGGACGCCCCTTCACTGCTTCTCGCCCCGCTGAACACCATCAGCCGCAGCTGAAGGTTCAGATATCTATATAAAATTTCCTGTATATTCGTCATTTATTTCTCCCATGCGGCCTGGCCGCCAAAACCTGCAGCAGCCCGGCCGCCCGGGCCGAACTGCAAAAAAACTTACAATACCCCTATCATAGTTTGATAACACTACTTATTCTAATAGTTTTCCCCTTAAACCACAACCTCTATTTTATTAAATATTATTAAGCAAATTTTATAATTTATTTCTTGACCGACACATTTAAGGAAATGCCCGCTTCCCGGATCCGAAGCCCGCTTTGTCATCCACAGACGTCTGTTTCTGCCTATACCAAAAAGAGGATGATGCAAAAGTCAAACAAAACTATGCATCATCCTCTTTCTGACACTTCTTTGCGCTCTATACAGCCTGCCGCACGGTAAATCAGAATGCAAACACCGCTACTCCATAAGGCGGCAGCGGATAGTCCAGGTGGAACGGTTTCCCGTCACACTCCCCCTTCACCGCCCGGAATACCGGATCCTTCACCGGATGGCTTCCGCCGTATTTCGGATCCGCGCTGTTTAAAATCAGACGGTACTGTTTCTTTTTGGGAACCCCCACCATATAATCACTGCGCTCCATGGGAGTGAAATTGCAGACAAACAACAGGTTATTCCGTTTCGTGGGCGACCAGCGCACAAAACTGAAAATACTGCGATCCGCATCATTGGCGTTGATCCACTCAAACCCCTCATATCCATTGTCATTTGCATATAACGCCGGATATTTTCGATACATTCCCAGCAGATCCTTTACATACTCCTGCAGCTGCTGATGTCTGGCTTCTTTTAACAGATACCAGTCCAGTTCCCTGGCTTCGCTCCACTCCTGGAACTGGCCGAAATCCTGACCCATAAACAGCAACTTTTTGCCCGGATGACCGAACATAAAGGAATATCCTGCTTTCAGATTCTCAAACTTATCATCGTAAAGACCCGGCATCTTGTTGATCATGGAACATTTCAGATGCACCACCTCATCGTGAGAAAGCACCAGAATATAATTCTCGCTGAAAGCATAGGTCATGGCGAAAGTCATCTTATTGTGGTTATATTTGCGGAAATACGGATCCAGCTTCATGTATTCCAGGAAATCATGCATCCATCCCATATTCCACTTGAAGGAAAAGCCGAGCCCCCCTTCTTTTTCCACATCTCCGGTTACCTTTGGCCAGGCGGTGGATTCCTCGGCAATCATCATCACCCCCTGATTTCTTCCCCGGATCAGAGTGTTCAGATGCTTGAAAAATTCAATGGCCTCCAGGTTCTGATTTCCGCCGTACTTGTTGGCCACCCACTGGCCGTCCCGCTTTCCGTAATCCAGATACAGCATGGAAGCCACCGCGTCCACCCGCAGGCCGTCCACATGAAATTCCTCCACCCAGTACAAAGCGTTGGCAATCAGGAAGTTTTTCACTTCGTTGCGGCCGTAGTTGAAAATCTTTGTGCCCCAGTCCGGATGCTCGCCCTGCCGGGGATCCGCATGCTCATACACGCAGGTACCGTCAAACTCTGCCAGGCCGTGGGCGTCTTTGGGAAAATGCGCCGGCACCCAGTCCAGAATGACCCCGATTTTATTCTTGTGCAGATAGTTCACCAGGTACTTGAAATCCTCCGGTGTTCCATACCGGGAGGTGGGCGCGTAATATCCTGTCACCTGATATCCCCAGGAAGCGTCCAGGGGATGCTCCGCAATTCCCATCAGCTCCACATGGGTGTATCCCATTCTTTTTACATACTCTGCCAGCGCATGAGCAAATTCCCGGTAGCCATAAAATCCATCCGGATCCGCCTCCGAAGCCGGATGTTTTCTCCAGGAACCGGGATGCACCTCGTAGATGGCCAGCGCCTGCTGCTTGGGATCCGTCTGTTTTCTCTTTTCCATCCAGGCGCCGTCGCTCCAGACAAATTTCGTGATATCCGCTACCCGGGACGCCGTTCCGGGCCGCATCTCCGACCAGTTGGCATAGGGATCCGCCTTGTAGATCTCCCGTCCGTCCATGGTGCGGATGCAGAACTTATACAGATCCCCCAGCTTTGCCCCCGGCACAAAAGTTTCCCACACACCGATGGGTCCCACCTTTTCCATGGGAGCCGCGTCATCCTCCCAGTCATTAAACTCCCCCACCACAGAAACCGCCCGGGCATTGGGCGCCCATACGGCAAAATACACACCCTTCTTTCTGTTTTTCGTGGTCAGATGCGCCCCCAGCTTCTTATAAATATCATAATGGGTCGCCTGGCCAAACAGATACTGATCCAGCTCCCCAAAATGCATCGTACCCTTCATACTCTTCCTTCTCCTTTCCTATTTTTGGCCGTATGGCCATAAAGGTTATCCCTTCTTCTGCACCAGAATTCTGCATCCGGAAGGCGGCAGTGAAACCGTAATTCTTCCATTTTCCACGGCAAATTCCTCTTCGCACACCGCGTCCTGATAGATATGCTCCGGATGAGGCGCCGGAAAACTGATCTGACTGGACTGCTGTTCATCATTGTTGACCGCAACAATCAGAGACCGGTTATCCAGAATTCTCGCGAAAGCATATTGCCGGTTGGTCAGCAGCAGCTCCCGGTACACCCCGTCCACACTCTCCGGATGCTTCCTGCGGATGGAAGCCAGTGTGCGGATCCATCCGGCAAGTTTTGGCTGCGGACTGTGCGCCTCCATCTGCTCCAGCTCCAGCGCCGGCCGAAGAGGATCATCATTTCCGCCTTCCTTGCGCCCCTCAATCCCCCATTCCGATCCATAATATATGGAAGGAATCCCAGGGAGAAAGTACAGAAGCGCATAGACCAGCGGCAGATGGCTCTTCTGGTGAAGCTTGCTGGCCAGCCGGTCCACATCGTGGTTGTCCACGAAGGAATACAGCCGCAGTCCCCGGTAAATTCCGCCGTTCTGGTCAAACTCCCGCCGGATAGTATGGGCAATTTCAAAGTAATTATGATCATTGTGTCCGGAGTAAAGTCCCTTGTGCAGTTCATAATTGGTGACACTGTGCAGCAGCCGCCGGCCGTCCTGAATATAGCGGGAATAATCTCCGTGGATCACTTCCCCCATCAGCCAGAAATCCTCTTTCCACTCGCCGGTTCTTCCGCGAAGTTCCTCCATGAATCCGAAATCCAGGCAGTCCGCGCAGTCCAGCCGGATGCCGTCTATGTCAAACTCTGTGATCCAGAAATGGACCGTATCCAGAAGATACTCCTTTACCTCCGGATTCTGCAGATTCAGGTTCACCAGTTCAAAACAGTTTCTCCACGCCTCGTAGGAAAATCCATCGTTATACCAGGTATTTCCTCCGAACCAGATTCCCTTATACCAGCCACAGTACCGGGAACCCTCCCGGTTTCTCTGAATATCCTGAAACGCGAAAAATTCTCTTCCCGTGTGATTAAACACCCCGTCCACCACCACACGGATCCCCAGGCTGTGGGCCTTTTTCACAAACCGCGCGAAATCTTCGTTATCCCCCAGTCTCCGGTCCACCAGCCGGTAATCTCTGGTGTCATAACCGTGGGTGGAAGACTCAAACAACGGTCCGATATAAATCGCGTCACATCCCAGCTCCTGAATATGGGGAAGCCATTCCCGGGTCAACCGGTCAAACCGGTGGCTCACCTCCGTCTGCCTGTTCTCCCTGGGCGCTCCCGTAAGCCCGATGGGGTAAATATGATAAAACACAGCCTCTTCATACCACTTCGCCATGCCGTTTTCCTCCTCTCATGAAATCAGGCTCTATGAATAGATGCCGTATAAAAACTGTCTTACAATCTCATATGTCTGTTCATCGGAAATCGTCACCGACTCCTCCTCGCTTAAATCCCGGAAAGCCAGCATCATATGCGAATCCAGAATTCCAATGAAACTTATGGCAAACTGTTCCTGCCGTCCTCCCATATTTCCCAGTTCCCGGGAAGCATCCGCAAAAATCTGCACCACCAGCTGATAGTACTTCCGGATCAGCGGATACACTGCCCGGAACCCTTCCGTCTCCCGTCCCGCGTAGAACTGACTCAGCATAAACATATAAAACTTTCGATGATTTTCCGCAAAATCAAAGTATGCCCGTGCCACCCGATACAGAGTCGAAGGAATATCGCCCTTACAGGAAACGGCTTCGCGCAGCTCTTCCTCCAGCTGCCGGCTGTTGGTGGTAAGGATCTCCTGCAGCAGTCCCTGTTTGCTGCCGAAATAATAATACAGCGTGGGCTTGGTGATTCCCGCCTGATCCACAATCTCCTGTACCCCTGTGGCGTCGTAACCTCTGGCCCAGAACAGATTCAGCGCGCTGTTCAGAATCGCCTCTCTGTTGTCCATAGCATCTGCTCCTCCTTTCCACGCTTTACTTATACAATTTTGCCTCTCTGTATGGTCATTATACCAATCGGTATATAAACTGTCAAGGTGCAAACCGTCATTGACATTAATCCGTTTTCGGATTATAATTTTGTCCGTAATCGGATTCAAAACAGTTTTCAACCCACCACAAGGAGGATGAATCTTATGAGTACACAGCTTTCCCGGCAGATGATTCTGCTGAATCAAAATGATAAAATGCTGGATGATTTGTATCATTCCTATGCGGTCAGCGTTCATCTGTCGGATTCCGTTCTCTGGGTGCTGTACATCCTCTGGACAGAAGGAGACGGACTCACCCAGAAAGAAATCTGCGACGCCTGGTATTACAGCCGCCAGACCCTCAACACCTGTCTGAAACATCTGGAAAAGGAAGGCTATATTCGCCTGGCCCCGCTGGAGGGAAACCGAAAAAGCAAGCGGGTGCTGTTTACCGAAGAAGGCCATGCCTTCGCAGAGAAAATCATCCTGCCTCTGCTGGATGCGGAAAACGCTTCTCTGGACCGTATGACCCCCGAGGAACAGGAATGTCTTATTACACTGGTTCACAAACGGACGGAATTTCTCCGGGCGGAACTTTTCCATGCCGGGACTACCGGAAAAATCTGAAGAATACCTCAATGGCCAGCCGGTCATTAACGGAAAGGAATGACTCTCTATGAATTCAGAAGCATTATTCGCAAAAACACCGCCGCTGAAGCTGTTTTTCATCGCGGCGCTTCCGGGCGCGGTCAGTATGCTGGCCTCTGCCCTGTATCAGACCTTCGACGGCGTTTTTGTCGGGCATTTCCTGGGCTCCACTGCCTTTGCCGCAGTCAACCTGGCCATGCCCTTTGTAATCATCAATTTTTCTCTGGCGGACCTGATCGGCGTGGGATCCGCGGTTCCCATATCCGTCTGTCTGGGACAGAAAAAGGAAAGAGAAGCCTGCAATATTTTCACCTGTGCCTGTCTGATGATTGTCATCACCGGCATTCTGATCGGAGGACTGCTCTTTGCGGCAGCGCCCTCTCTCATCCGCCTGATGGGCGCTCAGGGCGATTTTGCCGCGCAGGCGGTGGCTTATATGCGTGTTTACGCCATCTGTTCTCCGATCACCACCATCGTCTTTGCCATGGATAACTTTCTCCGGATCTGCGGCATCATCCGGGGCAGTATGTTTTTAAATATTCTGATGTCGGTTCTCAGCGCCGTGCTGGAATTTCTCTTCCTGGGTGTATTCGGCTGGGGAATCTGGGCGGCCGCGCTGGCCACCTGCTCCGGTATGCTGGTCTGCGCTTTGATCGCATTGACGCCGTTTCTGAGAAAAAAGACGATTCTGCGTTTCTGCAGACCCCATTTTCACGGTCGTCTGATACGTCAGATTGTGGCATGTGGCAGCCCGAATTTTCTCAACAATATTGCCGGACGAATCACTTCCATCCTGATGAACATGATTCTGGTTCGCCTGGGTGGAGAGACGGCGGTATCCGTCTACGGCGTGCTGATGTACGCGGACGGATTCATCCAGCCTCTGCTTTACGGTATGTGCGACTCCCTGCAGCCGGCGGTAGGCTATAACTGGGGAGCCGGCAAGCGCTCCCGGGTACGGGCCATTGAAAAATGCTGCTTCGGCGCCAGCGGCATCGTTTCTCTGGCCGCCGTGGTGGTTCTGGCACTGTTTCCGGAACAGATCACACTGCTGTTTATGGCGGACGCTCAGGGAGAAGTACTCCATATGGCTGCCGGAGCGGTACGGCTCTTCAGCCTGACCTATATTACCCGGTGGTTCTCCTTCGCTACCCAGAGCTATATGCTGGCCGTGGAGAAGCCGCTGCCGGCCTCGGTGATATCCGTCTCCACCGCGCTGATTTTCCCGGTGGTTCTGATCGGCATTCTCTGGCCTCTGGGCCTTACCGGTATCTGGCTGAATTTTGCGGGGACGGCTCTGCTGGCGGGAGTCCTGTCGCTGATTATTCTCGGAAAGCTGAAGAAAGAGCTGGGACGGGAGGATTCCCCGGCTGTATAATCTGCTTCCAACGAAAGGTTGAATCCGGTTTATCGTATAGAAAGGGGCTGTCGGGAAATAGATAGTCCACACAGGGGCAGGCGTGACTCATACGAGTCACGCCTGCTTTTGAAATTTGTCCTCGAAAAAAAGAGAAAGATGGCTAACGACAACCATCTTTCTCTCCGTTCCATGTTATAATGGAACTATGCTAAACAAAGATTATTATAACGACTTTTTTGAAATTGGGCAACAAAAAATTAACTTCAGTTTCTTCGAGTTGGGTTTACCCGATGACGATCCGGTCTATACCCTGAAAAACGTGATGGAGGAATTAGATTTTTCAGGCCTGCTGGCCTGTTATTCAGATAAGGGAAGAACCGGGTATAACCCAATCATGCTGTATGCTGTGGTTACTTACGCGAACATGCGCGGAGTCCGGGCTGTTGACCGGATTGTAGACTTATGCCGGAGAGACCTTGCTTTTATCTGGCTGACCAAGGGGCAGAAACCCCAGAGGGATGTTTTTTACGATTTTAAAGGGAAAAAACTGACGGGAGAAATCCTGGATGAATTAAACTGTCAGTTTATGCGCCGTCTGGAATGGGAAGAACTAAAGGAAGCGTCCCATGCAAACATCCAGAGTGAGGAAGGGATCCTGAAACGTCAGACCCGGTCGATCCAGACAGAAGGGCACTTTGGAGATATCAAAGAGAACGAAAACTTCCGGCGTTTTCACTACCGCTCAG
>DVIN01000042.1 GCA_018711275.1 Candidatus Pullilachnospira intestinigallinarum
CCGGTTCCGGCGGGGCTTATTAAAGTGCCTCTATTCTTGGCACTGCCATTCTAGAACTCTCAAAAAAACGGCAGATTGGTACTTCGGGAAGACATACTCATCTTTTTATTGCAATTCGCGGAAACTCAAGAGAGAATGAAATGCAAGGAGGAATGAAACAAGTTGCATAAGCGGACGTAAAACCGGTGAATTTCTCGTGTGATAATGCTGAAAATGCAGGATTTCCTTGACAAAAGGTCAAAGCGTGCCTAAAATAGTGTCTGATGTTGTATTATTAAAATAAGAAGAAAAACTGCGGCAGCGTATTCGGGAAATTTGAAGCGCCGCAATATCAGGAGGAGGTTCCCATGAAGCCCTACACACAGTTGAGCAAGGAAGAGCTGAAGGCTCTCAAAAGTGACCTGGAAAAACAGTTTAAGGAAGTAAAAAAGAAGGGCCTGAAGCTGGATATGTCCCGCGGAAAGCCGTCGAAAGCCCAGCTGGATCTGAGCAACGGTATGATGGATGTGCTCACCAGCGATTCTGACTTGGTAAGCTCTGACGGAGTGGACTGCAGAAACTATGGAGTGATGGAAGGAATTTCCGAGGCCAGAAAGCTGTTGGCAGATATGTCTGAGGTTCCGGAGCGGAACATTCTGATTTATGGGAACTCCAGCCTGAGTGTGATGTTTGATACGGTATCCCGGGCCATGACTCACGGAATCATGGGAAATACTCCCTGGTGCAAACTGGATAAGGTGAAGTTCCTCTGTCCGGTTCCCGGCTATGACCGCCATTTTGCCATTACCGAATATTTCGGAATTGA
The DNA here is from genome assembly GCA_018711275.1 of Candidatus Pullilachnospira intestinigallinarum. Taxonomy (GTDB): domain Bacteria; phylum Bacillota; class Clostridia; order Lachnospirales; family Lachnospiraceae; genus Pullilachnospira; species Pullilachnospira intestinigallinarum. The sequence continues at coordinate 806 of DVIN01000042.1, forward strand.
GATGATCAACGTGCCGCTGCTTCCCACCGGTCCGGATATGGATATGGTGGAGAAACTGGTTTCCCAGGATGCGTCCATCAAAGGAATCTGGTGTGTGCCCAAGTACTCCAACCCGACAGGAATTTCCTACTCCGATGAGACGGTCCGCAGATTTGCCCGGCTGAAACCGGCGGCAAAGGATTTCCGGATCTTCTGGGATAATGCTTAGTCCATTCATCATCTGTATGACGATGACAGAGACGTGATTCTGGAACTTTTGAATGAGTGCGTCAAAGCGGGAAATCCTGACATGGTGTTCAAGTTTATTTCCACCTCCAAGGTGTCCTTCCCCGGTTCCGGTATTGCTGCGCTGGCGGCTTCCGAGGCAAACCTGGAGGAAGCAAAACGCCATATGAGTTTCCAGACGATCGGACATGATAAGCTGAATCAGCTGCGTCATGTGCGTTTCTTCAAGGATATGCAGGGAATGTATAACCATATGCGTAAGCATGCGGACATTCTGCGCCCCAAGTTTGAAAAGGTGCAGGAGGTGCTGGAGCGTGAACTGGGCGGCCTGGAGATCGGAAGCTGGACCCATCCCAAGGGAGGATACTTTATCTCCTTCGACGCTATGGAAGGCTGTGCCAAAGCCATTGTGGCCAAGGCAAAAGAAGCCGGTCTGGTGATGACGGGAGCCGGCGCCACCTATCCTTACGGAAAAGACCCCAAGGACAGCAATATCCGTATTGCGCCTTCCTTCCCTACTGTGGAGGAACTGGCAGTGGCTGCCGAGATTTTTGTACTCAGTGTGAAACTGGTGAGTGTTGATAAACTGCTGAAGGCCTGATTTGAGGAGAAAAGCCGACGGAACGGCTTTTGTCTGGCGGGCCTATGCTGCCGGATCCTTTTTGCTGGATCCGGCAGTTTTCAATATTATGAAAACCGTCAGATTTTCCGGGAAATTCTGCGAAGACTCCGGGAAGGCCCGGCAGTGTTTCCGAAGTATGAAATCTTTCTTACTTTTTTTTAAACTCCTTTACCGCCCTGCGGTTCAGTGTTACAATACTATCGACGCAAAAATGTTTTTATAGAACAGATATATAAGGGGTTGCAATGGCAGCAAAAAGAAAGAAGAAAAAAGCAAAAAAAATTGTTCTGGGTATTCTGATCGGTTATATCCTGATCATGGCTATCGGCTATCTGGGGATTGCCTATTATTTTTCTGATCATTTTCTGAAGGGAACCACCATCAATGGCATTGACTGTGAAAACATGACTGCCAAAGAGGTGAAAGAGGAGATTCAGAATGGAATCGGACAGTACCGGCTGCAGCTGGTGCTGATTGACGGTGCCACGGAGACTGTCACGGCGGAACAGCTGAATCTGCAGTATGTGGATGACAATAAGGTGGATGAACTTCTGGAGGAACAGAATCAGTGGAAGTGGATCACCTCCTTTGCGGTGGACAAGACGTACGAGCTGGCGGCCAATACCACTTACGACCAGGATAGGATCGACGGACTGCTGGATGCCATGAGCTGTTTCCAGGAGGCAAACATCGTGGCGCCCCAGGACGCAAAGCTGGAGTTTGACGGAACCCAGTATGTGATTACTCCTGAGGTGGTAGGAAACACGCTGGACCGGGAGAAGGTAAAGGCTGCGGTGATCGCCGCGGTGGATGCCGGAAAGACGGAGATTAATCTGGATGAGGAGGGCTGTTATCTGAAGCCGTCCGTTTATCAGGATGACGCCTCCCTGGTGGCGGAGCGTGATCAGCTGAATCAGTATATGAAGACGAATCTCACCTACGATTTCGGGGACCGGACGGAGACGGTGGATGCTTCTCTGATCAAGGACTGGATCGTAAAGGGGGAGGACGGACAGTATACGGTGGACGAAGATAAAGTGATGGATTATGTGAAACAGCTGGCCTATAAGTATGATACCTTCGGGCTGGCGCATGATTTTACCACTTCCCACGGGGAAAAGATCACACTGCAGCGGGGCGGTGATTACGGCTGGGTGATGAAGAAGCAGGCCACTGCCGACGAACTGGTGCAGTATATCAAAGAAGGAAAGACAGGAACCATCGAACCGGTGTATCTTTATGAAGGAAAAAGCAGGGATACCAACGATATCGGCGATACCTATGTGGAAATCAGCATTGAGGAACAGCGGATGTGGTGTTATAAGGACGGGCAGCTGATTGTGGATACCCCGGTGGTAACGGGAAATCCCAATAAGGAAGGATGTGCCACACCGGCAGGCTGTGTCTGGGCTATCGATGCCAAAAAGCACGGAGCCGTGCTCACCGGAGAAGGGTATACCCAGCCGGTTACCTATTGGATGCCGTTCAATGGAAATGTGGGAATTCATGACGCGGACACCTGGCGTTCCGAGTACGGCGGGGAGATCTATAAGACCAATGGATCCCACGGCTGTGTGAATACACCCACAGAAAATGCCAGAAAAATCTTTGAGGCAGTTGAAATCGGTACGCCGGTTATTGTATACTAAATTTAATTACGAATAAAACGGAGAGGGGATGCCGCGCCTGTCAGGGACGACAGATGCATGCGGCAGCCCCGTTCTCTTTTGTGAGAGTGAGGAAATCAGAATGAAGATTGTGGTATTGGCAGGGGGAACCAGTACGGAGCGCGATGTATCGATTGTGACGGGAACCGAGGTTTGCCGCGCGCTGCGTACCAGGGGCCATCAGGCGATTTTGCTGGACGTATTTTTCGGAGAAGAGGGTCTGAATCCCGAAACCGCTTTTGCGGGAGATTATGATGTGGAGGAACAGGCAGAAAGGATCCGGGCGAGAAACGGACAGCTGGAGAATGAAAAAAAGACCAGAAGAGAATTCTTTGGTCCCCAGGTGCTTTCCTTGTGTCAGGCGGCGGATGTGGTGTTCATGGCACTGCACGGAGCCAACGGGGAGGACGGACGCGTGCAGGCGGTTTTTGATCTTTTCGGTATTCGTTATACGGGTACGGACTGCTTAAGCAGCGCCATGGCCATGGATAAAGGGATTACCAAAAAGCTGTTTGAAATGGGAGGAGTTCCCACGCCCAGAGGATTTGAATTGAAATGCGGGGAGGATCCGGATCTGGCGGCCCGGGGCATGAAACTTCCGGTGGTGGTGAAGACCTGCTGCGGCGGTTCCAGCGTGGGAGTGTACATTGTGCATACGCCGGAAGAGTACCGGGAAGCACTGGAGGGCGCCTTTTCCTATGAAGACCAGGCTGTGGTGGAAGCGTATGTGGATGGAAGAGAGTTTTCGGTGGGCGTGGTAGATGGCAGAGCATATCCTGTTATCGAGATTGCCCCGGTGGAAGGATTTTATGATTACAAGAACAAGTATTCGGCGGGAGCGGCAGTGGAGACCTGTCCGGCTCATCTTACGGAAGAAGAGACCGGCAGGATGCAGGAATATGCGAGGAAAGGCTGCCAGCTCCTGGGAATTCGCGGGTATGCCCGTCTGGATTTCATGATGAATTCGGATGGAGAGATCTTCTGCCTGGAGGCCAATACGCTTCCCGGAATGACACCCACCAGCCTTCTTCCCCAGGAAGCGGCGGTGCTGGGCATGAGTTTCGCGGATCTGTGTGAGGAATTGATCCGAATTTCTCTGAAAAAATATCAGCAGGAGCCGTAAGAAGGGAGATTGTCATGAAAAATCTGACGCTGGAAAATATTGCCGCCGCGTGCGGCGGAACCTATCAGGGGCCGGAGCATCTGCGGCAGCAGTGTGTGTCCTCCATTACCACAGACAGCAGAAAGACGGAACCGGGGTGTCTGTTTGTGCCCATTGTGGGAAGTCGGGCGGATGGCCATGATTTTATTCCCCAGGTGATGGAAGCGGGGGCGCTGGCTTCCCTTTCGGAAAAGGATCTGAAGGACGCGCCATATCCGGTGATCCGTGTACAGTCCTCTCTGCAGGCAGTGAAAGATATTGCGGCATATTATCTGAAACAGCTGGATATCCCGGTGGTGGGAATCACCGGAAGCGTGGGGAAGACCAGCACCAAAGAGGCCATTGCTTCCGTATTGTCCCAGAAGTACCGGGTATTGAAAACACAGGGAAATTTCAACAATGAGCTGGGGCTTCCCCTGACGGTGTTCCGGCTGCGCCAGGAGGATGAGATTGCGGTACTGGAGATGGGAATCAGTGATTTTGGCGAGATGCATCGGCTGGCTTCCATTGCAAGACCGGATATCTGTGTGATCACCAATATCGGCTGCTGCCATCTGGAAAATCTGGGAGACCGGGACGGGGTTTTCAGGGCGAAGACAGAGATTTTCGATCACCTGAAGGGTCAGGGAACGGTGATTCTCAACGGAGATGATGACAAGCTGGCTGCTGTGAAGCAGGTACAGGGGAAACCGCCGGTATTTTTCGGCCTGGAGGAAAAACATCCCATCCATGCAGGCAGAATAGAAAGCCGGGGCCTGAAGGGGACAGCCTGTACCATCTGTACGCCTGTCGGCGATTTTGATGTGATTATTCCCATTCCGGGTCAGCATATGGTATACAACGCGCTGGCCGGCACGGCGGTGGGCCTGGCCTTCGGTCTGGATCTGGATCAGATCCGCCGGGGAATTGAAAGTCTGCAGCCGGTAAACGGAAGATTTCATATGATTGAGACCGATCAATATACGATTGTGGATGACTGTTATAATGCCAATCCCATGTCCATGAAAGCTTCTCTGCAGATCCTGCGGGACGCGCTGGGAAGAAAAGTGGCGGTGCTGGGAGATATGGGGGAACTGGGAATCCGGGAGGATGCTCTGCATGCCGAGGTGGGAACCTTCGCCGCTTCCTGCGGTCTGGATCTTCTGATCTGTACAGGCCCCCACTGCGCGTATATGGCCCAGGCAGCCCGCAAGGCCGGAATGGAGCAGGTGGTACATCTGGAATCCCTGGAAGAACTCCTCAATCGGCTTCCCGGGCTGGTGAAAGAGGGAGATACCATATTGGTGAAGGCATCCCATTATATGCACTTTGAAAAAGTGGTGGATGCGCTGCAAAACAGTTGAAAAAAGCTGGAGCCAGGTCTGCGGATGATCTGGTTCCAGCTTTTTGGCATCTGTCTGACAGGGACCGGCGGTTGCCGGCGTCTACGGCATACGGCCTTCCCGTATCATGAGTTCCTCTGAGTTTTCATTAATATCGGCCATCCGGTCCATCAGCTCTGATTTTTTCTGCAGCTCCTGATTCATTTCCTCTAATCCCAGAAATTCCGTCAATGTGGGTTCCGATGAAAAAAGATTGGTTCCCAGTCCCAGACGATTTCCTTCTATTTGGGCGCCCAGGGCAGCCAGAGTGGTGGGAAAATGATCCATGGTAGAATACATGCGTTCCGTGTGCAGTTCTGCTTCCGCTGCCGGGTTTATATAAGCGGTATAGGCTTTTCGGTCATAGTCCTCCGATACATTTTCGCAGAAATCACTGTCCATGGTCAGATGATCTCCCGCCAGCACGACAGTGGTATTTTCGTAAAAATCCTGCTGCTGAATCCACTGAAGAAACTCGTTCAGCTGTCTGCCGGAACAGGCCATAACGTTGGCGTACTGATTGTCACCGTAAAGACTGCCGCATTTTTCACAGACATAGCCATCCTCAAAATGAGTATCTACCGTCAGCATGGTCAGATGGAAGGGTTCTTCCTGACTGGAAAGATCCAGAAGTTTTTCCTTTGCGAAATCAAAAAGATGGTAATCCTCATAGCCCCACCAGACATAATAATCTGCCGGAAGCATGCCGCAGGATATTGCGTAAGGGTAATCCATGATCTCATAATTGCCATGTTCTGTGAAATACAGCCTGCGGCCGCCAAAAGTGGCGTCCGAACCGATGAGAAGTGTCTGCGTATATCCTTCCTTTTCCAGTATATCTCCGAGCGTGGTAATGCCCGGAAAGAAATGCTCCTGGGTATCCATATCATTCCCCTGAATGGAAATATTCAAAGGGAGCCCTGCTGTGTGGGCGAACATGGCCCCCATAGTCCAGGTGGAACCGTACATCGCATGGGCTCCGTTAATCTGCGGTCCGGTTCCTGAAAAGTCTTCATTTTCCTGGGCGATCGCCGTCAGATCGGGGATCACATTTTCGGAAAAACCACCGCCGTTTTCCAGGTCCGTATAAGTGGTTTCCATGGATTCCAGGAAAATATAGATCAGATTCCGTTTTTCTTCCGGGAAAGTGATGACTGTTTCCGCAGGATCCACATAATAGGTTTCAATAAAATCGGAGCTGGTATTCTGTGCTTCCAGATACTGTTTCAGATTCAGCTTTTTGGCGGCTGCGTACAGGGTTCCGAGAGAAATCAGTATCAGAACGGTCAGGAGGATTCCGTTTGTCAGATGGAAAAAACGCTTTTTCCGAATGAGAAAGAAGAAAATCTGGATGAGAAGAAAAATGATCACAGATGGCAGGAGACACTCCAGAATATATTCCCGGACCAGTGCTGTGTTTGTACCCTCCAGCGGGGTCTTCAGATGAAAAACCAGCTCTTCCATGGACAGATGATTCCAGGTCCGAAATACCCATCCCCCGCTGAAAAATAAGAGCGGCGCCAGAAATGCAAAGACTACAGAGAGTATGGTATCTGCTGCCACCGCCAGGTATCTGGCTCCTTTTCGTATCGTTTTCATTGCTTTACACTTCCTTTGTTTAACAAAACCGGCTGTGGCACAGTCAGAATCTTTGACGCCGCAGCCGGTTGCAGTTTCCAAATGTACGGAGATCGGGTCCGATCATACCAGTTTCTGATTTTTTTCCAGTGTTTCCCGAATTATTCGCTGGCAGTACTGTCCCAGATGCTTTTTCGTCTCTTTGTCCAGCCGGTCGGGGTAAATGGGCGGGCAGTACTCGATCACCACATGTGCTTTCCGAATCCTGGGAGACTGTTTTTCAAAGATAGATGCTGTATTATTCAGCGCTATGGGAACAATGGGACAGCCGGATTTGGTGGCCAGCTTGAAACTTCCTTCATGGAAAGGGAGCAGATCCAGCTCACTTTCCCCGCGGTTGCGGGTTCCCTCAGGGAAAATGCAGATAGAGATGCCCTCCTTCATTTTATCAATACCGGTGAGGATGGTTTTCAGTCCCTTTTTGATATCCTTTCTGTCCAGAAACAGGCAGTGAAGAAGACGCATCCAGTTGGACAGCAGCGGGATCTTTGCCATCTCCGCTTTTGCCACATAACCTGTGAGATCCGGGCAGCGAACATAAGTCAGCAGAATGTCAAAATAGCTTCGGTGATTGCCGATATAGAGTACCGGAGTATCCTGTGGGACATGTTCGTGGCCGATGACAGTAACGGTCGCTCCGGTGATTTTCAGAATCAGCCGGAATACCGCCTGAATAATCCGAAGAGAGCTGAGATCTCTGGCCCGGGGATTCACCTTTCCCACAACCCACTCTGCCAGAAGAAGGGGAATGGATAGAATCAGATAACCTACGACAACAATGCAGATAACAATAAAACGAATCATGTCTTCCTCCAATGTACCATTCGGTATAATAACTCGTGTACCATTATACAGGAATTTTTGAAAAAAATCCACATAAAATAGTAGCGATGAAGGAAAAGAAAAGAGACGAAATGATAAGACGGATCACATTTGTTCTGGCTATTGCGCTTCTTGCCATGGGAATTGTGGGGTGCGGGCTGATACAGAAAAAGAGCAGGGAGGAAAAGGCACTGGATTACACGGTCCTGAAGGAAGAGGATTTTCCTTTGGAGATTACCAAGCTGATTGAAGCGAAAAAACAGGAAGCGTTTCAGATGAGTTATCTGTGTGAAGGGGAGCTGTATCTTTTAAAGGGCTACGGGATCCAGAGTTCAGGCGGATACAGCATCCGGGTGGAGTATGTGAAGGAGTGCGGGGATGCGATTCATATACGGACGGAACTGGTAGGGCCGGATCCGGAAGATGCGTCCGGAGAAGCGGTTTCCAGCCCTTATCTGGTGGTGAAGGTGGACGCCGCCCCCAAAACGGTGGTATTTGACTGATGCGGCAGTCCTGTCTGCTGCCGTTTGGACAATTATAAGGAAAGGGGAAGATGGATTTGGAATTGGTAAAGAAAAATTTCAGTATGCTCTGCACGAAAAGCAGGGCGGTGAACCAGCTGACTTTTGACGAGGATCTGAACGTGCCGGACAACAGGCCGGATATCGGCCGGATGATACAGAAGAAGGGCGAAATCCAGGTGGAAGAGGTTCAGGTAAGCGAGGGGACGGCGCTGATTGTGGGAGTCCTGGCATTCCGTCTTTTGTATGTGGCGGATACGCCCGGGCGAAAGGTCTGCAGTCTGGAGGGAAAACTTCCCATCAGTGAGACGCTGCATCTGGAAGGACTGTCCGGCGGCGACAAGGTATGCCTGAAATGGGAAATCGAGGATCTGACGCTGCACCTCATCAATTCCAGAAAACTGAATGTGAAAGCGGTGGTGGAATTTCAGGCATCGGCCGATGAACTGATGCGGGTGGAGCTTCCGGTGGATGTAAAGGATGTGCCGGAGCTGTCGGTTAAAAAGAAAACGATGCAGCTGCTGACGCTGGGCGTACATAAAAAGGACACCATGCGGCAGAAAAAAGAGATTCTTCTGCCTTCCAGCAAGCCCAATATCCATCAGGTACTCTGGGATGACATGGAGATCCGGGGGATGGATCTGCGGGCGGAGGAAGGAAAAGTGACGGTGAAGGGAGAGCTTTTTGTATTTGTCCTCTATGCGGGAGACGATGCGGATAATCCTCTACAGTGGCTGGAACAGTCCATTCCTTTTGCCGGCGAGGTGGAGTGTGCCGGCTGCACCATGGATATGATTCCTCATATTGAGACCACCATGCTCCAGGCCGGTCTGGAGGTCAAGCCGGACGCTGACGGGGAGGAGCGGATTCTGCAGGCGGATGTGGTGCTGGAGATGGATATGAAGATTTATCAGGAAGAAACCTGCACCATTCTGATGGACGTCTATACACCGGAAAAAGAGTGTATTCCCCAGCGCCGGGGCCAGCTGCTGGAACAGCTGCTGGTGAAAAATTATTCCAAATGCCGGGTGGGGGACCGGATTCCAGTCCAGGATCCCCAGGGGAAAATTCTCCAGGTATGCCACAGCGACGGTAATGTAAAAATCGACGATATCCGCATGGTGGAAAACGGGATCCAGGTGGAAGGAATCATCCAGGTAAGGATTCTTTATAGCATCGGGGACGATGACATGCCGTTCTATTCCATGGAAGCGGCCATTCCCTTTACCCATGTGGTGGAGGCCGCGGGAATTGGCACTGACTGTGTGTATTATCTGCAGGCGGATCTGGAACAGCTGTCCACCACCATGCTGGATGACAGTCAGATTGAGGTAAAGGCTGTCATGAATGTGAACGCACTGGTACTGCGGCGCTGGGAGGAAGAGATAATCGAGGAGATCCGGGAGGAAGCGCTGGATCTGGAAAAGATGGAGCGGATGCCGGGAATCGTCTGCTATGTGGTAAAACCGGGGGATACTTTGTGGGATATCGCAAAAAAATTTTACACCACCGCGGACTCCATCCGGCAGCTGAATGAGCTGGGCGAAGGGGAACCGGACCGGGAGCAGCCGCTGTTGATTGTGAAAAAGCCGTTGCTTTTCTGAAAAAGAACGTTATAATAGTATTGTATACAAAGTACAAAATGCGTAACAGCTGAATACAGGAGATAAACGATGAAACTGAAGGCTTTTGCAAAAATTAATCTGGGACTGGACGTGATTGGAAGACGTGAGGATGGTTATCATCAGGTTCGTATGATTATGCAGACGATCCGGATGTTTGACCAGCTGGAAATAGAAAAAAGCAGGAAGCCGGGGATCCGCCTGTCGGTGAATCTGCCCTATGTGCCTGCGGATGCCGGCAATCTTGTCTATCGGGCAGCCAGTCTTATGATGGAGGAATTTTCTCTTCCCCAGGGTCTGGATATCCGCCTGAACAAATTTATTCCTGTGGCGGCGGGGATGGCGGGCGGAAGTTCAGATGCCGCCGCTGCCCTGGTGGGGATCAACCGTCTGTTTGGTCTGGGACTTTCCAGAGGGGAACTGATGGAGCGGGGATTAAAGCTGGGGGCGGATGTGCCTTACTGTATCATGAGGGGGACTGCCCTGGCAGAAGGAATCGGAGAGAAACTGACCAGACTTTCTCCGCTGCCTCCCTGCTACATTCTGATCGGAAAACCGGGTGTCAGTGTTTCTACAAAATATGTCTACACCAATCTGAAGCTGGATGAGACCACGGTACATCCGGATATTGACGGTATGGTCGCTGCCCTGAAGGCCGGAGATCTGACCGGTGTGACCGAAAAAATGGGGAACGTGCTGGAGAGCGTTACGATTCCCCGGTATCCGGTTATCGAAAAAATCAAAGATCTGATGAAGGAGACCGGAGCTCTCAATGCGCTGATGAGCGGCAGCGGTCCCACGGTGTTTGGTATTTTTGACGACCGGGAAAAAGCCCGGCAGGCCCAGCAGAGACTGCGGGAGAGCCGTCTTGCCCGCCAGGTATTTCTTGCGGAAGCGTTTCATAACGGAGGGACAGAAGATGACCAGTGATTTTCATGTGAATATCAATGAGTATCTGCCGCTTCGGGATGTGGTGTTCAACACCCTGCGGCAGGCGATACTCCGGGGAGAACTGAAACCGGGAGAACGGCTGATGGAAATCGCCCTTTCCCGCCGTCTTGGCGTCAGCAGGACGCCGGTGCGGGAGGCGATTCGGATGCTGGAGCTGGAAGGTCTGGTGAAGATGGTTCCCAGAAAGGGAGCCCAGGTGGCCCAGATCACAGAACAGGATCTCAACGATGTGCTGGAGGTCCGCCTGGGCCTGGAAGAGCTGGCGGTACAGTTCGCATGCCAGCGGATTACGCAGGAGGAACTGAAGGATCTGGAGGATTCCGTACAGCTGTTCGAACAGGCCATGAACCAGGATGATCTGACAGCGCTGGCAGAGGCAGACGTAAAGTTCCATGAGATTATTTACAATGCCACTCATAACCGGCGCCTGGTACAGATTATCAACAATATCCGGGAACAGATGTATCGCTACCGGATCGAATATCTGAAGGATGTGGAAAGCAGAAAAACGTTGGTAAAAGAGCATTATGCCATCTGGGCATCCCTGAAAAACCGGGATGTACAGAATGCCCGGAAGCATATCGGCGTTCATATCCGCAACCAGCAGGATGCGATTCTGCGCAGCCTTTCCCTGGGAGAAGAGCAAAAACAGGGGGAAAATCCTGCCGGAGAATAAAAGTGAAGAATTGGTACACAATAGAAGATATGCAATGCATATCTTCTATTGTTGTATATACGGAAAGAGTACTGCCGCGGCGGTACTTTTTATTCGTGACGGTGGAAAGCTCGCAAAGTGTGCGTTCCATTGCTTTGCAGGAAAATAAATAAGCTCCGCGTCTGGCAACCGCGTAACCGGCCGGAATCCCATGGCGTGGAGCGTCAAAGAGGTAAGGAGGAGGAAATGACGGAGGTTTATCGGAAGCTTGGCGAAAATGAACACTGGCTGAAGGAACAGTGCGCGGATTGCGCGGATATTCTGTTTCGTCCCATGCGGCTGGGAGAACCGGCCATTTCCTGCCTGGCTGTCTATCTGGAGGTCACGGCGGGGAATATGATGCTGGAGGAATCCATGCTGGGGCGGCTGCTGTCCCGGCTGAAGGAGCTTGACGGGAGGGAGTTGATTTCTTTTCTGGACGAGAATGCCATGGGAATTTCCGATGCGGGTTTTCTTGAAACGCTGGAGGATGGGCTGCGGGCTTTGCTGGCGGGAAATGTGATTCTTCTCGTGGACGGATATGACAAAATCCTGAAAATCGGAAGCAAGGGGTATCCGGGGAAAACGCTGGGGGTGGCACAGTCGGAAAAGGTGCTTCGGGGATCTAACGAAGGTTTCACAGAGCCGGTGAAGGTGAATACCGCGCTGATCCGCAAACGGATCCGCAGTACGGATCTGAAGGTGAGGGAACTGTTTCTGGGCGCAAGATCAGATACGCTGGTAAATATCCTTTATATGGAAGGCCTTGCCTATCCGGATCTGGTGGAACTGGCCTGCCAGCGTATCAGCCGCTATGAAGTAGACGGCATTCTGGACAGCGGAATTCTGGAACAGCTGGCGGAGGAAAACTGGCTGTCGCCTTTCCCGCAATTTCAGACCACAGAGCGTCCGGATCTGGCCGCCATGGAGCTTCTGAACGGCCGGATTGTGATTCTCTGTGACAATTCCCCGGTAGCGCTGCTGCTTCCCACCACATTAAACAGCTTTCTGGGAGTCAGCGAGGACCGGTACAACCGATTTGAAATCGCCTCCTTTCAGCGGATGCTGCGGTATCTGGCCATGTGCATGGCGCTGATGTTTTCCGGAATATATCTGGCAGTCATCGGATTTCATACGCAGATTCTCCCCACCAACCTGCTGCTGTCCTTTGCGGAGGCCCGGCGGGGAGTGCCGTTTCCCAGTCTTCTGGAGGTTCTTCTGATGGAACTGGCCTTTGAACTGATCCGGGAAGCCAGCGTTCGGATGCCGGGGCCTTTAAGCGGTACCATTGGCATTGTGGGCGGTCTGATTATCGGGGATGCGGCAGTGGGCGCCAATCTGGTGAGCCCCATGGCCGTGGTGGTGGTGGCTCTGAGCGCGCTGAGTTCTTTCGCCATACCAAATGAAGAACTGTCTTCCGCGGTCCGTCTGCTGAAATACGGATTTATCTTCCTGGGGGGTCTGCTGGGAATGTTTGGAATCGCGGTGGGCGTCTATCTGTTTCTGGGACATCTGGCAGGGCTGGTCAGTTTCCGGATCCCCTACCTGATGCCTTTTGTGGGAAAAGGGGTGCAGGGATATCAGACAGAAAACGATTCGATCTGGCGGGGGCCGATAAAAACGCTGCGGCTGAGACCCATTTTCGCCAGAAGAGGAAACAGGGTACGGCTGAGAAAGGTTTCGGATTCTTCCGGGGAGACTGCGGGGGCGCAGAACGGGGAAAGGAGGAGGGACGGTGTTTTCAGATAACGAAAGAATTTCCTGGCTTCAGATGGAGCGGCAGTTTTCCCTGACGTATCTGGGGGCGGCGGCGCTGTTTCTTCCGGGAAACCTCCGGGGAAGGGACGGAATATTTTCCGTGCTTTTGGGGACAGGGATTCTCTTTGTGTGGATATTTTTCCTTTTGCGGCAGGCGCATGTGTATAAGTGTCCGGAGAAATACTGGGGCAAGTGTCCGGCGCGGGCAGTAGCGCTTATTTATCAGGTGTATCTGATCCTTACAGGGGGATGGCTGCTTTCCGGAATTACCGGGCTGATGTCGGAATATCTGATACCGGGAGTGCCCCGGTGGGTGCTGGCTGCCGTGCTGGTTCTGGTGGTACTGGCCGGCAGCGGGAATATTCAGTCCAGGGGAAGATTCGCACAGGCCGCATGGCCGGTAACTGCGGGACTTCTGGGACTGCTTCTTTTGCTGGCGGCCTTTCAGGCAGATCCGGCGCTTCTGATGGAGGAGACGCGCAGAAGTTCAGCCGATTGGGGAGAGCGGGCGGTTGATATTGTCCGCGGAGCGCTGTCCTATGCGGGAATTTTTGCGGGAGTCGCGCTGCTGCCCTTTGCTCTGGTTCAGACTACGGAAAGAGGAGGGCACAGAAAGTCTGTATTCCGGACTGTGGGACGTATGGGGCTGTGGACAATCGTATTTCTTTTGCTGGAGCTTTCGGTTTTCGGACCGATGGGACAGGAAGGACAGGCCTTTCCCATGCTGGACCTGATGGCCGGCGCACGGCTGCCGGGAGGATTTTTAAGAAGAATGGATCTGATTTTTCTGACAGCTGCAGCGCTTTCGCTGATGTTTGCCCTGGGAAGTATTTTGTTCTACAGCAAATTCATTTTTCAAAAGGTAAATCTTGCGGCCGGCAGGCTTCCTGCGGCGGTTCTGACCTTTGTGCTGGGAACGGCGGACTTCGGGGGATGGGAAATTCAGACCGAGTACGGACCGCTGGCAGTGTTTGTGTTTCTGCCGCTTCTGGCAGCGGTGGGCGTCTGTACGGGATTTTTAAGGAGGCGGAAGGTTGGATAAGAAAAAGAAACGGAAGGTGCTGGGCATCCTGTATGCGGCACTGCTGTTCCTTTCCGGCTGTCGGATTGTGGAGCCGGAAAAGCGGGCATACCCGCTGGTGCTGGGAATTGATGAGCAGGATGGGATTTATCAGGTATATTTCGGAATGGCTGCGCTTCCACAGATGACCGGACAGGAAAAGGAAGGCGAGGAGGACAGTCAGGGGGGAAGCGGCAAAGGCTATCTGATGTATACCGGAAAGACGCTGGAGGAAATCCTGGCCGCCTATGAAAAAAGTCAGGAGCTTTACCTGGATATGGGACATATTCAGGCCGTGATTTTCGGACAGAATCTGTACCGGCAGACCGGACAGCTGACACAGATCCTGGATTCCATGGAAAAAACCAGTACTCTGGGAAATGCCGCTTATGTATACCGCAGTGAGCAGCTTGAGGAAGTCATGGCTATGAATGGAGAAAACATTCAGTCGCTGGGTGAATTTCTTGCGGGAATTTATGAGAATCGTATGGATGAAAGCCATCCGCTGATTCTGCGGAAGGTTTACAGCACCCTTCACAATGAAGGAGCGATTGAGGAATTTCCTCTGGTTTTTCCGGAGGGAGACGGCCTGTCCGTGGTTCTGGAATCCAGCGGGGATCCCGTATAAAGCATGAAAAATCAGGCAATCCTTCACAGGAAGGAGGAATTTGCCATGAGAAGAAAAGTCCGGCAGATCCGCTGGGCGTTGCCGCTTCTGGCGGGGATTTTCGGAGCATTTCTGGCGGGGGCAGGACCATCCGCTGAGGAACAGGCGCTGCAGCGGGAGATTTCCGGTCAGGTGCTCCGGCTACATGTGGTGGCTAACAGCGACAGCAGACAGGATCAGGAACAGAAACTGAAAGTGAGGGACGGCATATTAAAAATGCTGAATCCGGTACTCTCCAACGCCGGATCAGCCGCGGAATCCCGGCGGCGGGTGGAGGAACATCTCGGCCAGGTGGAGGAAGCTGCCCGTCAGGTGCTGAGGGAGGAGGATTCCAGCCTGCCGGTGGAGGCCCGGCTGTCCCGGGAATGGTTCCCGGAACGAACCTACGGCGAGTATACCCTTCCGGAAGGAGAGTATCAGGCACTGCGGGTAGAAATCGGGCAGGGAGAAGGACATAACTGGTGGTGTATTCTCTATCCGGGACTCTGTTTTACCGGCGCCGTGCGTCCGGTGGAAGAGGATGGCAGGGCGTTTCAGGGAGTCCTGACGGAAGAAGCCTGTGATTTCATCCTGCACCCGGCAGAGACGAAAATCCGTTTTCGTTGGCTGCCCTTTTAGATTACGCTGTGAATACAGCGGAATCCCGAGGTATACGATTACCAGGCTTTGGGAACCGCAGCCTGCGCACGCGCTTGGGTGACCGTGAAGCCGGAAAGCGGAACGGCTGCATTTCGCCGTATCCGTATGGAAGGTGGGGGTTGAATTCTCCTGCCGGACACGGTATTATTATAAAGATTGCAGTATGCCTGTGCAGGCGTGCGAAAAAGATGCGCGGCGGTGAAGCCGGGAGACGGAACCGCCCCAGTGATATCGGGCCAGGGTGTGCCCGGCATCGTATGAGATTGCTGAAAGGCTGGAGAGAAGATAAGATGACGAAGATAGATCCCAACGCGCCCATTGGCGTTTTTGATTCCGGCGTGGGCGGGCTTACGGTAGCCCGGGAGATCATGCGGAATCTTCCTATGGAAAAAATTATTTATTTTGGAGATACCGCCCGGGTCCCCTACGGAAGCAAATCCCGGGATACGGTGATCCGTTATTCCCGGCAGATTGTCCGTTTTCTGCGGGAGCAGCAGGTGAAAGCCATTGTGGTGGCGTGCAATACCGCCAGCGCGCTGGCCCTGAGTACGCTCGAGGAGGAAAGTGAGATTCCCATTATCGGCGTGGTGAAGCCGGGCGCCCGGGTGGCGATTCAGGCTACCCGGAAAAAAAGAGTGGGAGTGATTGCCACGGAGGCTACCATCAACAGCCATCTTTATCGGGAACTGATTCACCAGATGGATCCGGAAATCACAGTGGTGGGACGGCCCTGTCCGCTGTTTGTGCCGCTGGTGGAAGAGGGATGGCTGCATGATTCTGTGACGGAAACTGTGGCCCGGAGATATCTGAAAGATCTCAAGGAGCAGGATATCGATACACTGATTTTGGGCTGTACCCATTATCCTCTGCTGCGTGGACTGATCGGGGAGATCATGGGGGAGCAGGTGACGCTGGTGAATCCCGCCTATGAGACTTCCCTGGCGCTGAAACGGCTGCTGGAAGCGGGAAACCTGATGAATCCGGGAACTGCCAGAAGCGAATTCCCTTACCGCTTTTTTGTGTCTGACGCGGCGGATAAGTTTAAACGGTTTGCCAATTCCATTCTGCCGTTTGATGTGAATATGACGGAACAGATTAATATAGAGGAGTACTGAAGAATATGACAAAGGAAGTGCTGATACATATCCGGGGACTTCACACGCCGGACGGCGGGTCAGAAGAGGAACCTCTGGAGCTGATTACCACAGGAGAATACTATTTCAGAAATAATACCCATTATCTGCTGTATGACGAGATGATGGAGGGATTTACAGAACCTTCCCACAATATGATCAAGATCCGGCCGGGACTGATGGAGGTGAGAAAGAAAGGCGTGGTTAATGTCCAGATGATTTTTGAGAAGGATAAAAAAAATCTGGCCATCTATAAGACGCCTTTCGGACGGCTGGAAATGGAGATTGCGGCCACCCGGATTATTATGGGAGAATCTTCTTCTTCTTTTGAAATTCATGCGGAATACGCGCTGGGAATGAACGGAAGTCCGGTAACGGATTGTGTGATGGATATCCGGGCGATCCCCAGGGAAGATAAAAATTTCAGAATTGTCAGAGACTGAAAAAGGATAAGAATACAAAAGAACGCTGTCAGGCAGATACCCGCAGCGTTCTTTTCTCTTATTTTTTCCCTTTTGATTTTGAAGCAGTTCCATTATCGGAACCTTTTTTAGAGTCCGCATAAGAAAGAAGACGGCTCCGCATCCTGGCGAAAAACTTCTGTTTTTTCGGAGGAGCTTCCAGAGAACCGCGCACACCGCGCACCTCTGTGATATAAATACCGCTCACCGTAGCCTTGACTTCCTTCTTCAGAGGAATCAGATCGTATACTCGTTCATCCGCAACCAGAACCATGATTCTGGGACCGATTTTCGCCTTGACAATGGGAAGCTTCGTCCGGCGCATCAGTCGGGGAGTCTGATCGATGACCATCTGAGGAAGCCCGGACTTATTAATGGGCAGACGCTTCTTGTCGATAATCAGCATGGAGACGGTCTGCTTTGCGGCTTCGATCTGCTCCTGCTGCTCATTCTGCTTTTTCTCCGCCCGTTTGCCGAGAAAATACAGCACTGCCAGGACAGCCGCCACAACAACTACAATAATCAACAGTAACTGCCAGACTTGCATGATTTCCCTCCCGTGTTTTTTTCATACTTGTTTATTGTATCACTGCCGCAGGGAAAAGGCAATCAGATTTTTCGGCAAATCCCGTTTCCATATGCCTGGCTTTTCTACAAGGTTAATTTGTGAATTTATTATCTGTAATATCCAGATGAAGGAAGTCCAGAAAATCTTCAATGTGTGCATCCCAATAGTCCCATCCGTGAATACCCTCATGTTCTTCGTATACATAATGGTAGGGATTCCCTTCCATATGCTGAAAGAAATCTCTGGTTTCTCTGGCACGGTCAATCAGAAAATCATCTTTCCCGCAGGAATGGAAGATACGGGGCAAAATGGGAAGAGATTTGTTTTTTTCCGCCATATAAAAGGTATCTTCATATGTGCCGGTCAAATCTTTTCCACCATACTGGATAAAATTCCGCATCTTCCATGTGGCATTGTCAAACAGATCGCCGGAATTCGCCTCCGGCTTTCCCCGGTTGGCCGCAGAGGAGAAACACCCAATAGCCGCATAACGATCTGGATGATTGATGCCTATTTTCAGAGCGCCGTAGCCTCCCATGGAATTTCCAGCAATAAAGTTAAGTTCTCTTTGAGCGGAAAGTGGGAAAAAGCTACGCATGATTTCCGGAAGTTCTTCTGAAATATAGTCATAAAAAGCACCGCCATGGGCCAGATT
Source organism: Candidatus Pullilachnospira intestinigallinarum (assembly GCA_018711275.1). GTDB lineage: Bacteria > Bacillota > Clostridia > Lachnospirales > Lachnospiraceae > Pullilachnospira > Pullilachnospira intestinigallinarum. Next base: position 19,032 of record DVIN01000042.1, read on the forward strand.
GCTGTAAGAGCTCAGATGGGCAGAAGGCATTACCACGGCCAGACCACGGCTGGAGGCATAACGTTCAATGGAAGTTCTGCGCTGCCAGGTGGTATGATCATCTGTGGCACCGTGCAGAAGCCATAAAACCGGATGATTTCCTTCCTTGTTTTCTTTGGAATCCATGCCGATTTCATGAGTAACTGCCTGGGGAATGATTACATCGGCGGCGACCGCCATATGTAATGTTTCACTGAAGAACTGAACCTGCATAAATGCCATATTATTTCTCCCCCTTTCTATCAGGGAACATCCAGTTCAGAATGTCCTGAATCTGAATATCCCAATATTTCCAACTGTGATCTCCAAAACTTTCTTTATAAGTAAGGTTATATGACAGATTCCGCAGATGATCCCGGAACTTCAGATTCTGCTGATACAGGAAATCTTCTGTTCCGCACCACATATAAATATTGGGACGTTTTTCGGGACTCAGATTTTCGGCTAACGCGAATAAGTCATTTGAACTTCCGGGAATGGATTCTTCAGGACCGAAAATATCTTCCCCCAGAGTAGGGTAAAAAGATTTATTATTTCTGAGGGCACAAGAAGCTGCATCGACACCGCCGGATAAGCTGGCGGCTGAACAGAATCTGTCAGGACGGGAAAGCGCCAGTTTAAGCGCGCCATAACCGCCCATGGAATTTCCGGCTACAAAAGTATCCTCTCTGCGCGGAGAGATACGGGGGAAGAACCGCTTGCATATATCAGGTACTTCCTGAGAAATATAGGTAAAGTAACGGAATCCATATTTCATATCGGTATACCATCCCAGATGACAACAGGGCATTACCACCGCAATGCCCTTTTCTGCGGCATATCGTTCAATAGACGTATTTCTTTGCCAGGTACTTTGATTATCGGTCATACCGTGCAGCAGATATAATACAGGATATTGTTCTCGGTTTTGAGCGGTAGAAATGCCGATTTCACCCTGAGTTTTCTGGGGTAAAATTACATCCAACTGAGAACTCATTTCAAGGACCTCCGAAAAGAAATCCACATGGACCAATGCCATAAAAAACACCTTCTTTCAAAAAAATTATTTGATCGCGCTGTCCACCTGCCCCTGAACAAAAGCATCCTGAAGGAACAGGTAGACGATGGTGATAGGAAGAATCGCCAGTACTGCCGCTGCTGCCGCACCGCCGTAATTGTTTCCCGAACTGGAAGAGAAAAATTTCTTGATGGTCAGGGTAACGGTGAGCAGTTCCGGCTTCTGGAGAATATACATGGAATAAGCATACTCATTCCAGGCGGAAACGCCATGCAGAATCGTCACCGTGGCGATAATAGGCTTTAGCTGGGGCAAAATGATATAAAAAAAGGTCTGCAGAATATTTGCACCATCGATAATGCTGGCCTCATCCAGAGCCTTTGGAATGGAGGAGATAAAATTCGTGAACATGTATACTGCCATAGGCAGTCCGAAGGCCACCAGAGTCAGAATCAGTCCCCAGTATGTGTTGGACGCCTTGATTCCCACCAGAAAGGTATAGACACCCACCAGAATAGTCAGAGGAGGGATCATCATTACGCCCAGGAAAATATTGCGAATGAAATTGTTGAGTTTCGAATCATTTCGGGACAGGGGATAGGCTGCCATACAGCCGAAGACAATTTCCAGAATCACTGTGAAAACCGTAATGATGGCAGAGTTTTTGAATGCCCGGAAAATGGAACCGTTTTTCAGAATGTCGGTGTAATTTTCCACCAGAAATACTTCCGGAAGCCCCAGAGAGCTGGAAGCATCTGAGATTCCCTTAAAAGACTGGAGCACCAGCACATACAGAGGAATCAGATAAACAAAAACGATCAGTGCCGCCAGCAGGTATTTCCACCAGTAGCCTTTTTTTTGTCCGGCATAATAGTGCTGAGTTTCTTTGGTTTTGCGCTCTTTTGCTTTCATTACATTTCCACCTCCTTTTTGCGGAAGTACCCATTCAGAAGCAGGGAACATACCAGGATAAACAGGAACATTACTACGCCGACTGCGGAAGCGTAGCCTGCCTGTTCTGCTTTAAAATAACGGTTATCGATGTAGAAGGACAGGGAAGAAGTTTCATATCCAGGACCGCCGCCGGATAAAGATACCACCACATCATACAGTTTCAGTCCGCCGATCAGGTTTACTACAAAGGCAGAGGACATGGCCGGTATCAGAAGCGGGATTGTGATATAGCGGAAGGACTGGAATGGCCTGGCGCCATCAATGGCGGCCGCTTCATAGTACATCTGGGAAATATTCTGCAGGCCGGCCATATAGATGACCATGCAGATGCCGCAGAATTGCCAGGAATTGATCAAAGTGATAAAAACTCTTCCGATAGCGCCGGAAGCCATCCAGTCGATACCCTGGATGCCGAACCAGCCAAGAATTTCGTTAATGGCTCCGTGATTTTGCACCATGAAATACATAATATATCCCATAATCAGGCCGGAAATCATAACTGGCAGATAGACGATGGTACGCACCGCTTTATGACCGGCAAATTTGGTATTGAGGAAAAGGGCAAAGGCCAGTCCCAGAATATTTTGGAGGATAGTGCTTCCGAAACCGTAAAGGATGGTGTTCAGGAAGGATATCCGAAAGTTTTCATCAGTAAGCATATTCAGATAATTTTTCATGCCGACAAACTGGCGGTCCGGAGAATAGCCATTCCAGTTGAAAAAAGAGGTCTGAATGGAACGGATCAACGGAACCAGCACAAAAATCAGTACAACGGCCAGGGCCGGCACATATAACAGATTCATGCGTAAATTTCTTTTTCTCATAGTGTTTCTCCTGCATTTTGCTTCAGATGGCCGAATCCTCCGAAGAAAAAGAGGCTGCCGGAGCAGCCTCTTTCTCCAGCCAGAATCATCCGGCGTTCGTTTCAAACAATGTCACATAATTCTCCTGGAAATATTCAGCCACTTCAGGAACTCTGTCTTTTGCGGTTCCCACATCGCCGTTGAACAGATTTGCCATGGATTCCTGCATGACGTTCCACATACCGCTGGGAAGATACTCACGGTCAAAGAAGTTCGTGAACACCAGATTTTCTCCTGCACTTTCCACAGAAGTCTGGTACAGGGTCAGAGATTCACTCTCCTCCGGCGTGATATCGGTCAGTCCGGGCATACCACCGTTGATGTTGCAGTATTCGGTCAAGTTATCCTTGTCCAGCAGATAATCCAGCACTGCCTTGCAAAGCTCAATGTTTTTCGAGGTATTGGAGATGGCGATACAAGTTCCTTCGCCAACCGTGTAAGCGGCTTTTCCGCCCTCTTCCACAGCGGGAATGGGAATAATTCCTACATTCACATCCGGAGTATAAGATTTGATAGTGGCCATATCGGATACGCCGCACCAGGGCATGAATCCGTATTCGCCGGTACCCATATATTTCTGAACGGTGGTGGTGTCGGCGGTAAAGATATCTTCATTGAACCAACCGTTATCATAAATCTCTGCATACATATCCCAATACTGTGTATTTTGTGTCCAGTCAAAGCTGCCGTCCAGCAATGCCTCCCGGTTTTCATAGGGGGCACCATCCGCACTGTAAAATACGTTCAACTGCTCCATCAGTCCGGGAAGTCCTCCGCCGTTTTTGCCCGCTACCAGACAGGGCGTGATACCGTTTTCTTTCAGCGTGGTGCAGGCCTCGAAAAAGTCATCCCAGGTTTTAATGGCATAAGGATCAATGCCATTGGCATCCAATACGTCCTTATTGAAAACCATACCGTAAACCCACTGGGTAAGCGGGGCGGTGCAGACTTTTCCATCTGAATCGGTAATAACCGAGAGAACAGATTCATCCACCCGGCTGATCCAGTCCTCATCTCCCAGATCTTCGCAAAAATCATTGTAGCGAAGAGCCGCCCATCCATGAGTTACAAACATATCCGGCATATCCTGGGATGCCATACGGGTTTTCAGGATGTTTTCCTGATCACCGCCATTTTGAACGACTTCAATTTCTGCTCCGGTCTCCGCACAGAAGTCATCGATTTCTTTGAGAAACTGATCCAGTGTTTCCTGATTTCCCTGGATGGAATCTTCGATATCGATCTCGATGGAAGCTCCTTCAAAAGAACCGCTTCCTTCTTCTGAGGATGTGGAATCATCGGAAGCCTTATCGCTGGAGCTGTTTTCGGCAGTGGCTTCTCCGGAACCGCCCGAGGAAGACGCACCATCATCAGAGGAACCACAGGCTCCAAGCGCAAGTGCCATACTGGAGGCCAGTAAAATGGCCAGAACCTTTTTCTTCATATTTTGCTCTCCTTTTCTGTCTGATTTTGTGTGATCATGGAATGCATTCCTCGTTCCTATGCTTTACATTTTATCATATGGATGGTATACTTTTGTCGAATCTTACGGTATACATTTGTTAGATTTTAGGTGATCCTATGAAATTGAAAACCAGGTTTTTTCTTATCTTTTCCATGCTTACAGTCATCCCTCTGGCGGCTCTTACAGCTATTGCATATATGCAGTACTATTATGTGACGGAGGAGCGGATGTCAGATATTATTTCCAGTCAGTTTGCAAATATTTCTCAGGAAGCGTCGGATTCTTATGATTCTGCAAAACAGGCCATGGGGCTTCTGACTTTTTATTCTCAGGATCATACATCAATTTACGATATTTTGCAGAATTTTTCTAGAAAAGAAGGGTCTCTTACCGGTTATGAGATATTCCGGGCTTCCTGGGATATGACTACGCTCTGTCAGAATATCAGCTATGCCTATCCATTTATTTACGGCGTTTTTGTGTTTACCCCAGAAGGAGAACTTTTTGGATATGACGGAAAAGAAAATATGGAAATAACACCGGGATATACACCGCAAGACGATAAATGGTATCAGGATACTCTGGAACTGCATGGAGGAATCTATATCAGTGGCGTTGGACGCCATTCTATGTTTGAAATGGATAAAGAATGTCTTTTTCTTTCTCAGTCCCTGCAGGATATCTACACGCATGAAAGTCTGGGGGTAGTGGTCATGGCCTGTTCCCCGACATTGTTTGATTTGAGCATGGGAAATGTACTGGGTGACAGTGCGCTGGTTTCCCTGGTAAATCAGGATAATCAGGAAGAAGTCTATGTAAGTCATCGAGGACAGGCGGCACGGAAACTGGAAGAACAAACAGACCGGGCGCTTCATGCAATGGTGGAGGACACCAGTCTGGAAGTGACCATGGTTTATGACTATGATTCGCTTTACAGAGAATATCATTTGACGGGATATATTCTGTTGCTGTTTGCCGTTTGCTGTATCGTGTTGGCGGTATGTTTGTGCTGGGTGATATCTTCCAGCCTGGTTACACCGGTACAAGAGCTGAGCAGCCAGATGCTGCGGCAGCGGACGAGCCGACGGGTGGAAGGAAAAGACTACAGTTACCGGCGTGATGAAATCGGTATCCTTTACCGTCAGTATTATGCCATGCTGGAGCAGCTTGAGGCCTCCATCAAGAAGGATTATCAGGATAAACTGATTTTGCTGGATGCACAAATGAAGTCACTGGAGGCCAGGATTAATTCGCATTTTCTCTTTAATACGTTGGAATCCATCAACAGTATGGCAGAACTGGAGGACAATGAACAGATTGCAACTATGTCTCTGGCACTTGGAAATATGTTCCGTTATGCCATCAAGACGGACAGTGAACTGGTGACGCTGGAACAGGAGCTTGCAAATGTTCGGGATTATGTATCCATCCAGTCCATCCGTTTTGGCGGACGGTTCCGTCTGGAGGAAAAGATACCGGAAGATTGTCGGAAACTGCGGACGCTGAAGCTGATTCTCCAGCCTCTGGTGGAAAACTCATTACAGCACGGTCTGAATTACTGCACCTGCGGCGACACAATCTGTATCAGCGCCCGCAGAGAAGAAGGGGGCATCTGGATTCTTGTGGAGGATAACGGACAGGGTATGGATTCCGAACAGCTGGGAAAGATTCGGAAAATGTTGGAAACAGAGGCATCTTTTACGGAGTTGGGGCATCGGGATAAACAGAGTATCGGACTGAAAAATATACAGTCCCGGATCGAACTGTATTACGGGAAGGGATACGGACTGACTGTGGAAAGCCGTGAAGGAGAAGGAACCACGATTCGGATATGGATTCCGGTGTTTTCGCCGGAGAAAGGAGCGGCGAATGTACAGATATCTGATCATTGACGATGAAATGCTGATCCGGAAGGGAACCATAAAAAAACTGAAACCTCTGGAGCCGCAGGTGATCTGCTGTGGGGAAGCGGAAAATGGAGAAGAAGGTATCCGAATGGCCAGAGAATTGCAGCCGGATATTATTATTTTGGATATGCAGATGCCTGTTATGGACGGGATGCAGCTGCTGCCCTGGATGGCAGAGCATTTTCCGGGTGTGCCGTTGATTGTCATCAGCGGGTTTCAGAATTTTGATTATATGAAACAGGCTATTTCTTCCAAAGCGGTAGATTATATTCTGAAGCCTTTCGGGAAAGAAGAAATTCAGAAGACTGTGATGAATGCGGTGGAAGCATTACAGAATAAGGAAAGCCAGGAGCAACAGATCCTGAGCATGCAGGAGGAGAAGGAAGAAGCCTGTTACGCGCTGGATCGGAAGCTTTTATATAATCTGATTATGGGATATGATACAGAGGATGCCACGATCAGTTCAGAAAGGCTGTATTTTATCAATCAGGCACATAATCTGGTTTTGCTTACCGTATATTCTGTGTCAGGAGATGAGATACCATCTATGCAGGAAAACCTGGAGAAGACCGGATTTGCCGATCTGGTGCTGTATCTGCCGCATACATTTATTCGGCAGTCCGGATTTTGGATCCTGTTTCTTCCGGAATATGAAGCGGAAAGCGCGAAGTCTGCCAGATTACTGAAACAGTTTCTGGATACTCTTCGTACAAAAATGGAAGATTCTCCGTTTTTAGTGGGAATCAGTGATGTCCACCGGGATATTCAGGAACTGCACCGGGCATATCTGGAAACCACAGAGGCACTGAACTGTCAGAAAGTAGGGAAAGAAATGGCAGGAGAATTTTTTTATTCGGAAACTGGCCCCCCCATGGATATTCAGTGGGAAGGCGAAGAGGAATTTCTTTTCCGTATTGAAAGCGGGCAGATGGAACTGGTAAAAAAGATGGCGGAAGAGCTGTTTGATTGGTATTCTGGTATCCCGGATTGTACGCTGGCAGATGTGAAACGGCATTGCGAGCATGTAGGAGGGCGCTGCCGGCAGATCATGAGCCGTTATCTGGGACAAAAGAAGGAGCAGAGTGCTTCTCCGGAAATGCAGGCTGTGGTCAATACATTGTTTACGCTGAAGGATGTGGAAAACTATTATCTGCAATTTTATCTCAATATTGCCCATCTACTGCGGCCTCACAGCATTTACAATACTGGGGAACTGATTGATCAGATCCAGACCTATATGAAGAAAAATTATCAGAAAAGTATTACACAGGATTTTCTGGCCTCTCTTTTTTTCTTGAACAGGAGTTATCTGAGCCAGTTGTTTCGAAAGAAAACCGGACAGAAATTCATTGATTATCTCAATGAAATACGAATCGAAAAGGCTAAAGAGCAGCTAATTTCCACAGACAAAAAGATGTACCAGATTGCCAGAAGTGTGGGATATGATAATGTAAAATATTTTTTCCGTATTTTCAGGAAGAAGACAGGTTTTTCTCCTGAACAGTTCCGCGAAGAGCAGAAAAGCAGGAAATTTGAATGAAAAATTGCCGGAAACAGTAGAAATGGACGGGAAGGATGCGTTATAATATTTGAGAAATGTGAGAAAGCGGCACTGCAGACAAAAACCGGTTGTGCCTGAAAACAGAAAATATCGGCATACATAGCCGGAGAAAGGGACAGTTCTATGGATGAAAGAAAAACAGGAAGCCCCCGTCCTCCCATGTCAGAGGAGGAACGGAGAAAGAGGATAGAGAGACTGAAAAGAGAGAGACGCCGCAGGAGGCGCAGGCGGGCCATGATGCTGCGGGCCGGGCTTCTTGCGGCCGTACTGCTGATCGTAGTGGGGGCGGCGGTGCTGGTGTCCACCCAGGTGAAACATGCCCGCCAGAAAAAAGAAGCGGAACGGCTGGAGCAGGAACGTCTGATCCAGGCAGAGGAAGAGAAAAACCAGCAGCGCAAGGATTCTGTCGCACAGGCAGAGGAGATGGCTCAGGGATATGATTATGACGGTGCCATCGAGCTTTTGAAATCTCAGGATAACTATGATAAAGACGCAGAGATTGTCGCGAAGATTGCGGATCTGGAAGCAGAGAAATCTACGCTGGTTCCGGTGAATATGGATGAGGTGACTCATATTTTCTACCATTCTCTGGTGGTGGATCCGGAGCGGGGCTTTGCCGGAAATGACAGTACGGCGGCCGGTTTTAAACAGTGGATGACTACGGTAAGTGAATTCAACAAGATTACACAGGCCATGTATGATAACGGATACGTTCTGGTGGATCTGCACGATCTGGTGGTGGAGACCACCGATGAGGATGGAACCGTGCATTTTTCCACCAATCAGATTATGCTGCCGGAGGGGAAAAAGCCTTTTGTGCTTTCCCTGGACGATCTGTCCTATTATCACAGCTATGACGGAAGAGGAATTGCCAGCAAAATTGTACTGGATGAGAACGGAAAACCTACCTGTGAATATGTACAGGCCGATGGCACGACGGTGACGGGAGCGTATGACTGTGTGCCGCTGCTGGATCAGTTCCTGGAGGAACATCCCGATGCGGCATATCACGGAGCAAAGGGAACCATCGCCCTGACAGGATACGATGGAATTCTGGGTTACCGGACGGATATTGCCTATAAAACGGGAGAAAATCTTACGGCAGATCAGCAGGCATGGCTGGATGCGCATCCGGATTTTGACTGGGATCAGGAGTGCGCGGAGGCTAAAAAAGTAGCGGAAGCCATGAAAGAAGACGGATGGAAATTTGCCAGCCATACCTGGGGGCATATCCGGGTGGGATCCAACACCAGTCTGGATCAGATCAAGACAGATACGGAAAAATGGATGTCCTATGTGGCGCCTTTGATCGGCGGCACGGATACGATTATCTTTGCCCATGGAGAAGATATTGCCGACTGGCATGATTATTCTTCTGATAATGAAAAGTTTAATTATCTGAAGAGCCAGGGCTTCAATTTCTACTGCAATGTGGATTCCAGCCAGTATTTCCTGCAGATCAGAGACAATTATGTGCGTCAGGGAAGACGGAATCTGGACGGATACCGTCTGTGGAATGATGTGCATGGAGATAAGAACAGAACCAGTGATCTTTTCGACGCTTCGCAGATTCTTGACCCGGCGCGGACGGATATGCCGGCATTATAAACCGGCGGTTTCCTGACGGGGATGAGCAGAAGCAGATCCGTGTCAGGTGGGTTTGGAGCAGGGAGGAGCGAAGATGGACGATAAAAGACAGACAAGGCAGGAAAGCGACGAGGAAAAAAGCCGCAGACTGCGCCGGCAGCGCAGACTGCGGCAGGAAATGCGCCGGAGGAGAAGAAGAAAGGCGTTGATCCTCCGTGGGGTGCTGGCGGCAGCGTTTTTACTGATTGTCGTTCTTCTGATCTGGGGGATTTCCGCAGTGGCGGGAAAAATCAGCGGAGGAAAAGAAGAGCGTGAAAAAGAGAAAAATCAGACACAGACCGCAGAGTCGGAGGAACAGCTGCAGGAGGTGGCTGCGGAGAAGATTCTTCATTTGTCTTTTGCTTCTCTGATTGCCGATACAGAGGCGGCCTTCGGGCAGGAGGAGCGGCAGGCGGCGCTTGCCATGGATCAGGGACACCTGACTGTGGATGAATTCAACCAGGTGCTGCAGCAGCTGTATGATCAGGGGTATATTCTGGTGAAACTTCACGATCTGGCCACCTGGGATCAGGAGAGCGGTCAGATGCAGGAGCAGACGCTCCGGCTTCCCAGCGGTAAAAAACCGCTGATTCTGTCCCAGACAAATCTCAGCTTTGATCTGTCGCTGACAGGACAGGGCTGCGCCTCAGCCATAGTTCTGGATGATTCCGGAAAGATTCAGGCCCGTCTGGATCAGGCGGACGGAACTTCCCAGACAGGAGCTTATGATGTGATTCCCTGCGTGGATGCCTTTGTGGAGGCACACCCGGATTTTTCCTATCAAGGAGCCAGAGGAGTGCTTTCTTTCAGCGGTTATAATGGCGTCCTGGGATATCGGACGGATGAAAATCTGGGAACGGCGGAAAATAATAAATACGCTTCCCGATACGGCATTTTTAATACTGCAGAGGAGACGGAGGCGGCCGCGCCGGTGATAGAGGCACTGCGGGCGGAAGGATGGGAATTTGCCGCCACCGGTTATGCTAATCTCAGCTATGCCCGGGATCTGGAAACGGTTCAGGAGGATATGGAGCTGTGGCAGAGCCGGGTGAAGCCTCTTCTGGGTGATGTGGACATTTTAATGTTTCCGGAAGGAACCGATATCGGAGATCGGAAGCCTTATGCGGATGATAATGAAAAATACCGGTTTTTAGAGGAACAGGGATTTCGGTATTTCTGTTCCAGAGATTTGGGGGAACCCTTCACGCAGATCACAGACGCATATGTCAGAAGCGGCTACTGGAATCTGGACGGATATCGCATGTATCAGGATTTGTATCAGGACGCAGGAAGATTCTCGGGGATTCTGGATTTTTCCGGCCTGTACGATATGGAGCGGCCTTCGGTGGCTTCTGAGGAAAGCGGGACAGAAGAAGAGGAGTCCGGCGATGATTCCGGGACGGATACGGAGGGTTCGCAGGAGGCGGAATAACAGAAGTCTTCGGAGCTGGCGAAGAACAGACAGCCGCCAAAAACAGGAATTTGGTCAAACAGCTTCCTTTTTTAAAGGAAATATGATATAACGTTGAAAGAACAGCGTTTTGGCGGGGAGTTTTCTGTACCGCCACAGTGGAATGAAACGGGGACGAAAAGAACAGACCCCTCGCAGGGGGATGCCTTTATGACCGTACGGCCAGAAAGAGAGGATATTATGAAAAAAAAGTTGTTGGTGATGATGGTGTGCATCTGTGCGGCGGCAGCCGGGTGCAGCAAGGATACATCCGATAAGAATAACGATACTTCCCAGGCAGAAGAGGTCAGCACGGAAGCGGGAACGGAAGAGGAGTCCGCAGCCGAAGAAGACGGAGCGGATGCGGAAGAAGAGGTGACCACGGCGGATCTGATGAAGGATATAGATGTGGAAAAATGTGTGACTCTGGGACAGTATAAGGGAATCACAGTGGAGAAGACGATTCAGACCGTGACGGATGAAGACGTGGAAAATGAGATCCAGTCAGCACTGGCGTCCTATCCCGTGGAGCAGGAGGGACGTGCTGCGCAGGAAGGCGACACGGTGAATATTGATTATGTGGGACGGATTGACGGAGAAGAATTTGACGGCGGAAGCGATACCGGCGCGGATCTGGTGCTGGGATCCGGGCAGTTTATCGATGGCTTTGAGGATGGATTGATCGGGGCGGTGGCCGGAGAAACCCGGGTGCTGGATCTGACATTCCCCAGCGATTACACAGAGGATCTGTCCGGCAAGGATGTGGAATTTACCGTGACGGTGAATGCGGTAAAAGTTCCGCTGGAAGAGCCCACTGATGAATGGGTTGCCGCCAACATTGACGGGTACAATACGGTGGAGGAGTACCGTGCCGGTATCCGTTCTCAGCAGGAGGAGAACAATCAGCAGACAGCGGACAATCAGGTACAGTATACCGCATGGATGCAGGTGGTGGACAGTTCCACCATCAACGAATATCCGCAGACGCTGGTGGATATGGGGAAAGACCTTTACCGTCAGCAGGCCGAGCTGTATGCGAAATTTTCCGGGCAGGATCTGGAAGAATTTATTGAGTCATCCGGAGTGACAATGGATGAATACGAGGAAAATGCGGAGGAGTACGGAAAAGGTGTGGCAGCGCAGGCACTGGTATCCCAGGCAATCTGTGATGCGGAAGGCTATCAGATCGGTGATGAGGCATACCAGGCGGCTCTGGAACAGATGATGTCCGATTACGGAATGACGGAGGATGAGCTGTACGAGAATTATGGAAGAGATAATGTGGAACAGACGATCCAGCTGCAGCGGGTATACGATCTGATTATGGATAACGCCACAGTCACCGAGACGCAGGCGGATGCGGAGTCGGCAGAAGAATAAGTACAGAAAAGCAAGAGAGGGAATGCTGTGCGGAAAAGGCAGCATTCCTTTTTTATTACCATGGAAAGTTGGGGGAACGTGCTTTTTCTTGTTTGGCGCCGGCAGACCGTCGGGGATCCAGTGAATTCGGCAAAACTGCCGCTTCCTGAACAGTTTCAGATGGTAAAGCATTGAATTCTTAGGCGTCAGCAGGTATAATGAAAGGAAAGCCTGTGGAGGAACGGATACCCCACGGAAATATTCATACGGACGGAGGAGTACAGCCATGCGAGTGACGGATCACCCGATTCTGGGAGAAATGAAGGATGTCAGAACAGTCACCTTTTTTTATAATGGAAAGCCCATGGAAGGCATAGAAGGAGAACCGGTGGCAGCGGCCCTGATGAATGCAGGAATCCGTGTTTTCCGGACAACGGCAAAACGCCATGAGCCCCGGGGAATTTTCTGCGCTATCGGCAGATGTACAGACTGCATGATGGTGGTGGACGGAATTCCCAACACCAGGACCTGTGTGACATCCCTGCGGGAAGGAATGCATGTGGAGAAACAGGAAGGACTTGAGAAGATCCGCAGAAAGGGATAGAGAGGGGATACCTTTATGGCCATGCGGCCGGAAAGAGAGGATACTATGGAGATATTGACAGCGGAGGTGGCTGTGATCGGGGCCGGCAGTGCCGGGCTTTCGGCGGCGTATCAGGCGGCGCAGGCCGGAGCGGATGTGCTGGTTATTGATGAGAATAAACGTCCGGGGGGACAGCTTTTCAAGCAGATTCATAAGTTTTTCGGTTCCCGGGAGCACCATGCGGGAACCCGAGGATATAAAATCGGAGAGCAGCTGCTTGGCCAGGTGGAGCACAGCGGCGCCAGAGTCATGCTGGACAGTCTGGCCTACGGACTTCTGCCGGATAAAAGTCTGGGGGTAATCAGTCAGGGAAAGAATTATTCGGTACATGCGAAAAAGATCGTGATTGCGGCGGGAGCAAAAGAAAATTATATGGCGTTTCCCGGCAGTACGCTGCCAGGCGTCATGGGCGCCGGCGCGGCGCAGACGATGGTAAATATTAACCGGGTGCTTCCCGGAAAACGGATTATCATGGTGGGCAGCGGAAATGTGGGACTGATCGTTTCGTATCAGCTGATGCAGGCGGGCGCAGAGGTACTGGGAATTGTGGAAGGAGCCCCGAAAATCGGGGGATATGGTGTTCATGCAGGGAAAATCCGCCGCGCGGGGGTACCCATTTATCTGAGTCACACCATCAAACGGGTATTTGGAAAGGAAGAGGTGGAGGGCGTGGAGATTGCGGCCCTGGATGCTTCCTGGAATATGATCCCGGGAACAGAGCAGACCTTTGAGGCGGACACGGTCTGTCTTGCAGTGGGGCTGAACCCCATGACAGAACTGGCCTGGATGGCCGGCTGCAAATTTGATTATATTCCCCAGTTCGGCGGCCATGTGCCGCTGCATGACGGCAACATGGAAACTACGGTGGAAGGCATCTATGTGGCCGGAGATATCACCGGCGTGGAGGAAGCCTCCACAGCCATGGAGGAAGGAAATATGGCCGGAGTGGCAGCCGCGGAGGCGCTGGGATATCTGGATGCAGGCGCCGCTTTGGAAAAGAAAAAAGAGATTCGCAGGAGAATGGATATGCTCCGGTCCGGATCTTTCGGAGAGGGAAGACGCAAAAATAAGGAAAAACAGCTGGCGGATATGGAAGCATACCGCAGAAGTCAGAGAAAGGAGGCCAAAGTTCATGGAGAATAAGGGAGTTGCTTATACGGGCGTGCCGTCTCCGGAAGAACTGGAGGCAGCGCCGGGTGTTCCTTCCCGGAAACGAATGAAAAAGGGAAGGGTCGCCTGTATTGAGTGCGTGCAGGGAATTCCCTGCAATCCCTGTGAGGCGGCCTGCCGTTTCGGGGCAATCACGGTGGGAGAGGAAATCACGAATCTGCCCCGGCTGGATGAAGAAAAATGCACCGGGTGCGGCGCCTGTGTGGCGGCATGTCCCGGACTGGCTATCACGGTACTCAACGAAGGCTACAGTCCGACGGAATCCACCATAGATTTTCCCTTTGAGTATCTTCCTCTGCCGGAAGTGGGAGACCAGGTGGAAGCGGTTAACCGTTTTGGGGAGGCAGTCTGTCCCGGACGGATTCTGGCAGTGAGAAAACCGGAGGCCTATGCGGGAACGGCGGTGGTAAGCATGGCGGTTCCCACGGAATTCGCGGACGAAGTGCGCAGCATGAAACGGCTGCCCAGGTAGGAGGAAAATCAGATGGACGAGAAGGATATCATTATCTGCCGTTGTCAGGAGGTTACAAAACAGGAGATCCTGGATGCCATCGCTGACGGGGCGGTGACGGTGGACGGTGTGAAAAGAAGAACAAGGGCGGGAATGGGGCTGTGCCAGGGAAAAACCTGTCAGCGTCTGGTAGCGAAACTGATTGCGGAACAGACAGGCAGACCCATGGCGGAAATTCTTCCGCCCACCAGCAGAATGCCGGTAAGGCCGGTAAAAATCGGAATGATAGGAGGGAGCCGGGATGAATAAGGACGCGGATGTGATTGTGATCGGCGGAGGAGTCATCGGAAGCTCCGTAACTTATCAGCTGGCAAAGCTGGGGAAAAAAGTGCTTCAGATCGAAAGAGAGGATCTGACCCGGGGGGCTGCCGGCGCCACGGACGGCGTGGTGGGATATCACACGAAGAAGCCCGGCGCGCAGATGGAACTGGCCATCCGCAGTATTGCCATGTTTGAGCATCTTTCGGAAGAACTGGGAATGGATATCGAATACGAACTGCACTGCGGAGGTATGCAGCCGGTGGAAGATCAGCTGCAGTGGGATATTCTTTCAGAAATTGTGGAGGAACAGAGAAAAAGCGGCGTAGACATCCGGATGATCGGTATCGAGGAGGCCCGACAGCTGGAACCGATGCTGGCCGGAGATCTTAAGGGAGCCCTTTATTCCCCCACCGGGGGAAAGGTCAATCCCATTCGGCTGACGCTGGCCTTTGCCAAAGCGGCAAAGCGGCTGGGCGCCGTACTTCTTACGGAGACAGAGGTGACGGGGCTTCTGATGGAAGAAGGTAAGGTGGAAGGCGTGACGACCACAAAGGGAACTTTCCGGGCGGACGCGGTGGTAAATGCCTGCGGCGCCTGGGCAGCCGGTATCGGGAAGATGGCAGGGATGGAAATTCCCATTATTCCCAGAAAAGGCCAGCTGATTGTGACAGAGCCTGTCGGGCCTTTTATGGAGGTTACGCTTCAGTGCGCCCGATATAATGTGATCAAATTCCGCCCGGAAGCGGTGGATGACCCGGAGGCCCTGAAGCTGGGAAATTCTCTGAGTATTGAGCAGACCAGGGACGGAGGGCTGATCATTGGAGGCACCAGAGAATTTGCCGGTTATGACCGGGGAAATACGCTGGAAGCCATTGAAACCATTCTTCAGCGGGCCGTACGGTTTTTCCCGGCACTGAAGGATTTGTGCTTTATCCGTACCTTTGCCGGACTGCGCCCTTATACGCCGGATGGTCTTCCGATGATCGGACCGGTGGAGGGACTGGAAGGCTTTTATATGGCGGCCGGCCATGAGGGAGACGGAATCGCGCTTTCGCCCATTACCGGGAAACTGCTGGCGGAGCAGATTGTATTTGGAGAACCCTCGTATCCGCTCCGCGATTTTGATCCCAACCGGTTTCCTCTGTGGAAATCCCGACAGAAAGATTCCGCGGCGCTGCGGCCATTATCAGAAAGGGGGAAAGGCTCATGATAAAAGTGATCATTCCCATTGCGGTACTGCTCTTCATCATTCTTTGCAAAAAACTTCCCAAAATCGGCGGCAATATTTATGTGGCGCTGATGGTGACCGGTGTGCTTTCTCTTCTTCTGGGAGGAGTTTTTGCGCCGGTCCGGTGGATTGGCGCATGGATCGACGGACTGGACCGGATTTCCTGGGTGATCTGCCTGTCCATTTTCGGAAGTATCTATGCGGAGACACAGGTACAGCTGGGAACTATGGATACGGTGATGGGAGCATTGAAATCCAGATTTTACAATTCGCCGCGGATCCTCGTGGTCTGTGTGGTGCTTTCTTTAGTGGTGGCGGGATCCCTGCTGGGTGACGCGGTGGCAGCGTCCACGGTAATCGGCGTGCTGACCATCGGCGTTTTATCCTCCATCCATCTGTCGCCGGAGAAGATCTGCTGCATCATCGTGGCAGGGGCGTCCATGGGTTCCATCATGCCTCCCATTTCTCAGGCCTTTGCCCTGTCTTCTTCTCTGGTGGGGTCGAATCCCGATTCCACGATCCGGTACGGTTATATTACCGTGCCGCTGATTGTACTGGTGGTAACCGTCTATATGGTTCTGTTTTTTATCAAGGGGCGCCCGGTGATTCGGGAATACGATGAAAACGGAAGAGAAATCACTGTCCGGGAGCCGGCCATGCAGATTCTCAGGAAAAACTGGAAGTCGCTGATTCCGCTGGGAATTCTGGTGGTGGTAATTCTGTTCCGCACAATCACCAATGAGAAAATTCATTTTGACCTGGTGCCGGATCTGCTTTCACAGATCAATTTTATTACCATCGACAACGAAATCAGCATTTCATTTTATGACTGGCTGAGCAATCTGACGGTATTTAAGGGACTGGCTAATGGAATTGTGCTTTCCATTATTCTGGTGACGGCGATTTCCTTCTGCTTTAAAAAAGTGCGGGTCAATGCCAGGGAAACATTAAATAACGGGCTGACCAAAGTGAAAACCACGGTTCTTCTTCAGGTATGTGCGGCTTTTATGCTGGGCTGTTTTTATGCGGGAGGACAGGTGGATGCGGTACAGGAATTTGCCATGGGGCTGAATTCCAATGTGCTGAAAATCGGCGGCGCCGCGGCTATGATGCTGATGGGGATGCTGACCGGTTCCCAGTCCACGGCGCAGAATGTGGTATTTACCTTTTTTGGCCCCGCTCTGGTGGCTACCGGACGGGGACTGGACTACACAGCCGTGGCCGGAGCGCATCTGGCGGCCGC
Source organism: Candidatus Pullilachnospira intestinigallinarum (assembly GCA_018711275.1). Taxonomy (GTDB): domain Bacteria; phylum Bacillota; class Clostridia; order Lachnospirales; family Lachnospiraceae; genus Pullilachnospira; species Pullilachnospira intestinigallinarum. The sequence continues at coordinate 36,309 of DVIN01000042.1, forward strand.
CGGCATGGGAATGCCGCCTGTGGATCTGACCACTTTTGTGGTGGCGGGTATTGTGGGCGGTATTCTGGGTAAAAAGGTGGATCCTCTCAAATCCATGATGTACATGCTGCCCATGTGTATCTGTATGGCAATCGTAGGTTTTGTGTTTATGTATATCTGATTTTGGAGCATCGGTCCGGTCTGCGAGGAGCGGTTCCGATGGGCGGAAAAGCGAAAAGAGGTGCTGTATATGGCAGAAATCAAGCAGGAAATTACAGAAATCGTGGGAAATACGCCGCTTCTTCGGATGAAGCGGCTGGAAGAAAAGCAGCAGATGAAAGCCGCTGTTCTGGCAAAGCTGGAATATCTGAATCCCACCGGAAGCGTAAAAGACAGAGCAGCCTTGTATATGATCCGGGACGCGGAGGAAAAGGGTCTTCTGAAGGCAGGAGGAACCATCATCGAGCCCACCTCCGGAAATACGGGAATCGGCCTGGCGGCGATTGCGGCGGCAAAAGGATATCAGGTGATCCTTACCATGCCGGACACCATGTCGCAGGAGCGGAGAAATATCCTGAAGGCGTACGGAGCGAAACTGGTTCTGACGGAGGGCTCTCTGGGAATGGCGGGAGCGGTGGCAAAGGCCGAAGAACTTCAAAAGGAGATCGCAGGAAGCATTCTCGCCGGGCAGTTTGAAAATCCCGCCAATGCCCGGGCCCACCGGGAAACCACCGGGCCGGAGATCTGGAGAGATACGGATGGACGCGTAGATATTCTGGTGGCCGGTGTGGGAACCGGAGGAACCCTGACCGGAACCGGAGAATATCTGAAAGAAAAAAATCCGGCCATTCAGGTGGTGGCGGTGGAGCCGCTGACGTCACCGCTGCTGTCCAGAGGACGGAGCGGAAGCCATGGGATCCAGGGGATCGGAGCAAACTTTATTCCGGAAGTGCTGAACCGGGAAATCATTGACCAGGTAATTCCGGTGGGGGATAAGGATGCCATCAACTGGGCGAAGGCCATTGCGAAGAATGAAGGAATTCTGGTGGGAATTTCCTCCGGCGCGGCCATGTATGCCGCGGCACAGCTGGCAGGAATGGAAGAGCATGCAGGAAAAAACATTGTGGTAATCCTGCCGGACAGCGGAGATCGCTATTACTCGACAGCGTTATTTTTGTAAAATCAGGCACAGCCGTAGAAAACGGCGGAAAGGAAGACAATTATGGAATTTGAAACATTGCAGAAAGATATGGTGGCGGCCATGAAGGCCAGAGACAAGGTGAGAAAGGATGGAATTTCTTCTCTGATTTCGGCCGTGAAGAAGGCGGCCATTGATCAGGGATGCCGGGATGATATCCAGCCCCAGCTGGTGGATCAGGTGATCTTAAAGGAGCTGAAAACCGCCAGGGAGCAGCTGGATACCTGCCCGGATTCCAGAGAAGATCTGAAGGCAGAGTATCAGGCCAGATATGATATTATCAATGAGTATGCGCCAAGCCTCATGACGGCCCAGGAGGTAAAAGCTTTTCTTGAGGAAAAGTTTGCGGAGGTTTTGGCTACGAAGAACAAAGGGCAGATCATGAAAGCGGTGATGCCCCAGCTGAAGGGAAAAGCGGACGGCAAGGTTATCAATCAGGTGGTGGGAGAACTGTGTCGCTGAACCGGATCCCTTTATGGCCATACGGCCGGAATTAAGGAAACCCTGAAGGATCCCCTTTATGGCCATGCGGCCGGAATTAAGGAAACCCTGAAGGATCCCTTTATGGCCATGCGGCCGGAATTAAGGAAACCCTGAAGGATCCCTTTATGGCCATGCGGCCGGAATTAAGGAAACTGTAAGGATTTATTAGTTTGTTGGAAATGTCTGACAGGAAGAAATTTGTTATACTCTTTAAGGGCAGGTTTTTACAGAGAGGCGGCCTGATCTGAGGCCAGGCGGCGATCAGAGACGGGTGAGCCGGAATTATGGAAAGGGAGGACCGCGGCCGCGGTCATTCCGGCCCAAAGGAGAGTGTAAAAAATGATAAAAAATGTACTGGAGTATCTGGAGGCATCCGCCGGAAGATACCCTGAGAAGACGGCATTTGCGGATCGGGAGCGTTCCTGTACCTTTGAGGAACTTCTGAAACGTGCGCGCAGGATCGGCAGCGGGCTGGCAGGGAGAATTCCTCCCCGCCGTCCGGTGCCTGTTCTGATGGATAAAGGTGTGGACACCATCGCTGTCTTTATGGGGATCGTCTGTGCAGGATGCTTTTATACGCTTGTGGATATCCGTCAGCCCAAATCCAGAATCCGGCAGATTCTGGATGCGCTGGATACGGAGATGGTGGTCTCTTCCCGGGCGTACGCCGATCAGCTGGAGAAGATGGGATTTGAGGGACAGGTACTGTGGCTGGAAGAGTTGGATGCGGGTTCGGCCAATGAGGCACTTCTGGAGGAAATCCGCCGCAGATCCAGAGATACGGATCCGCTGTACGGGATTTTTACTTCCGGATCCACCGGAGTTCCCAAGGGAGTGGTGGTGTGCCACCGGTCGGTGATTGACTTTATTGACCATTTTACGGAGCTGTTCGGGATTACCAGCCAGGATGTGATCGGAAATCAGGCGCCCTGGGATTTTGACGTATCTGTAAAGGATATCTATTCAGGATTGAAAACAGGAGCAGAGGTTCAGATTATTCCCAAAAAGCTTTTCTCCTTTCCGGTGGAGCTTTTGGACTTTCTGTGTGAACACCGGGTAACCACGCTGATCTGGGCGGTTTCCGCGCTTTGTATGATTACGGCGCTGCGTGGATTCGATTACCGGATTCCTGACTGTGTAAAGCGTGTGCTGTTCTCCGGGGAGGTGATGCCGCAGAAGCATCTGAGACAGTGGATGCAGGCGCTGCCCGGGGCGGAGTTTGTGAATCTGTACGGCCCTACGGAGATCACCTGTAACTGCACCTATTACCGGGTGAAAAACGTCCCAGGAGACGGAGCGCATCTTCCCATCGGCAGACCGTTTCCCAATGAGACCGTATTTCTGCTGGATGAGGAAGATCATGAGATTACCGTACCCGGTAAGAAAGGCGAAATCTGCGTGGCCGGAACTGCTCTGGCGCTGGGGTATTACAATAATTTTGAACAGACACGAAAGGTATTTGTTCAGAACCCTCTGAATACCTGGTATCCGGAAAAAATTTACCGGACGGGGGATCTGGGCTATTACGGAGAGGATGGTGAGCTGTATTTTTCCTCCAGAAAAGATTTTCAGATCAAGCACATGGGGCATCGGATCGAACTGGGGGAGATCGAAGCCGCCATGGGAAATATTGAGGGAATCGGCCGCTGCTGCTGTATTTTTGACAGGAGAAAGAACCGGATGGAAGCTTTTTATGAGGGAAATCTGGAAAAACGGCAGATCAAAAAGCTTTTGGGAATGTGGCTTCCCGCTTTTATGATTCCCGGCGGATTTCACAGGGTAGACTGTTTTCCGCTGACAAAAAACGGAAAAACGGACAGGGACGCGCTTAAACGTATGGCGGAGGAGGGAATCCTATGAAAAAAGACGTGACGGCCCGGGCGTGCAGAGAATTCAGGACGCCTTTTTATCTCCTGAATCTGGAGGAGTTTCGGGAACAGATCCGTGGCCTGCAGGCTGTGCTGGGGAAGAACATCCGGCTGTGTTATGCTGTCAAGGCCAATCCCTTTCTGATTCGTACGGCAGCCGGAGAGGGTCTTAAGCTGGAGGTGTGTTCGCCCGGAGAACTGGCCATCTGTGAGCGCCTGGGAATCTCCATGGAGCAGATTGTACTGTCAGGGGTGTACAAGGAGGAAAACGGGATCCTGGAATGGATGCGAAGGCAGAAAGGCAAGGGAATCTATACGGTGGAATCCCGTGCGCAATTTGAGATGCTTGACCGGGGGGCCCGGGAGATTTTTAAAGACGGGCAGGATGGCAAGCTGCATCTGCTGCTTCGCCTTACCAGCGGAAATCAGTTTGGACTGGACGAGGAGGAACTGTGCCGGATGCTCCGTGAACGTCATCATCATCCCTCGGTGGAATTTGAGGGAATCCAGTATTATTCCGGCACACAGAAAAAACAGAAAGTGATGGAAGAAGAACTGGAGTATCTGGACGGATTCCTGAAAAAACTGGAGCAGGAGTGCGGATACAGGCCCCGCATGCTGGAGTATGGGCCGGGACTTCCGGTGGCATATTTTCAGAAGAACCCCGGGATGCAGCCGGACCGACAGGGGATGATCCTGAAGGAAATGCTGGACCAGATGGAGTATTCCGGCGAAATCACGCTGGAGCTGGGAAGATTCCTGGCGGCTTCCTGTGGATACTATATCACCAGGCTGGTGGATGAAAAGGTAAACCGGCAGACCGCGTACGGTATTGTGGACGGGGGAATTCATCACCTGAATTATTACGGACAGACCATGGCCATGAAACTGCCGTTTTACCGGCAGCTGGACGGGAAAACCTGTCAGGAGCGCAGAGAAGGGCAGAAGCAGGAGGTGACCGTGTGCGGAGCCTTGTGTACGGTCAGCGATGTGCTGGCAAAAAGGATGCCGTTGTACACTCCCTGTAAAGGGGACCTGCTGGTGTTTGAAAATGCAGGGGCATATTCCATTACAGAGGGAATTTATCTGTTTCTCAGCAGAGCGCTTCCGGGGGTGGTATTCTGGTCTGAAAAGGAGGGCCTGCGGCTGGCGCGGGATATCGTGGAGACCAGCCCTCTGAACGGAGAGGCATATTAATCAAAGGAAAGGATAATGGCGGTCAGAAAATGTCTGGCACATTTCCTGCCGTCATGAAGAAGTGAAGAACAGGAGGAATATTTATGGAGAAATTGCTGGAGATTTTAGAGGATATTCAGCCGGATGCGGATTATGAAACCTGCACGACGCTGATCGACGACGGAATTCTGGATTCCTTCGCCATTTTATCTATTGTGGCAGAACTGGAAGATGCGTTCGGAGTATCGGTGACTCCGGCAGAGATTGTTCCGGAAAATTTCAATTCTGCCCGGGCTTTGTGGGCTATGGTGCAGCGTCTTATGAAGGAGAACTGATCCATGGCGCTGAATTCGCTGGAATTTCTGCTGTTTTCCGCTATCGCGGCGGCAGTGTATTACCTGATTCCGGGGAGGGTTCAGTGGATATGGCTGCTGGTATGCAGTTATATCTACTATCTCTCCCAGGGACCGCATCTGGCGGTCTATCTGCTGTTTACCACCCTGACTACCTTTGGAGGCGGGTGGATGCTGGAGAAAATTTCGGATAAACAAAAGAAAAGATGGATGGTGGCCGCGGTACTGCTGCTGAATTTTGGAATGCTGGCGGTGCTGAAATATACGAATTTTTTTATTCTGAATTTTAACAAAATTACCGGCGGCCATCTCACATTTTTGGATATGGCGCTTCCCTTGGGGATCTCTTTCTATACCTTTCAGTCCATGGGATATCTGCTGGATGTGTACTGGAAACGGTGTCAGGCGGAGAAAAATCCCTTTCGGTTTGCCTTGTTTGTTGCCTTTTTTCCGCAGCTTCTTCAGGGGCCCATCGGGCGTTATTCCAGGCTGGCAAGTCAGCTTTTTGAGAGGCACCGCTGGGACTGGGAACAGATGGAGAGAGGAGTTCAGCTGATTTTATGGGGGTTCTTCAAAAAAATGGTTCTGGCGGACACGGCAGCCCCCTTTGTGTCGGCATTGTTTGATCAGTATGAAACGTATTCCGGTTTGGGAGTTTTTGCGGTGCTGGCTTATTCGGTACAGCTCTATGGGGATTTTTCCGGAGGGATTGACGTGGTGTCAGGAATCGCTCTGCTGTTTGGCATCTCCCTGGATGAGAATTTCCGGAGGCCGTATTTTGCCAGATCCATCACGGATTTCTGGCACCGATGGCATATTACGCTGGGTACCTGGATGAAAGATTATGTATTTTATCCGGTTTCTCTTTCCCGGTGGATGGGAAAGTTTGGAAAATTTACCAGAAAGGTTTTCGGAAGAAGCACGGGACGCACCCTTCCCATCTGTCTGGCAAATCTGATTGTTTTTTTCCTGGTGGGCGTATGGCACGGCGCTGCGTGGAAATATATCGTATACGGTATGTACAATGGTTTGCTCATCGCATTCAGCGGACTGATGGCCGCAAACTTTCGGAAATGGAAAAAGACCTGCCGTATCAATGACAAAAAAACATCCTGGCAGATCTTTCAAATCGCAAGAACCTTTCTGCTGGTGAATATCAGCTGGTTTTTTGACAGAGCAGATACGGTGGGGCAGGCACTGCGGATGATGAAAAATACCGTGACCCGATGGGAACCCTCCGCGCTGCTTTCCGTTCCTGTGGGATCGGGGGGAACGGCCGCGTATACGGCGCTGGCGCTGGGAGTGCTTTTGACGGGCTGCGTTCTTCTCTTCGCGGTCAGCTTTTTTCAGGAACGGGGCAGGGATGTATTTGCCGGCCTGGCGGCCAGGCCGCCTTTGGTAAGACTGGCGGTATATGTATAATACTGTTCGCAATCCCTGTGTTGGGACAGTATCCCGCCTCTACAGGAGGATTTATCTATGCGCAGTTTTAAAAGGATTGTGTGGTGCTGCCTGTTTTTGGTGCTCTGTGTGGCTGTAAACGGAATGTTGAATTATTGCCTGATTCCTTATACCTATACCCGGGTGGATGCTCATAATCTGCGGACAGACCGATATGAGGAGGTATTTGTGGGAACTTCCCACGGAAAATGCGGGCTGGATCCCGCCGTGATGCAGGAGATTACAGGGAGGAGTTCCCTTAATGTGTGTCAGGGCGGGGAATATCCGGTGGATTCCTATTTTCTGGTGAAGGAAGCGGCCAGGAACAGGAAAATTTCCCGGGTGATTTATGAGTTGGATCCGGGGTATTGGGTGACGGAACCGAATCAGACGGCAGATTACGCGGTATTTTATCAGGAAATGGAGTTCTCGCCGGTAAAGGCAGAGTATTTTCTGGAAAAAATGATGCGGGCAGATTTTCGGACCACGCTTTTTCCCTGGTATCTGTATCGCAGGGAGATCCGACAGGTGCCGCAGATTCTGGAACAGAAAAGCGGAACTGTCTATAAAAATTACGGGGTAGAACCATTTGCCGGGCCGGTACAGGATTACCGTTCGGACGGAATGATTGTGCGTAAACCGGTGGAGAGCGACAGGACGGTGGAGGATCAGCCGGTGCTTTTTTCAAAAGAGGAGCTGAATCCGGACGCCGGAAAATATTTTAAAAAGCTGGTCAAATTCTGCGAAAAGGAGGGAATCCGGCTGATTGCCGTAACCGCGCCAATCCCCCGGGTAACCTATGAGAAATATCAGGAGGCTTACGACTGCGCGGCGGCGTTTTTCCATTCCTATATGGAAAAAGCAGGAATTCCTTACTATGACTTTACCAGAGGCTGGGAATATGGGATGCCTTCACGGCTGGAGGAATTCGCGGATTACGAAGGACATTTGTATGGGGATGGCGCCGTTAAATTTACCAGAAGGTTCGGAGAAATGCTGGAGGAAGCAGGATACTGAACTATTGCGTCAATAAAGTGAAAAAAAGGAAATTCTCTGAAATGTGTTGTTATTTTCTGCTGAAGCGTTTATAATAGGAGGAGCAAGTCGGCAGGAGGATTATTATGGGAGAATTTAGGATTGAGAAAGGCGATATCACTACATACGCCGTAGATGCAATAGTAAATGCTGCCAATACCTCCCTCCTGGGCGGAGGAGGAGTGGATGGCGCCATTCACCGGGCGGCGGGCCCCGAGCTTCGGGAAGAATGCAGAACCCTGGGTGGATGTGAGACCGGAAAGGCCAAGCTGACAAAAGGATACCGGCTTCCGGCCAGGTATGTGATGCACACGCCGGGACCGGTATGGCACGGGGGCAATAATTACGAAGATCTGCTGCTGAAAAGCTGCTATGAATATTGCCTGAAGCTGGGAGAAAGTCAGGGATTTGAGACCATCGCGTTCCCTTCCATCAGTACCGGCGTATACGGATATCCTGTGGATCAGGCGGCGCCCATTGCGGTGAAAACCATCTGCGAGTTTCTTCGCTGGACGCAGGTGGTGAAAACGGTGACCATGGTCTGCCGGGATGATCGGACAATGAAGGCTTATCAGGATGCACTGGAGGCCTATCGGAAAGAACGGAAATAACGATTCGGTTTCGCTGTCCCGCAGAGCGTGCCGGGACATGACTGTTTGAATTTTATGAATCGGATAGCGCAGATGCGGAAAAGAAATTATAAAGAGGACTGACTTGTAAAGAGCTGCGGTCTCCCTTGTGGAGCCGCAGCTTTTGCCGTATCTTATGCCGGCAACCTTCTTTTCTTTTTTATTTGGGAAAAAGGCCAAAAAAATCACAGTTTTTTTGGTAATTAAGCAGATGGAAAATGAAAAAGACTTGCCGTATACTTAGCTTACGTTTGGCAAAAAGAGAGAGCCGGATGACAAGACATAAAATTATCAGACAGGAGGATTTTCAAGGTGTTTTTTACGATTGAAAAATTCCAGAAAAGAGTGGAAGAGCTGGGCCAGAGAAGATATTTCGGCCGGCAGTGCATCGCACCGTTTACCGCAGCACCGGGAACGCTTCCCCAGGACGAACATTATCATCAGGTGCCGGAGAAAATTGAGGGGGAGCCTTTCCAGCTGAATGATTCTTTCATCGGAAGAGACCGCTATCTGTGGGCGGAGAAGGAAGTAACCCTTCCCTGCGCGAAGGAAGGCTGCCAGGTAGTGGGCCTGTTTAACTTCGGAGAGACCGGAGGAGGATATAACAGCGGATTTGAGTCTCTGCTGTATGTGGACGGACATCCCTATCAGGGCGTGGATACCAACCACAATGAAGTATTTTTTACGGGAAAAGAGGGGGAAAAGGTACGGCTTACCTTCCTTCTGTGGACAGGTCTGGAGGGAGGCGGCGTACACCGGACGTTCTATCACCAGCTGAAACAGGCAGATCTGGGTTATCTGCATAAGAATACCGATGAGCTTTACTATTTTGCCCGTGCCATCACGGAGACCCTGATGCTGCTGCCGGAGGATGACGAGAATTATGCATCCCTGAAAACTGCTCTGGACCGGGCTCTGCTGTATATTGACTGGGATGAAGATACTTTTTATGAGTCTGTGGACAAAGCGCATCAGGTACTGATGGACGAACTGGATCGTCTGGAAAAACACACCGATGTGACCGTTCATGTGGTAGGACATACCCACATCGACGTAGCCTGGCTGTGGCGTCTGAAACACACCAGAGAAAAGGCACAGAGATCCTTCTCCACGGTTCTGCGTCTGATGGAGGAGTATGATGAATATGTGTTCCTGCAGACCCAGCCTCAGCTTTACAAATATATCAAGGAAGACTGCCCGGAGATCTATGAGGGTATCAAGAAGAGAGTGGCCGAAGGCAAATGGGAGCCGGACGGCGGCATGTGGGTGGAGGCCGACTGCAACATCTCCTCCGGCGAGGCACTGGTGCGCCAGTTCCTGCACGGTACCCGGTTCTTTGAGCGGGAGTTCGGAAAGAAATGCGAGTATCTGTGGCTGCCGGACGTATTCGGCTACAGCTGGGCGCTGCCGCAGATTCTGAAGCTGTGCGAGATCGATACGTTTATGACCACAAAGATCAGCTGGAATCAGTACAATACCATTCCCGATGATCTGTTCAAATGGAGAGGAATCGACGGAAGCGAGATCCTCACTTACTTTGTAAATACTCCCAGCGAGGGACAGGATACCTCCACCAGATACTCCACCTACAACGGCATGGTGACTCCCCATTCCGTGATCGGAAGCTGGAAGAAATTCAAGAATAAAGATCTCAGCAAGGATACGCTGATCTCCTACGGATTCGGAGACGGCGGCGGCGGTGTGACCAGAGAGATGCTGGAGCTGCGCCGTGCTATGGACAAGCTGCCGGGACTGCCCAATGTAAAAACGGGAACTGCCGGGGAATTCTTCCGGAAGATGCACGACAATGTGGATCATACAGACCGCTATGTACATACCTGGGACGGAGAACTGTATCTGGAGTATCACAGAGGAACCTACACCTCTCAGGCATATAATAAGAAAACCAACCGCCATATGGAGAACAAGCTGGCACAGATCGAGTGGCTGTCCTCCGTGGCCTACATTCTGGGCGGCGAGTACGCGCAGCAGGAGCTGAACGACAGCTGGGAGTGTGTGCTGCTGCATCAGTTCCACGATATTATTCCCGGGTCCTCCATCCATGAAGTATACGAGGATTCCAGAATCAATTACAGGGTGGCGGAAGACCGGGCTGACGGCGTGAAGGCGAAAGTGCTGGATTGCCTGACGGAAAAGAAGGAGAATACCTTCGGTATTTATTCCACCAACAGCTTCGGCGGAAAGGAGCTGGTGAGCATTCCGGTTCAGGGATGCGGAACTTTCCTGGATGAAGAGGGCAATGGACTGGAGGCTCAGAAAACAGAGGAAGGCTATGATGTACTGGTGGATGTGAAACCATTTGCTGTCACCAATGTCACCTTCGTTCCCGGCGATGAGAAAACCTCAGAGAATCCTTTCGTCATCGATGGAAGCAGCCTGGAGACGCCTTTCTATTCCATCAGCTGGAATGAGGAAGGACAGCTGGTTCGTCTGTATGACAAGGAAGCAGGCCGTTCCGTTCTGAAAGAGGGCGAAAAGGGCAATGTTCTGGAAGTATACGAGGATAAGCCCATGAATTATGATGCCTGGGATATCGATATTTACTACACTCAGAAGATGGAGACCATGAAGATCTGCCGTCCGGCTGAGGTGATTGCCTGCGACGGACTGAAGGCAGTGATCCGTTTCACCTACAAATACCGGAAATCTGAGATTACACAGGACATGATCGTGTACAGAGATTCCAAACGGATTGACTTTAAAACCCATGCGGACTGGCATGAGGATCATCGCCTGCTGAAGACCGCCTTCTATACGGATATCCGTTCCACCAGGGCAACGTATGATATCCAGTTCGGCCATGCGGAGCGTCCCACCCACTGGAACAACAGCTGGGATTGGGCCCGGTTTGAGGTGTGCGGTCACAAATGGGCGGATCTTTCCGAAACCGGCTACGGCGTCAGCCTGCTGAATAACTGCAAGTACGGTTACAGCATCAAGGACAACGCCATGAAGCTGAGTCTCTTAAAGAGTGCAAAACATCCGGATACCTCGGCGGATATGGGCGAGCATGATTTTACCTACGCGCTGTATCCCCACACGGGAGCGGTGACGGAGGGCGGAACCATCGAGGCTGCCAACCAGCTGAATCTGCCGGCACAGGCAGTGGCCGGAGGATTCGGTGAGCATCGCCGGATCGTAAAGGTTTCCGGAGACTGTGTACAGATCGACGTGGTGAAAAAGGCAGAGGATGAAAACTGTCTGATCGTGCGGATGCATGAGTGCCGGGGCGGCCACGGACAGGTGACCATGGAGTCCGAGTTTGCGGTGAAGAAGATTGTGCCCTGCAACCTGCTGGAGCATGACTGCGGAGAAACCGTGGAAGGAAATTCCATGGAAGTTTCCGTGCATCCCTTTGAAATCAAAACCTATAAGCTTTACCTGTAATAAAATCCGGAAGGAAGAGGCCGCTGTGAAGAGGGTGAATCAGAGGATCATCCGCTTCGCGGCGGTCTTTTCTTCATGGCAATGGAAAACAGGCTGCGAAGATCGCAGAGCCTGCCCCGGCGAAGCGAAGACGCCGCTTTCACGGCGCAATCTCCCATTGCCGCGGAAAAGATTTTACGGCCTGAAAAAAAGTGAAAAAAGCCGGGCATGACATTGATTTTCCTGCAAAAGTGCAGTAAGGTTAAAGAAGAAAAACAAGAGAAAAATGTGACGGGGGTAAATGTACAATGGCAAAATCATATGAGATGGACATGACCAGTGGACCGCTGCTGAAAAAAATTCTTATTTTCTCAGTTCCGCTGATGCTTTCCGGTATTCTGCAGCTTTTATTCAATGCGGCGGATATTATCGTGGTAGGGCAGTTTACCGGAAGCAGCGCGCTGGCCGCGGTGGGTTCCACCAGTTCGCTGATTAATCTGTTTGTCAATGTGTTTATCGGCTTTTCCATCGGCGCCAATGTTCTGGTAGCGCAGTATTACGGGGCCAGGGATGAGAAAAATGTGCATGAGACCGTGCACACCTCCATCCTTCTGGCCGTTATCTGCGGACTGATTCTGATCGTGGCGGGAATCGCACTGGCGCCGCCTATGCTGGAACTGATGGATACGCCGGATGAGGTGCTGGGGCAGGCGGTACTGTATATGCGTATTTATTTCGTGGGAATGCCGGCTACACTGGTTTACAACTTTGGAGCGGCTATTCTGCGGGCGGTGGGGGATACCCGACGTCCCCTGTATTATCTGTTTACGGCGGGATGCGTCAATGTGGTGCTGAATCTGTTTTTCGTGGTGGTCTGCGGCCGGGGCGTGGACGGCGTGGCCATTGCCACGGTGATCTCTCAGATCATCTCCGCGGTTCTCATTGTGCGCTGTCTGACAAAGAGCGAGGGAATGTACCGGTTGGATCTGTCCCGGCTGAAGCTTCACCGGCAGAAGGTCATTCAGATTGCAAGGATCGGGCTTCCGGCAGGATTTCAGGGGGCGATTTTCTCCATTTCCAATGTGCTGATTCAGTCCTCCGTGAACTCCTTTGGAGCCATTGCCATGGCGGGAAATACGGCGGCCTCCAATATCGAAGGCTTTATCTATACCTGCATGAACGCAGTCTATCAGACTTCTCTCAGTTTCACCAGCCAGAATCTGGGAGCGGGAAAAATCAGAAGAATTTCCAGAATCCTTCTGGAATGTCTGGGGGTAGTGCTCCTGGTGGGGGCGGCGATGGGATTTCTGGCGTACGCCTTTGGCGCGGAGCTTCTTCACATCTACTCCGGTGATCCGGAAGTGATTGAAAACGGCCTGCACCGGATGCGGGTAATCTGCCAGACCTATTATCTGTGCGGAATGATGGACGTGACGGTAGGGGCCCTGAGAGGACTGGGCTATTCCGTGATGCCCATGCTGGTGTCCCTGGCGGGCGTGTGCGGCGTCCGGATTGTGTGGATTTTTACAGCCTTTGTCTGGAAACGGTCGCTGTTTACCCTGTATGTCTCATATCCTATTTCCTGGGGAGCCACCTTTGTGATTCATCTTATCTGTTTCCTGGTGGTATACCGGAAACTGAAAGCCCGGCGGGGGATACAGGCATAGGATAAAAGATTACGGTGGAGCCTTTTTGCTGTCCCCGGGGGAAACAACGCCGGGGACAGAGAGCGGACAGGAGAGACGATCATGTATATTGCAGACTTACATATTCATTCCAGATTTTCCAGGGCCACCAGCAGAGAAGGTGATCCGGAACATCTGAGACTTTGGGCGAGGAGAAAAGGAATCCGGGTGGTGGGAACGGGAGATTTCACCCATCCCCAGTGGCGCGGGGAACTGGAGGAAAAGCTGGAGCAGGCCGGGGACGGACTGTACCGGCTGAAGAAAGAATACCGGTTGGAGGACTGGGAGGCGTCTGGGGACGAGGAGCCCCTTTTTGTCGTTTCGGGGGAAATCAGCTCCATTTATAAGAAAAACGGCAAGGTTCGAAAAGTTCACAATGTGATTTTGCTCCCGGATCTTGAGGCGGCGGACCGCCTTGCGGCAAAGCTGGAGGCCATTGGAAATATTCATTCGGACGGGAGGCCGATTCTGGGACTGGACTGCCGGGATCTGCTGGAAATTCTTCTGGATACCTGTCCGGAGGGGATCCTGATCCCGGCTCATATCTGGACGCCTCATTTTTCCCTGCTGGGGGCCTTTTCCGGGTTTGACAGTGTGGAAGAATGTTTTGAGGATCTGACGCCGCACATCCATGCGGTGGAGACAGGACTTTCCTCTGATCCGCCTATGAACTGGAGGCTTTCCATGCTGGACGGACTGCAGCTGGTGTCCAGCTCGGACGCCCACTCCCCGGCGAAGCTTGGAAGAGAGGCCACGCTTTTTGAGGGGAATCCCTCCTGGAAGGGAATGAAACATGGAATCGAGACGGGGGAGGGCCTGGGAGGAACCATCGAGTTTTATCCGGAGGAAGGAAAGTACCACATGGATGGGCACCGCAAATGTCACCTGTGCCTGACGCCGGCTCAGACCCGTCAGTTTGGAGGACGTTGCCCGGTATGCGGAAAGAAAATCACCATCGGCGTATATCACCGGGCGGAGGAGCTGGCGGACCGGCCGGAGGGATATGTGAAACCGCAGGCAAAACCCTTTGAAAGCCTGGTTCCGCTCCCGGAAGTGATCGCCTCCGCCATGGGATTTTCCGTTTCCAGTGTGAAGACGGGGAAAATGTACCGGGAAATGCTTTCCAAGCTGGGACCGGAATTTGAAATTCTGCGGAATGTGCCGGAGGAGGAAATCTGCCGGACGGCGGGACTTCGGGTGGCGGAAGGAATCCGGCGGCTCAGATGCGGTCAGGTGGAGAAAATTCCCGGATATGACGGCGAGTACGGGGTTATCCGGGTGTTTGATCCGGAGGAGGTGCGGGAGACGGAGGGACAGATGGATCTGTTTTCCGGCTTTGGCATACAGGATCCGGAGCAGAAGATTTCCGAAGAAGAACGGCTCAGGAGACAGATTCTGGCGGCGAGACAGGAACTGGCGGCGGAGCGGGAAGCGGAAAAAGGCAGGACAAAAACGGCTGAAGGAGAGGCAGAAGAACCCGGACGGGAAGCAGAAAAGGACGGGGCGGAATCAAAAGAGAACAGGGAGATCGCGGCGGGAGCGGAAACAGAAGCAGAAGGAAAAACGGAGGATCCGATTCCCCCGGTGCTGCGGGAACTGAATCCGGCCCAGAGAAAGGCCGCAGGCTCGCGGGCAGCCGTTACGGCGGTGATTGCGGGGCCTGGTACCGGCAAGACGAAAACGCTGGTTTCCCGGATTCTGTGGATGCTTCAGGGCAGAAAGATCCCCGCGGGGCAGATAACGGCAGTGACCTTCACAAAAAAAGCCGCTGCCGAGATGGAAGAACGTCTGGCAGGGAGTGGAAACCGGAAGGGGGACAATTCCGGGATGGACGGCGCCTGCAGGATTTCCAGAGGGATGTCGGGAGAAAACGTGCAGATCGGAACCTTTCACAGTATCTGCTACGCGCTGCTTCGGGACATGGGGCAGGAATTCTCCCTGGCAGACGAAAGCAGTCGGCAGGCCCTGGCAGAAGAGATCCGAAGCGCTTTTGGACTGGATCTTTCGGTCAGAGATTTTCTGCGGCTGGTATCGTTGAAGAAAGCAGGACGTGATCAGGTGCGGGAGGAAAACTGCAGCAGAGCGCTGGAGGAATTCGACCGGCGGATGAAGGAAGAAGGACGGATGGATTTTGACGACCTTCTGCTGGAGGTGCTGCGGTATCTGAAAGAAGGCGTCTGTCTGCCGGGCGCAGAACGGTTCCGGTATCTGCTGGTGGATGAATTTCAGGATATCAGCCCGGTGCAGTATCAGCTGATTCGGGCATGGCAGGCTCTGGGAGAGGAACTGTTTGTGATCGGAGATCCGGATCAGTCCATCTACGGCTTCCGGGGATCGGATGCCCGATGCTTTGAGACGCTGAAAAAGGATTTCCCCGAGATGGAGACCATCCGTCTGGAAGAAAACTACCGTTCCACCCGTCAGATTCTTTCCAGCGCGGAACAGGTGATTTCCCATAATCCGGGAGCGCCCCGCAGACTGCACGCGGTCAGAGGAGAGGGCGCTGCGGTGCGGGTGGTGCGCGCCGCGGGGGAGATGGCGGAGGCCATTTTTGTGGCCCGCGAAATCAATCGGCTCATTGGTGGAATTGATATGGTGGATGTGCAGGAGGGGAAGCGCAATCGGGAAGCGGAAAGGATGAGGAGTTTTTCCGATATCGCCGTGCTTTACCGCACGCACCGCCAGGCGGAGCTGCTGGAGACCTGTCTGAAAAAAGAAGGAATCCCTTATCAGGTGACCGGTCGGGAGGATTATCTGAGGGATCCCCTGGTGAGAGGAACCCTGTATTTCTTTGAGAGCCTGAGAAATCCCTCTGCTCAACGCCTCAGAACAGAAGCTGTCCGGCTTTTGTGGAACTGCGGCCTGGAGGAAATTGGCGGGCAGACTTATGAAAAACTGGCAGAAAGATACCGCCCCCGGATGGAACAGGAAAGTCCCGACCGGATGATAAAAGACTGGACAAATGAGATGGATGCCAAATCCCGGAAATTCATGGAACAGCTGACGGACCTGGCCCGCTGCTATTCCTCCATGGAGGAACTTCTGGATACCATTGTATTCGGTGAAGAAGGCGATGTGAGACGAAGGGGCGAGAAGTCCGGGGGCGCCGGGTGCGTGACGCTGATGACGCTCCATGGCTCCAAAGGACTGGAATTTCCGGTAGTGATTCTGTATGGAATAAAGAAAGGAACGGTGCCTCTGGAGAACGGCAAAGAGCCCGCTGATTCGGAGGAGGAACGCCGGCTGTTTTTTGTGGGAATGACGCGGGCCAGAGAGGAACTGGTGATTACGACCACGCAGGAACCCTCGCCGTTTCTTGAAGAACTTCCCGCAGATTGGGTCAGGGAAGAACGGGCAGGGCGCAGGAAAGAGCCGGAGATGCGGCAGATGAGCCTGTTTGACTTTATTTAGCGGATTCCGCGCGGAAACGGCGCTGATCAATCATTACGAAACCGGAGGAAAAAGAAGATGAGACTAAAGCTGGTGCAGGAGGCGTTGAAAGAAAAAAGAATTCCGTATAATTATACGGAGGAAGACGGATGCGGAAGTATTGATTTTCTCTTTCGGGGGATTCCTTACCATGTATGGGAATTTGAGGATAACGGATGGGGAGCGGAGACAAACATAGAGAATTCCGGGAAGAGTGTGGACATTACCGGGGATTACGACAGAAGGATCGCGGATGTGATTCTGGGATGGCCGGACATGATACAGCCGTAAGAAAATGGTGGACAAATACAGTAAGACGTGTTACAGAAAACGCTCTGTAATGCGTCTTTTTTTGCACGAAAAAAAGAATCCGGAATATCCAAAACGAGATTTAAACGGGAGGAAAGGGGGATAAACAGGAGGTTTGAGGGATAATAGGGGGCTAGCGTAAAATTTTTGTAGGGCACATAGAAAAGGGAACACCAGTTTTGTGTTATTATATTAGTCGACCAAAACCAATAGCACAAAGGAAGGTGTTCCCTATGATTAAGAGTATACAACAGTTTGAAGAGTCTGGCATTAAAAAGTTAGAGAAGATAATTGAAAGTTTTATGAAAGACCCTAAGGATATGGCATCCTTTGTTTATGGAATCCGTGATGAGGTGATTGCTCTGGGGCTGGATCTCATAGAAGAAACCTTGGAAGACTGCAACCAGATGCTTCGTGACAGTCCAAAAAGGAAACAGTCCTGGGAAGTGGTAAGAACAGACAGGAAAAAGCTAACAACATGCCTTGGGACCGTTTGTTTTGAAAAGACATTGTTCCGGAATAAACAGACCAGAGAAAGCACTTATCTGTTGGACCGGATCCTGGGAATAGAAAGCCATGAGCGGCTGACGGAAGACGCGGAGGCAAAACTGCTGGAGGAGGCGGTTCAGACTTCATACCGGAAAGCAGGGGAAGAAACAAGCCTGACAGACCGGGTGAGCAAACAGACTGTCAAGAATAAACTGCATAGGCTGACATTCCCACAACTGGAGGAAACGAAGCCGTAGAAAAAGGCAGTTGAGTTTCTGTATATTGACGCAGATGAAGACCATGTATCCCTGCAGTTCAAAGAGAAGAAGGGGGATCTGGAGGTTGGAGAGAACAACTGGAAGAATAACTGTGTTCTGGCAAAGCTGGTGTATGTGTATGAGGGGGTTGAGCCGGAAGCTCCAAGGAGTAAAAGGAATAAGCTGGTCAATCCCCGTTACTTCAGCGGAGTCTATGACGGAGCAGACAATGCAAAGCTGTGGGACGAGGTATATGCATATCTGGACAGCCATTATGATCTGGAAAAAGTGAAGAAGATTTATCTGAATGCAGATGGCGGGACCTGGATCCAGGGAGGGAAAAAGAGGATTGCAGGGATTACCAGTGTATTGGATGAATTCCATCTGCAAAAGTACCTACTGAAAATGACAGGGCACATGAAAGACAGCGTGGATGATGCCGGAAAAGAGCTTCGTGATGTGATCAAAAGCGGAACCAAGGCGGATTTCCAGGAAGTCGTTGGGCGACTGAAAGCCTGTGCAGAAACAGAATCCACAGAAAAGCGGATTGATGAGAGTGCCTCCTACATTCTTTCGAACTGGACAGCGGCAAAAATCCGTTTAGCGAACCGAAAGACAATAAAGGGATGCAGCGCAGAAGGACATGTAAGTCACGTTCTGTCCGCGCGTATGAGCTCCCGCCCTATGGGATGGAGCCGGACAGGGGTAGATAAAATGGCGCATTTAAGGGCGTACTATTGGAACGGCGGGGATATGCTGGAACTGGTCAGACAGCAGGAGCGGGAGCTTCCGGTAGCAGCCGGCGCAGAAAATGAAGTGCTGAGTTGCGAGAGTATACTGCGATGGGAGAGACATCGTCACAATAAGCTCGGGAAATATATAGAGAGCATAAACCACAGTGTCAGTACAGAAGTGAAAAAGTATGCATGGTTTAATGCGCATATCTGGGGATTATAAAAGCAAAGGACTTGCAAGAAGAAAACAAAGGAAGTATAGTATAAAAAGGTATTGAACTGATATATCTGAAACACATCTGGCAGTTTCTGCCACTATAATTCCTACAGTAAATTTACGCCGCCAAAACATTCTCTTCCTTGAGTTTCCGCGAATTGCAATAAAAAGATGAGTATGTCTTCCCGAAGTACCAATCTGCCGTTTTTTTGAGAGTTCTAGAATGGCAGTGCCAAGAATAGAGGCACTTTA
>DVIN01000043.1 GCA_018711275.1 Candidatus Pullilachnospira intestinigallinarum
TTTGGAATCCGCTCCCTCTACATGACGGCATTTTCCGTGGCTGTCTGTGTGCTGACAGAATTTCTGTGGCAGAAGCTGACGAAAAAGCCGGTGACGGCAGGGGACTTCAGCGCGGTGGTGACCGGTATGCTGCTGGCCTTTAACCTGCCGGTGACTACCCCTCTGTGGGTAATCGGCGCTTCCGCGGTCTTTGCCATCCTGGTGGTGAAGCAGATGTTTGGCGGAATCGGAAACAACTTCGCAAATCCGGCGCTGATGGGACGGCTGCTGATCATGGTGGCCTGGCCTCAGACCGTGATGCAGTACGCGGCGCCGGTGACGGTGCAGCAGACGGATGCGGTGGCATCTGCCACAGTGCTGGGAGCCATGAAAAATGGCGCGGAGAGTGCGTACAGTTACTGGCAGATGTTTATCGGCGAGATGCCGGGGGCTATTGGAGAGACCAGCAAGCTGCTGCTTCTGGTGGGATTTGTCTATCTGTGCTATAAGGGCGCGGTAAATATCGAGGCGGCGCTGACCTATATCGCCACAGTGACCATTCTGACCTTTGTGTTCGGCCCCTCCGGGCTGTTTACCGGCGATATTCTGGGAAATCTTCTGGGCGGAGGACTGATCCTGGGCGGCTGCTATATGCTGACGGATTATGTGTTCGTTTCCCGGAAAGGAAAGATTCTTTACGCCATTGTGGCCGGGGCAATTACGGCGGCCATCCGGATTTTCAGTCTCTATCCCGAAGGAATCTGCTTCGGAATTCTGACAGCCAACTGTCTGGCGGGGCTGATGGCGTTTCTTTATAAGAAGCATGTCTATGGGGTTTCTTCTCAGAAGAAACAGGGTGCGTGACACCATGAGAACTGTGGGATCAGAGAAGGCGGATGGCTGAGATGGAAGCATCCCCTGATGAGCCTGCGGCATAAGGAGGAAAAATGGAATGATGAATAAGGATGTAAAAGGAATTCTCGCGTTGGTGGTGGTAACCGCCCTGTCTTTCGGTGTGATTTTCGGCACCGGGAAGCTGACAAAGGATGGCGGCGAAGCAACTGGAGAAAATACGGGAACCGTTCAGGCTGAATTGGATGTTTCCGGAGCGGAAAATATTGAGAAGGCGGTTCAGATGGACGATGGTTCCTATGTGGTGTCCGTAAAAGCAGCTGGATACGGCGGAGATATCCACATGGACGTAACCTTTGATGAATCTGGAAAGGTGATCAACAGCCTGGCAGTGACGGAGCAGTCAGAGACGGAGAATCTGGGAGCAAAGATTGCGGAGGAGGAATTCCTTTCCCAGTTTTCCGGTATTGAGGCTCCCGTATACCTTCCGGGTATGACGCTGGAGACCGGCGAAGAGCAGACAGAGAGCGAGGAACCTCAGGCAGATCCGCTGGACGGGGCAGTCTATGCGGACGGTACTTACGAAGCCAAAGCAGATGCGCCGGATGACAACGGGTTCACGGAGCAGGTGACCATGACGGTGGAAAACGGAAAGATCACCCAGATGAACTGGGACAGCATTTCTGAGGATGGAACGAAGAAGAGTGACCTGGCAAAGAACGGCGAGTATGTGATGACCGAGGACGGCCCCAACTGGGCGGAGCAGTCCCAGGCGCTGACGGACGCGGTGATTGAGAATCAGTCTCTGGGATTCCTGACCATGGACGAGCAGACGAAAACCGACGCGGTGGCCGGTGTAAGTATTTCTGTGGGAAGCTTTGAGCAGCTGGCCCGCCAGTGTATGGAAGAGGCAGCCGGAATTTCCCAGGCTCTGACTCTTACAGACGGTACTTACGAAGCCAAAGCAGATGCGCCGGATGACAACGGGTTCACGGAGCAGGTGACCATGACGGTGGAAAATGGAAAGATCACCCAGATGAACTGGGACAGCATTTCCGAGGATGGAACAAAGAAGAGTGATCTGGCAAAGAACGGCGAGTATGTGATGACCGAGGATGGCCCCAACTGGGCGGAGCAGTCCCAGGCGCTGACGGACGCGGTGATTGAACATCAGTCTCTGGATTTCCTGACCATGGACGAGCAGACAAAGACAGATGCGGTGGCCGGTGTAAGTATTTCCGTGGGAAGCTTCGCGGATCTGGCACAGCAGTGTATCCGGCAGGCCGGCGGTGAGACGGCTGTGGCGAATACAGAGGGAAGCGCAGATACTTCCGGCGAAACTACCCGGAATCCGGGAACCGAGATTGACGCCGTGTCCGGCGCAACCATTTCCTCTACAGCGGTGGTGACCGGAATCAATGAGGCCTACGAATTTCTGCAGAGCGCGAAATAATCAAATTGCTGACGGTGACGCTCTGTGAAGAATGATAGAAAGGTTGGACGCGTAATGAAGATAAAATATCCTGCAGGGGCGGCGGCCCTGGCCATGGTTCTGTTTTCCGGCACCATGACGGAAGCATTTGCAGCCGGTATCCTGGTGCTGGCTGTGCTGGTATTTGCGGAATTTCTCAAAAACCTTCTGAAGCCCCGTCTGGTGAAGTGGAGCCTGTGGGCCTGTGTGCTGATCGCCTCCGGCGCGGTGAGCGCCTGCGCCTTTAAATGGGCCTGGTATGCGCTGGCCTGGGAAATGGCACCCATCCTCTGGGTGATGACCTTTGCGGTGGGCCTTCTGGCGGCGCTTCAGGTATTGAAATGGGACATGGAAGCGGATTACGGAGAAATGTTCTGGCAGACGGCCATACTCTGGTTTTTCTGGATTCTGCTGGCATCTGTCCGTGAGTTTGCGGCTTTCGGAAATCTGGCCGGCAATCATCTGGCAGATCTGGACTTTATGTCCTCAAAATTCGGAGCTCCCATCTTCGGTTTTCTTACCGGAGGACTGGCCCTGGCTTTTGCCAACGGCGTGCTGAAAACCTCCATGCCGAAAGGAGAATCCCTGTTTATTATGGTGCCCGCTGTGATTTTCGCTCAGCCCTATGTGCTGGATTCTCTTCCCGAGATGGCAGGACTGGTGATTACCATCACCGTGCCGCTGATTCTGTTCTGGTCTGTGCGGCACTATCTCCGGTTTTCCCAGCCGGGGAGAGCCTACCGGAATCTGCCGGTGGAGATGCTGTCTATGGGGCTGATTTATATGATCCTCAGCATCTACTGAGTAATCTGTGAAACAGGGTAAAGGGTAAACAACAGGCAGCTTTGCGGATATTTGAAAGCGGTCGGGAGACCGGGATTTCCGCAAAGCTGTTTTTTTAAACGGATAACAAAATCTATTTTTCTCTTGCAAAGTACATTCCTGTATTATATACTTTCTTTATACTTATTCGGAGCAATGTTCGATTGCTCTGGCGGAAGGCCATTCAAAGGTCTCCGCGTCTACAGTTTCTATGGAATATGACCGTTCGGTCGAAAAATCACCTGTTAAATGTTGACAATGAAATCGCAGAGATGACGGGGATGTGTGGGAAAAGACATTGCATTCTGGTTGGCTTGATATGCAGAAACGAAACCAGGATAAAAAATACCTTGTCTTTTGAATAGTAAATTGCTACACTTGTTTTATAAAAGAAAGCTATGGACGGAATCGGGGAAAGTACAGGAAGTGTTCGTGTGCTATTCCCGGTTTCCGGACAAAAAGCTGCAGGTGAAGTCAGTTTTTCATGTATTCTCGGAACGATCTCTGGGAGGATTTCCCAAAGGGTCAGGGAAACCGGAAGGATCCCTTAATGGCCATGCGGCCCTATATTAAGGAAAGGAGAAGTACATGAAAGACATTGGGAAGGACAGTGGTAAAGGAAAACGGGAAAATACAGACAGAATACGGAACACCAGACCCAAGGACAGCGGAGCAAAGCTGATTTTTGACAATCACATTTTATGCGCGCAGTTTTTGCGGGGATATACCGATGTGGATCTGCTGAAGGATGTACAGGCGGAAGATATTGAGGATATCACGGAGCGTTTCCTGTGGATGTGGCAGGAAGGACGGGATTCCGATTCCGTCAAGAAAATCCGGCTGAAAGGGATCCCGGGCGTGGAGACTCTGTTTCTGATTGTGCTGATTGAGCATCAGTCAAAGGTGGATCATGACATGCCCTTCCGGATGCTGCGTTATATCGTCCAGGTACTGACGGATTATGCCCAGGAGCAGGAAGAAAAGAAAAAGGGGATCACCAAGACCAAAGGGTTCCGCTACCCGCCAATTCTGCCGGTGGTATTCTATGACGGTCCGGGAAAGTGGACGGCAGAGACCAGCTTTCGCAAGAAAGTGTATCTGAATGAGATACTGGGAGAATACATTCCGGATTTTCAGTGCCTGGTGGTGCCGTTGTCACAGTATTCGGCCCGGGAGCTGGTGGAGAAGGGGGATGAACTTTCTCTCTTTATGTTGATTGACCAGCTGCGGAGCGCGTAGGATTTCCATAAGATTGGGAAGCTGCCGGAGGAATATCTGGAAACGATCCGGCTGGAATCTCCGGAGTCGGTGCTGGAACTGTTGGGTAAGATTCTGTCTGTGCTGCTTTTGCGGATGAATGTTCCGAAGGAGGAAGTGGAGGAGTTCACTGACCGCATAGAACGGAGGGATTTTACGGTGTTGTTTGAGAATTTTGAGGCGTATGACGTGCAGGAGACACGGAGGGTCAGCAGAGCAGAATTTCTTATAGAAATATTGGAAGATATCGGTCCGGTACCGGAGGAGGTCAAAACCCGGATTTTACCCGAATCAATCCCCCCGGGGAAATCCGCTGCTGTAATGCAGCGCATTATCCTCCGTGATAAACATGGCTTCCACATCCTCCATGCTTTCAATCAGCTTCATGCCTTCCTCCAGTCCCAGAGCGAAGCAGGTGGTGCTGAGTCCGTCTCCATCGGTGGATTCCTCAGAGAGAATCGTTACGGCCACCAGATTATTTTCACAGGGATATCCGGTGGCAGGATCCAGGATGTGGTGGTACAGCCGGCCGTCCTGCTCAAAATATCTTTCATAAATCCCGGAGGATACCACCGAAAGATCCGAAACCTCAATGGTGGCAATGGTCTCATTCCGGTCTGCGAATGGCCGCTGCAGCCCCACCCGGAAAGGAGTTCCATCCGGCCGGGAGCCCACGCAGAGGACATTTCCCCCCAGATTGATAATAGCGCTTTCCACTCCGTTTTCCAGAAGATAGTCCTTTAGCCGGTCCGCGATGTAGCCTTTGGCGATGGCGCCCAGATCCAGCTGCATTCCTTCCTTCTGAAAAGTGAGATCCTGACCATCCAGCGTCACATCCTGATAATCCACCAGCGGCAGCGCCGCCTGAATCAAGCTGTCCTCCGGAACGGAGGGATTATCGGAGGTGAAATCCCACAGGGAGGAAACCGGTCCGATGGCGATGTCAAAACGTCCGCCGGAAAGCTGCCCGTATTCCAGACCCCGGCCGATCAGCTCCGCCAGTTCCGCAGAAAGGTGTGAGACGCCGTCTGCGTCCGCCAGTTCTCCATGATTCAGCTGGTACAGTTCACTGGTTTCCAGCGTCCGGCTGAACATCTGCTCATAATGATCGCACAGTTCCATACATCCTTCCAGCAGAGAGGTATCCCGGGAATCATAAATGCTGATGGTTACCACGGTGTTCAATTTGAAAGCAGTTTCCGTGATGGGATCCTGGGAGCCGGCCTGCGGATTTGTATTCTCCTGCGAAGCTGCATTTCCGGAATCCTCTGTGATGCCGGAAGATCCGTCAGACTGGGAAGTCTGGCCGGAACCGGTATTCTGTTGTCCTCTCTGCCGCAGGGTATAGGCGCCGGCAAACAGGGCCAGCACCAGAACAAGGAAGACGGCGGCAATGATTTTTTCGCGTTTTGTCATGGAATCAAGATTCTCCTGTCTCTTTTTTATGGTTTCTTACAAGGACTTCTTTTTTGAAGGCCCTCTTTTTAATAGGTCTCTTTTACAATTTCTTCCGGTTTTTCCCGGCAGAGGTTTTCCATCCCGTCATAGACGGAGGAGGCATGGACTTCGTCCGTCAGGGTTACCAGCGTATCACCGGCCATGATGATGGTGCGGCCTTTGGGAATCAGTTCTTCCCCATCCCGGCGAACAGCCACCAGCAGGCAATTTTCCGGCCAGGATATCATCTGAATCATTTTGTGATGGGCCGGACTTCCGTGGGACACCACAAATTCCTGAAGAACCCGTTCCCCGGTATTTTCTGTAACGTTCTCTCCCCTGCGGCGCAGCAGAGCGTCCAGCAGACTTTCATAGATGGGTCTGGATTTCAGCAGGGTAGCCACCAGATAGGCGGCGATGGATACCAGGGAGAGACTGAACATCTGACTGACGTCCCCCGTCATTTCAAAAATAAGAATAATTCCCGTGATGGGCGCCCGCACAATAGCGGTGAAATATCCGGCCATGGCCAGCAGAACAAAATTGTTAATATAACCAGAGGGCAGTCCCAGCCACTGGCTGGCAAAAGTGGCATAAGCGCCGCCGATCAGCGCTCCCAGCACCAGCAGCGGAAAGAAGATGCCGCCGGGGGCTCCGGAACCGAAGCTTATGGAGGAAAACAACAGTTTTCCCACAAACAGCAGAGCAAAAGACCAGAGCATCAGATTACCGGAAGCCGCTTCCATTACCAGAGCATGGCCGCTTCCCAGTATCTGTGGATATACGATGGCCAGCACGCCTGCCAGAAGGAAAGGAATCAGCAGCCGGGTGAAGGTGTTCAGCCGGGGATTGTCCTGAATCAGAGACTGGGTTTTCAGCGTCAGCCAGTTATAGAATACCCCGGCCAGCCCCAGAAGAATTCCCAGAATGATCAGGTGCCAGTAAAACTGCGGTTCCAGCTCCTGACCAATATGAAACTGGAACACCGGTTCAAAGCCCAGAAAGCTGGAGGAAATCAGATCTGCCGCCAGAGAAGCGGTCATGACGCAGATCAGCACGGAGACGGAAAAGTTTTTGTGAATTTCCTCCAGGGAGAACATGACGCCGGCCAGCGGCGCGTGAAAGGCCGCGGCCAGTCCCGCGCTGGCGCCGCAGGTCAGCAGGTATTTCTCTTCCGTTTTTCCCCGGTCCATGGCCCGGGAAACCGCCTTGCCAGCCATAGCGCCCAGCTGGATGGAGGGGCCTTCCCGTCCCAGGGACAATCCGCCCAGCAGGCACAGAAATCCGCCCGCGAATTTGGCCGGAAGAACCTTCCACCAGGTCTGATTCAGCTTGCCGGTCATTTCTCCTTCCAGCTGCGGAATGCCGGAACCGGAGATCAGAGGTTCCCACCGCAGCAGTCGGCTCACCACAAAAGCCAGAAGCGCCAGGATCAGGAACCACAGGACAAATACCAGCGGCTGCTGCCGTCCGGCGCCGATTATGCGGTTTAACAGCTTCTGGGCCACTTCCAGAAGCAGCCGGTAGGAAAGCACCACAAATCCGGCAACAATCCCCACCAGAAGTCCTTCTCCGATGAGAATCGTTTTCAAATGCTCCGCTCTCCAAAGCATATGAGTTGTATCCTTTTTCATCCGTATTTCCTCCTGAATATTCTGCCGGTTCCCGAGACCCGGCAGATTGACTTCTCTTATTATAAGAAAGGAGACGGGAAAATTCAACCGTTTGCAACCCATTGAAAAATTTCCGCTGCCGTGATAACCTGTTGGTATGACCGCTGCATCTGCACGGACAGATGCGGCAGAGTGGAGAATACGACGCTGTCTTTGGAGACAGCTCGCCATAAGAGAAAGACCAGGAGGAGACAGATGGAAGATAAAGACATCATGCCGGCCGATAGAAAACAGAAGATGGAGCAGGAGATCGCCAAAGCGCTGGAGAGCCTGCGGCTGGCGGAGGCACGCCGCCCGATGGATTTTGCCCTGCAGCTGGGCTACGCCGTCTATGTGCGTCTGTTTGTGGAAGCACAGAGAAGGCCGGGATTGCAGCAGCATTTCCCGTATGGAGGATTTCTCATGCAGTGGACCCGGGCGGAAGAACCCATGGAGAGATCCCAGAGGGTCTGGGAACTGCAGTATCAGGTGCGGTACTGTGCGTCCATTGTGGAGGAAGGACATTTTATGGACAAAGCAGTCTTTACGGACCGGGGAGACTGGGCGGAGCAGATCAGCCGTCTGGTGGATCTGGCCGCGGACGGCTGCGGCTGGCGGGAAGAACCTGGCCGGGACGATCCTTCCGTGCAGGATACCGCCATACCGGAGGATTTCGGATGGCTGCTGGAGGAAACGGTCCGGCAGATTGTTCAGCAGGGAAATTCCGGCTGTTTCCTGTTGTCCCGTCCGCTGATGGAACTGATGGCCGACATGGCCGATATTGGAGGAGAAAAACGGGTGTGGAATCCCGGGTGCCGTACCGGCGGCTTTCTCAAGCTTTTATTTATGAAAAATCCGGCGCTGCAGCTGGCGGGCAGCGAGGAGGAGAAGGATTTCATCACCCTGGCCCGGATGCTGCGGTTCTGCTTTGGCGGGGGACAGGTACAGCTGCGGGCGGAGGATCCCCTGAAAGAGACGGGGAAAGAGCAGTATGATGTGATTTTTGCCAATCCTCCGGTGGGCGAGGTGGAGCAGGAGGCGGCAGACCGGTTTCTGGTGTCCACCCGAAAGATTCCGCTGCAGTATCTGCAGATGATGATGGAGCGGCTGGCGCCGGGGGGAATGGCGCTGGCGGTGGTCAACGAGAGTGTGCTGTTCCGCTACGATGCGGAGCAGAAGGTGCGGAAACGTCTGGCGGAGGAAAGGAAGCTTGAGGGCGTACTGTCGCTTCCGGCCGGCGCGCTGCTGCCCTACACGGCGGCCAAAGCCTCCCTGCTGATTTTCTCCAGAGGGAACACAGAGAAAAGCGCCGTCTGGTTTTACGAGGCTTTTCTGCCGGATGCGGAAGAACAGAAGAAAGCGGCAGAAGGGACAGATCCCCGGATTCTGACGGAGTGCGAGGCGGAAGCGATCCTTTCCTGCTGGCGCCGGAGAGATGCGCTGTATCAGAAATGGCGCGCCGGTCTGACCGCAGACTCCCGTCTCAACAAATGGGAAAATCCGGTTCCGGCCGGTTGGGAGGAAGCCTGCTGGTTTGCGGACCCGGAAACCATCCGGAAAAATGATTACAACCTGACGGCGGGACGGTATAAGCCATGGCAGGAAGAAGCGCCGCTTCCGGAAGGGGAATCCCCCACCCGGCTGCTTCTGGAGCTGGCAGCCATGGAGAAGGAATCCGCCGCAAAAATACAGGAATTGATAGAGATGACGAAAAAGTATGAGTAGAGAGATCAAATGGAAATACCGCCGTCTGGATCAGGTGGCCCGGCTGGTATCCGGAAGAACCCCGGATCGGGAAAACCGGGCCTGCTATGCCGCATCGGGAATGCCCTGGGTAAAAATTGAAAATCTGGGCAGGGGCGTGGTCCGGGAAGCGGCGGAATATCTGTCGGAGGAAGGACAGAAAAAAGTAAATCCGGTGCCCGAAGGGAGCGTGCTGTTTTCCACGGTGGGCACCGTGGGACAGGTGGGAATCGCGGGCTGTGCGCTGGCCACCAACCAGCAGATCGTATCCCTGATTTTTCAGGAGGATCAGGTGCTGCCTCTGTACGGCTATTACTGTCTGCGCTATTACGCAGGTGAGATCCGCCGTCTGGCCGACCAGACCACCATGGCCATGATCAGCCGGAAAACCCTGGGCCAGTACCGGATCCCGGTGCCGGAGGATCTTGCGGTACAGCAGGAAATCGCCGAAGCCCTGAGAAAGTATGACAGTTATGTAGAGGAAAAAGAGGGCAGAAGCCGCCAACTTTCCCGGTGGGAGGGCGTGCTGTTTGGGCGGATATTCGGCAGGGAGCTGCGGTTTCACCAGCGGCTGCCGCTGAAGGAATATCTGCGGGAGACGCCCTGCACCGGTCCGGCAAAGGCAGAGGATATGGAAAATAGCGGCATTCCGGAAAAATACCGGGTGCACAGAGGAGATATCCTGATCCATAACGGAAATGTCAGACTGGGCGGCGGGGAATCCCGGGAAGAATATTTTGACCGGAATGTCCTTTGTGTGCGGACAGATCCCGGTCAGCTGCTTCCCCAGGTGCTGGCCGCGTGGCTGAAGCAGCCCGGGATTCAGAAGCTGCTGTATACGGAGAAAAAACCGGGGGACAGCCGGAAGCGCCCCATCCGGGCCGGTGAGCTGGAAAAACTGGAAATCCCCTACTTTACCATGGAACGGCAGAAGGACTTTGCCGCCTGTTGGGAAAAACTTGCCGAACTTCAGGAACTGGAAGCGCGCATGGCTGACCTGGGACGGACCTTATTTGAGGAAATGAGCCGGAGGCTGCTGACCGGGACAGATGCCGGGGCTCGGATGTTCGCCGCGGAGAACCGGGAACGGCCGGAGGCAGACCTGACCGCAGTGGGAGAACGGAGACAGTCGGGGCCGCAGATGTCCGCCGCAGAAAATCAGGAGCAGCCGGAAGCATATCTGCCATCATCTGCCGCCGAGATCGAAGAAGAACCGGAAGCCCGGCCCGGAACCGCCAGCGCAGTGAAAACCCGACCGGGAGAACTGCAGGTGGCCCATCTGGTGCTGGCGGTGCTCTGCGGCTGGACGCCCGCGGACGGCCAGATGGAGGCTTACTGCCGGGAACGTCAGGAAATCTTTGACATGCTGCAGCCGTATTTTCAGCCGGCAGCCATTTCTCTTGTGACGGAAACGGATCAGAAGGAATATCTGCTGGAGCGGGATTTTCTGGCTTACCGGGCGCAGGAGCTGGTGAGAGACTGGGAAGATCCCATGGAGCTTCTGATCCATCTGCTGAAAAGAAGGAAGCGCGGAAACCTGAAGGATGCGCATATGGTATTCCGCAGGGAGCAGGGACTGGCCACCGAGGAAGTCTGGGAGGTACAGAGTCAGAAAGCGGCCGCCCGCCGGGCAGTCCGGCTGCTGGCCCGGTATGCGGATATGGAGGACTGCTGCTTTCTGCTGGGAGAGGGGGAGACAGAATGAACCAGACAGAAGAACGGACAGAACCGGATATCCGTATGATCGGACTGGATCTGGACGGAACCGTATTTAATAATCAGAAGGAAATCACCGCCCATACCCGCCAGGTACTGGCAGAGGCCATCCGGCAGGGAGTGGTGGTGCTTCCGGCCACCGGACGACCCCAGGAAGGGCTGCCAGGGCAGTTTCTGTCCATACCGGGGGTGCGGTACGCCCTCACCTCCAACGGCGCCCGGATCCTGGATCTTACGGACGGCAGCGTGGTGTATGAACAGCCGGTTTCCTGGGATGTGGCCCTGGAGGCCATTGGGGAGATGGAGCAGTACGAGGGCTGCTGCTGGGAAGTGTACCATGACGGAAAAATCTATGTGGACAAGGACACCTATCATTTTATCCGTCATCCGGACATGGCGCCGGCACTGTGGGATTATATCCGGCGGTCCCGGATCTTTTATCCGGACTTAAAGGAAACCATCCGCCGGGAGCAGTGGAAAATGGAAAAGCTGCATATGATGTTTTCCGATACGACAAACCGGGATGAGAAGCTGCTGGTATTAAGGGAACATTTCCCGGAGCTTTCCGTCAGCTGTGCCACCAGCTTCAATATGGAAATCGTTTCGGCAAAGGCAGGAAAGGGAAACGGCCTGCTGGAGTTGGGGAAGCTTTTGGGAATTTCCCGTCATCAGATCATGGCCTGCGGCGACGCGCCCAATGACTGGGATATGTTAAAAAAAGTGGGATTTCCCGTGGCCATGGGAAACGCCGATGAGGAAACGAAAAAACTGGCCGCTTATGTCACCCGCACCAATGAGGAAGACGGGGTGGCCTGGGCCATAGAAAAATTTGTGCTGAAGCAGGAGAAGAACGTATATGAAGGAAAATCGATATGACGATCCGGAGTTTTTTGAGAAATACAGCCAGATGAGCCGCTCCGTGCAGGGGCTTTCCGGGGCCGGAGAGTGGCCGGCTCTGGAAAAAATGATGCCGGATGTGGAAAACATGGAGATTCTGGATCTGGGATGTGGATACGGATGGCACTGCATCTATTTCAGCGAGAAAAAGGCCGCCCGGATTACGGGCGTGGATTTGTCGGAAAAAATGCTGCAGGTGGCCCGGGGAAAAAGCCGGGGGCTTCCGGTTGCCTATCTTCGCTGTGCCATGGAGGAAGTGGATTTTCCGGAAAATTCCTTCGACATGGTGTTCAGCTCCCTGGCTTTCCACTATGTGGAGGATTTCGACGCCCTGGCCGCCAGGGTGGAACGGATGCTGAAGCCGGGAGGCATTTTCCTGTTTTCCTGTGAACATCCGGTATTCACCGCCCAGGGCAGCCAGGACTGGCTTTATGATGAGCAGGGGGAGATCCGCTGTTTTCCGGTGGACCGCTACTATTATCCGGGAGAGCGGGACGCCATCTTTCTGGGAGAACATGTCCGGAAATACCACCGGACCGTCACCGGTTATCTGAAACCGCTGCTGAAGCTGGGATTTGCCATCACGGATTTTGAGGAGCCCATGCCCACCGGGGAGGCCCGGAGGACCATCCCCGGCATGGAGGATGAGATGCGCCGTCCCATGATGATGATTGTCAAAGCGGTGAAGCCGGAAGGCTGACGCGGATATGATGATTGTCAAGGCCATGAAGCCGGAAGGCTGATGCAGAAGAGGCGCTGCGGAAGCGGCGTTACGGCTGCGTCTTCTGCTGTCCGGAGGCGGCGTTTTCCGGGTAGAATTCCAGCTCTTCCCGGAAGCGGTCGCCGGTACATTCCATATTCCAGGTGATTTTGGGATAATTCTGCAGGATGCCGGAGACGATATACAGGCCCATGCCCCGGCCATTTTCCTTGGTGGTGACGCCCTTTTGCATCAGTTTTTCCAACGGATGCTGAAGCGGGAGGCAGGTGTTTTCCACCGAAAAGATCAGGCACCCGTCTCGGTAAAACAGGGCAAGGGACACCAGGGGAGCGGAGGTCTGCCGGGCAGCTTCCAGCGCGTTGTCCAGAAAAATGCCTGCCGTCCGGGTCAGATCCACCAGATCCATGGGGATCTGTTCCACCGGCTCCGGTATATCCAATGTTGTTTCTATACCAAGAGCCTGCATCTGATTCAATTTGGACAGAAGCAGGCTTTTCAGTTCGATCACTTTCAGGCTGCTCAGGGTACGAATGATCTTCTGCGATTCCTGTCCGTTGATTCTGCGGTCGGACATGCTGCTGGAAAAGCATTTCTCCAGCGCAGCCTCATCTCTGGCCTCGATGGCCTTCCCCATTTCCATCAGATTCCTGGCAGTTTCCCTCTGAAAATCTCCCAGCTGTCCGTTGAGCCGGTCCAGCTCCCCGGCATACCGCTGCTGCTGTTCGTAGGTGGCCAGCTGCGTGGCCTCCCGGGAAATGGACTGAATCTGCCGGTAAAGAAACAGAATTACCAGCGCCCAGGCACACTGAAACAGCAGTTGGGAGATTCCGATCAGAATCCGCACGCGGTAGGTCTGATCATAGCCATGGATGGAGAGGTAGGAGAGATTCAGCATCAGATAATCGAGAAACCAGATCCCCGCGATTTCCGAAACTACCAGAAATGGGGATGGATTTGCCTCCAGATGCAGCCGGGGGAAAATAAATTTCCGGATCAGCAGCATGAGAAGCAGGCCTCCTCCATAGATCATGAGCTTCATGACAATCTGCCGGAGCGTGTCGGCCAGCGGATTTTCCATGGCATACAGAAGATATTGGCTGTAGTCCGACAGTTCCCGGGAAACCGTAAAGGAATCCAGAACTCTGACGATGGCGACATTCAGCAGATACCCCATGGTTCCATAAAATCCCGGTCCCCAGCGGATGGGCTTCCCCCAGAAAAGGATAAGGAAAAACAGCAGGATCCAGGCGGTGTCCATGTAGAATAAAAGATAATAAAAGGCAGAGGCGGGTAAGTGTAAGTCCATGTAAGCGCTGCGTATCTGGCCGGCAGCAAGAAAGCCTGCTTCAGCTGCCAGCAATGCGCACAGCTTTCCCTTTCCGATGAAACGGGGCTGCCACACCAGCATGGGAACGATGGCAAAGAAGATGCCCAGCAGATCATTGACAATGGTAAGAATCGTAAGCAGCATGTTACCTGTTCAATGCCTCCTTTACGGATTTCAGATACCGGACAGATACCGGGCAGGTCAGTCCGCCGGAAAGCAGCAGCTGCCGGGACTCCTCCTGAAGCTCCCGGATAAACCGGCGGTTCACCAGCACCGATTTATGGCAGCGCAGAAATCCGTTTTCCGTAAGCGCCTCCTCCAGCTCCCGCAGGGTACCGTGGCAGGAGGTCACCTGAGCGGCACTGTGAAAATAGATCCGGTGATCGCCCTTTGCCGTATCCACATACACCAGTTCTTTCAGATTCAGCGTCCGCAGAACACCGCCGATTTTTACCGTGACCGGAACCGTATCTTTCCGGAGGGCAGCCCTCTCCCGGCAAAGCGCGGTTTCCATGCAGCTGCAGAAACGATCCGGTATCTGGGAAAACTGATCTTTCAGCACAAAATCCAGGGCCTCCAGATGGTGGGTGAAGGTCAGATAGCTCATCTCACTGTGGGTGGTGACGAAGGCAATGTAGCACCGGGGATCCAGGCCGCGCAGCTTCTGTGCCAGAGTCAGGCCGTTCATGGAGGACTGTCCCAGATCAATATCGAGAAAATAGATCCCGCATCCCCTGGCGCCGTTCCTGGCGTCCAGCAGCTGATCCGGACTGGAAAATGCCCCTCCCCACAGGATGTTCCCGGAAAAATCTTCCAGAATCTTCAAAATCGTTTCTTTAAAAAAATCCAGCTCTTCCGGATGATCTTCACAGAGATATACGGTAAGCATCACTTCTCGTCCCCCTCATGCAAGTATTTCTCATAAAATGGCAGCAGGATTTCCCGGTGAAATTTCTCCAGTTTTTCCCAGTCCTTTTGCTCCACATACAGCCGGGCGGCCAGCAGCAGATTGGTATAATCGTGCCGGTAAATCCGCAGAGAGGTGTTGTATTCTTCCAGGCTGTGGATGTAATCCTGCAGCTGCCGGTACAGAATCTGTTTTTCCTCCAGCTTTGCCTTCCGGCGGAAAGCCCATCCCATCAGGGCCAGATACAGTACCGTCATCAGCAGACAGGAAGAAAACAGTGCTGCATTGCTCCAGTTGATGGAGATGGGATAGTGATAGCGGGCGCTGTAGGCGTTCATGATCAGGCTGAAGGCCAGGGTGATGCCGCTGCTGACCAGAAGACTGGTCTGCAGTGCGCCGCCCACCAGATACCGGGAAAAGTTCAGCTTCCGGTGCAGCAGCCAGGACAGAAGCCGGGTCACCAGAAAAACAGCCGCAAAAAAGAGAAGCCGCTCTGCCAGCAGTTCCTTTCCCTCCAGCCGCATGGGCGTCAGGTCCCGATACGTCAGCAGCAGGCCGTATTCCAGGTACTGGAGCGAAA
This sequence comes from Candidatus Pullilachnospira intestinigallinarum, assembly GCA_018711275.1. GTDB lineage: Bacteria > Bacillota > Clostridia > Lachnospirales > Lachnospiraceae > Pullilachnospira > Pullilachnospira intestinigallinarum. The sequence continues at coordinate 15,362 of DVIN01000043.1, forward strand.
AGGTCAGCTGCAGCCCCAGAAAACAGAAAAACAGCAGATTCCGCCACCCGGCCTGCCGCAGATTTCCATAGGGCAGAAGCCCCAGCGCGGCGGTCAGCCAGATCAGTACGGTCAGAATTTTTGCCGCCATTTCCAACATTCGGATCACCCCCTGATTACTATGGAAAGTATAGCACAAATCCCTTCATCTGTCACAGCAAACGGGGATTTTGCCGGATACGTTTGCGACGGAAAACTGTCGTGAACGTAAAAAGAACTGCGGAAAAGGCAACGTTTGCGATAGAAACGGCCATTATGCGAGAAAAGGGAGAAATGCGTGGATGGATATGATAAAATTAGAAATAAGCAGAAAATAGTGATAAATTTATTGAATTGCGCAATTAAAATTATAAGCGAGATGGAAGGGGGAAGGCGGTATGAAAAGGAAATGGAAGGAAAAAAGAAGGGTTTTCTGTATTCTGACCGCTGCCGCAATGGCGTTGACAGCGGGATGCGGCGGGGAAGAAAAGGAACCGGCAGGTGAAGTGGAACAGACCAATGACAGTCTGACCATCTGCGTGCTGGACACCTTTCAGCATCTGTATCTGGAGGAAATTACTGTCCGATGGAAAGCAGAATATCCGGACATTGAGCTGATCTATGATCTGGTGCCGGGAGACGCCTCTGCGGAGGAAGAAAAACGGGTATCCACCGAGTTGATGGCGGGGAATGGAGCAGATCTGTACCTTGAACCTGCCAATCTGGGAATTGATGTGTACAAGGCCCAGGAGGCAGGGGCCTGGGAAGATCTGATGCTATGGTTTGAAACGCAGGAAGATTTTTCAGAGGACAATTATGTCGCCGGAACCTTCGACCTTTACGATAACACGGAGGCCTGCTATGTATTTCCCACCAGTGTGTCCCCCAACTTTTATGCCTTATATAAGGAGAAGATCCAGGAGCTTCAGCTGAACCCGTCATCCTGGACGGATATGGAAGGTATGTTGGATGCGCTGGAACGCTATTATGAAAGGTATCCGCAGGACAGGCCGTTTATTGCCATAGAACCATATACGAACTACCTTATGGGATACGGTTGTAATGTGGCAGACGGAATGAAGAATGCGGAAATCCTGGATAACCCGGATTTTAAGCGGGATATGGAGCTTTATAAGAAGCAGGCATATCCGGAAGGCGTATCTCTGGTGGATGAGCCGGAATCTTTTGATTATATCCAGGCAAAGGAAGAATTGTTTGCCGGTCAGCATAATTATCTGGGCAAAGCATTTTATACACTCGTAGAAGATTACGTTCGCATGGGCGGAGAAGAAGATGCGGAACTGGTGAATATGTACGGGGCCGACGGTTCAAAACTGCTGGGTGTAGGAAATACATGGGCCATCAGTTCTTCCAGTCACAACAAAGAAAATGCGTTTCGTTTTCTTCAGCTGTATATGGAAATGGAAGCCAGCGATCCGGAAATGGTCAGCGGCTCCACGGATAAAAGGGTGACGGAGGAATATCTGAGGCAGTTCAGAGAAGAGTGGATGAAAGAGGAACTGCTGATTGAGGGAGAGGTATATCCCGGGTTGACGGAAAAAACGTTTCAGATTTTGGAAGATACTTATATGAATGGAACAGCAACGCTGTTTCAGCCGTACACATACGATATTCTGGACCGGCTGGAACCGTATTTTACCGGACAGGCCAGCTATGAGGAGTGTGCCCGGGAGGCCAGGGAATATCTGGAGATTTATTATTCAGAATAGGGGAAACGGGAGGAGATGGAAGAAGGGATGAAAAATTACCGGAGAAACAGAAGGCTTATCCTTTTTTGTGGAGTTGGAATGTTGTTATTGGCTGCATGCGGAGAAAAGAATATGGCTGCAGATTCTTCTGACACGGGAAAACTGAAAATCTGTATATCGGAATCTGAAAAACGCATTTATTTGGACGATGTGATTCCTTTTTATGAAAAAGAAAATCCGGAGGTAGAGATTGAGTGGGAGTTTGTTGCTCTGGGAGAGAATAGAGAGGAGCAAATAGAAGAAAGAGACAGAATTGCATCAGAATTGATGGCGGGAGATGGGGCTGATTTATATTTTAATGTGGAAAGCTTCCTGGGGGATCCTTATAAGGCGCAGGAAGCGGGATGTTTTACGGATCTGATTCCGTTGCTGAAGGAGTATACACAGTTCCGGGAAAATGACTTCATCAGCGGAACTTTTGATATTCTGGAGGATGGGGAGGAATGTTATATCTTGCCTGTTGTGAATTCCTTTCCGGTAACTATGATTCAAAAATCTATGGAAGCAGATCTGGGAATTGATGTAAACAGCTGGAACAGTATTACGGATTATTGTGCTGGCGTACAGAAATTTTATGAGAAATATCCGGATGAAAGGCCGTTTCTTGTAAATGATAATGGCCTGCCCGGAATTGCTTCTTTTGGGTTTGAAATATGGGAGGAAGAAAAAACTTTTTCCGTTTTACGATCTCCGGAATGGAAAGAAAACCTGGAACTTATGAAACGCTGGATCTATCCGGATGGTGCTGCTTCGGGACCTGATATCTATGGAGATTATACGCAGTATGAGCAGGAAATGGACAGTTTTATCAGAGGAGAAGATATACATTTTGTAAAAAATACGCCCGACATCAGAACAATTGAGGATTATATACGAATGGGAGGGGAATCGGAGACAGATCTGGTCCCGGTATACGATATCAATGGGGAAAAACAGACAAACGCGATTTGCGGTATTGCAATAGCTGCTTCCAGTGAAAACAAGGAGGAGGCGATGCTGTTTATAAAAACGATGCTGGAACATATGGGAGGAACTACGCTGAAAGCGGATAATAAAAATGTTTTGAAAGAACTTCGGGAGCAGTACGGAAAACAGGAGGTTGTTATTAATGGCCAGGTATATGACGGTTTGACGGAAACAACATTCAGCAAAATAGAAGAATGGATGGATCAGGCTGTGGTGATCTGTTATATCCCGGCGGAAGTCAACAGTAAATTAAATGACAATTATGAGAAGTTTTGGAAGGATGAAATTTCATATGACCAATGTATTGATGAGTGTATAGATTTTATGAAGATTTATTATTCAGAATAGGAAGAAGGTGTGTTTTGCATGAGAAGAAAGAAGTCATCTGAAATAAGGCTGTTCAGCATCCTGCTGGTTGCCACATTGCTTATGACCGCAGGATGCGGCACAGGAGGAAGTTCACCGGATACAGCCTCCCCGAAAGAAGACGGGTTTACGGAGGAAACCTCCGACTCCTCAGACGCGCTTCGGGTATGCGTGGTGGACACACAGGTGAGATATTCCGAGGATGCCAGAGGCATTTTTCAGGCGAAGTATCCGGATGTGAATGTGGAACTGGAAATTGTTCCCTTTGAAAATCTGGAGGAGGAGAAAACCCGGATATCCTCGGAACTGATGGCAGGAGAAGGATGCGATCTTTACATCAATGTGGATTATCTTCTGGAAGATCCCTACAAAGCTCAGCAGGCAGGCGCTTTTGCCGATCTGGTTCCGCTGTTTCGGCAATATACGGATCTTGGCGAAGAAGATTTTATGCCCGGAACCTTTGACGGACTGGAGAATGGAGAGGAATGTTATATTCTTCCTCTGACCCAATCCTTTTCCCTGCTGGTGATCCGAAAAGATATGCAGGAGGAACTGGGGATTTCGCCGGATACCTGGAGCGGGCCGGAGGATCTGAACCGCTGTGTGGCCACGTTTTACGAAAAATATCCCCAGGAACATGCGTTCAGCTTATATGAAAGCTTATACCCGTCAATGGAAAACTACGGGTTCCGGATCTGGAAAGGAAAAGAAAATATCCGGATTCTGAAAGAATCTGACTGGCAGAACGGACTGGATATGGAAAAAAGCATGTTGTATCCGGAAGGAACATACATCGGGATGCAGCCGGATAATACCGTGGAGGGATACCGGAAAATGGAGAGGGAAGAGGAAAAAAGGTTTTCAAATGAGGTAATGTGCATGGGAAAACTGATGATCGGCTTCTACAACCAGGAGAATTATATCCGTATGGGCGGAGAAGAAGGGGCTGATCTCTTTCCGGAATACGATGCAGAGGGGAAAATTCTGACCATGGGAATGACTGGTGTTGCGATCCCCCAGTCCAGCAATAAAAAAGAGGAAGCCATCCACCTGGTGCAGGAACTTGTCAGAAATTATGTGGCTGTGGGAGTTACCGGTACTACATGGAAAGAAGGGAACGATATTCTGCTTGAAAATCTCAGGAAAGAATTTGGCAGCGGCGAGGTGAACATTGAGGGCACGGTCTACCCTGGTCTGACGGAAACCACCTTTGAAAAACTGGAACAGTGGATCGATCAGGCAGAAGTGTATTATCCGGCATATGTGGAGCTGGGAAATGGCATCTACGACCGCATGGAGCCATATCTGACCGGAGAAAAAACGTATGAGGAATGTATGAAAGAGGTGGAGGAATTCATGGAGATTTACTTCTCGGAATAGAAATTCCGCCGGCAGAAACATGGGGCAATATGGGATCTGCCGGAGGATGAAGAAACGGAGGTTGGCAGATGAAAGAATACAGGAAACGATGGTATCTGAGTGCACTGGCTGTACTGATTCCCCTGACCACGGGATGCCGGACCTCTCTGCCGTTTTCCGGGGAGGTAGAGCAGACCAATGCCAGTCTGTCCATTGATGTGCTGGAGGATGAACGGATTTACTGGGATCCGGTCATTCAGGAGTTTCAGAGCCGGTATCCGGATGTGCAGGTGGAGATCTGTTCCTATTCCGCCGAAGAGATGGCCGAAACTGCTTCACAACGAGAGACAGAATTGATGGCGGGGGAGGGAAAGGATCTTTACCTGAGTGTCGAAAGCTCTGGATTTGATTTTTATAAGGTGCAGCAGTCGGGGGTGTTTGCGGATCTGTATCCGTTTTTTGCAAAAGAACCCGGATTTTCCGAAGAGAATTACCTTGCAGGAATATTTGATGTTTTTGAAAATGAAGAGACCTGCTGTATTGTCCCCACCCAGGCTATTTTCTCCGCCTGTGTGACCACGCAAGCCATCAATGAGGAAATCCCGGTGCCGCTGGATGAACTGGAGAATTATCAGGATTTTGTCACGGATAAACTGTATTTTGTCGGACAGTATCCGGACAGGAAGGATCTTCCGTTGGAGAGCGATTCCGGAGAATATAATGCCCGGTGGGGCGTGGCCATCCAGGACGGACAGAAGCGTTTTGAACAGCTGTTTCAAAGCGATCTGTGGAAAAAGGAACAGCAGCTGACAAAACACCGCAGGGAGGCTGATCCGGATGCCATCCCCATGGATTGGAGCTACGTGGAGGAATTTCAGAAAAATCTGCCCCGGGCCATGGAGGAGAAAAGCTATCTGTGCCTGGATGCCCAGATAGATTTGGCTTTTTTGCTGTATTGTCAGCTGGGAGGGGCAGAAGGAGCGGTGATCGCTCCGATTCCGGATGTACAGGGAAATGTCCTTGTTTATCCGGCGGCCTGCGTGGCAGTCAGCCAGAACAGCCCCAACAAGGAAAATGCCTTCCGCCTGCTGCAGATCATGCTGGAGGAAAAGTATCAGAAAATGAATGGAGGACCGGTGGTAAAAAAATACCTTACCGGAGAAAACTGGAAAGAAACTTACGGACAGGAAACCCTACTGATTCAGGGGAAGAGCTGTCCGGGGGCAGACGGGGAAACCATTGACGGCCTGGCCGGACAGTTCCAAAATGGCAGGATGGCCGCCGGGCTGCTGACAGCCACCAAAGAGAAATATTCGGAATGTCTGGAAACGTATTTTAAAGGGTTTAAAGGGGGGAGCTCTCTGGAAACATGCGCAGAGGAATTCCTCAGCTATCTGGAGGTGTATCTCTCGGAATAAACCATGAAAAAATTCAGGAATACCTTGTCATGAAAAAACGGATGCCCTCCGGCAGCCGCGCCCCATGGGGAGGCGCTGCCGGATCGGACATCCGTTTGTCATACATGATAATGGAAAATCACGGAACGTGCTTTTGGCAGCATCGCTCAGTCTTTTGCCATCCGTCTCTGGATGAATTTTACCAGCTCCACGATCGGAATGACCAGTGCGCCCAGCACAATGGCGATCAGGTACTCGCTCAGTTCCACGCTGGTGAAATCGAAAGCGTTGGCCAGAAACGGTACTTCACATACCAGTGTGGTCAGAATCAGGGAACCCAGCGCTGCCAGCAGCAGGAATCTGTTCTGAGATCCCAGCTTGAAGATACTTCCTCTCTGGGAACGCATGTTGATGCTGTGGAAAATCTCCGCCATGGACATGGTGATAAATGCCATGGTGGTTCCGTCCGGACTGTTGGCAATTTCCCATACGCCCGACTCCATGTAATGACCGATGAAGTAGGCGGCCATTACCAGGATGGTAACCAGCGCGCCCTGGTAGGCAATATCAAATCCCATGCCGTTGGCAAAGATACCGGCCTTGGCGTCTCTGGGTTTTCTTTTCATGATATCCGGCTCTGCCTTTTCCATACCCAGCGCCAGTGCGGGGAAGCAGTCCGTTACCAGGTTAATCCACAGCAGGTGAACCGGCTGCAGGATGGTGAAGCCCAGCAGGGTGGCGAAGAAAATACTCAGCACCTCGCTCATGTTGGAGCCCAGCAGGAACTGGATGGCTTTCCGGATATTGTCGTAGATCCGGCGGCCTTCCTCCACGGCGCCCACGATGGTGGCAAAGTTGTCATCGGCCAGTACCATGTCGGCCACATTCTTGGTAACATCGGTACCGGTGATACCCATTCCCACGCCGATATCGGCTGCCTTGATGGAGGGAGCGTCGTTGACGCCGTCTCCGGTCATGGCGGTTACATAGCCGGCTTTCTTCCAGGCGGTAACAATCCGTGTCTTATGCTCCGGCTGTACCCGGGCATACACACTGATATTCCGGAATTCCTTTTCAAATTCCGCGTCGCTCATCTCACTGAGCTGTGAACCGGTGATGGCTTTGGTGCCCTCGGTGAGAATGCCCAGCTCTTTGGCGATGGCCACAGCGGTGTCGATATGGTCGCCGGTGATCATGATGGGACGAACGCCTGCGCCGCGGCACTCCACGATGGCGTCCTTAACCTCCGGACGAACCGGGTCAATCATGCCGCCCAGACCGATGAAGCAAAGATCCTGCTCCAGATCCGCCGCTTCACAGCTGGCAGGCATCTGAGGCCAGATTCTTCTGGAACATGCCAGCACACGGAGCGCCCGGTCTGCCATGGCCTTGTTGGCCTTCAGGATCTCGTTCCGGTATTCTTCTGTCATGGGAACGGCTTTTCCGTCTTTCAGATAGTGGGTACATTTCTGAATGATCACATCAGGAGCACCCTTGGTATACTGCACATAGCCGTCGGCGGTCTCGTGAACCGTGGACATCATCTTACGTCCGGAATCAAAAGGAGCCTCGCCGCAGCGTTTCTGCTGAGCCTTCAGATCATACTTGGGCATTCCCAGCTTGTTGGCCCAGGCCACCAGCGCCGCCTCTGTGGGCTCTCCGGTGATATTGCCCTCTTTGTCCAGCTCCGCGTCGCTACAGAGAGCCATACCGGAAGCCAGCAGTTTTTCGTCCTCTCCGAAGAAGTCCACGATGGTCATCTTGTTCTGAGTCAGCGTTCCGGTTTTATCAGAACAGATAATCTGCGCGCATCCCAGCGTTTCCACTGCAGTCAGCCGGCGGATAATGGCGTTTCTGTGGGACATATTGGTGACTCCGATGGAGAGTACCACCGTCACCACTGCGGCCAGACCTTCCGGAATGGCGGCAACGGCCAGAGATACGGCGATCATCAGGGAATTCAGACCCACCTCAAAGTTCAGGCTTCCTGCCCGGATCAGCTGTACCGCAAATACAATCACACAGATGCCCAGCACCAGCCAGGTAAGAATCTTGGACAGCTGATTCAGTTTGATCTGAAGCGGAGTGGCGCTGTCCTCCGCCTGCTGCAGGGCATCGGCGATTTTACCCATCTCCGTGTCCATTCCGGTGGCCGTGATTACAGCTGTACCTCTTCCGTAAACAACCGTACTTCCCATGTACAGCATGTTTTTCCGGTCACCCAGGGGTACGTCTTTGACGTCACCTTTCAGACCAATCAGATCCATAAATTTGGTTACGGGAACAGACTCTCCGGTCAGAGCAGCCTCCTCCGCTTTCAGACTGGCGCTCTCCAGGATTCTGGCGTCTGCGGGAACCGCGTCTCCGGCTTCCAGATGGATCACATCACCCACCACCAGATCTTCACTGTGGATCACCTGAAGCTTGCCGTCGCGCAGTACCTTTGATGTGGCTGCCGACATCTCCTGCAGGGCTTCGATGGCTTTCTCGGCCTTGCTCTCCTGATATACACCCAGGATCGCGTTGATGATAACCACCGCAAGAATGATGATTACATCCGCGAAGCTGTCGTTTTCCACCACCGCCAGTACACCGCTGACCGCAGCTGCCGCCAGAAGGATGATAATCATGGGATCTGCCAGCTGCTCCAGGAACCGGCGGATCAGAGATTTGCCTTTGGCTGCCGCAAGACGGTTTTTGCCGTTCTTTTCCAGGCGGGCCGCAGCTTCGCTCTGAGAAAGACCGTTTTCCGTGACGCCCAGCTCTCTCAGAACATCTTCTTTCGACTCGCAATAATAACGCATAGCTTGTCCTCCTTTTGTATTTTTGCGTCCATTTGATAAATTATACCATGCGGCAAAGATGGTAACAAGGGAAATGCGGGAAGAACTGTAACACTTTGCAACGGGGGAAGAGCAAAATACAGTTTCCTCCGAACTGACCGTAACAGAATGTGACGCGCGTGAAAACATTATGTTCCTTATCAGCCGTCTGGCGTTTTATATTGCAACGCCCGTGCGGAAGCAGGACAGGTGTAGGCTGAAAAGCCGGTTTTCACGGACTGTCCCACGCCCATGCAGCCTCATCAATGAGAGAATATCCCCTGTCAAGCGCATCTGCCTCTATGATACAGAATTCCACCGCCCGTCCGATATATTCATCCGCCAGGGTTTCCGTGAAAAAGTACGGTTTTTCTTCCGGATGTCCAGCATTGGAAAAGTCTTTTTCCAGTTCCTCAAGCATCCATCGGGCCTGAAAGGGAAAAAGTGAGCAAACGGGCTCCTGATCAAATGCTTCGGGCAGAACAATATGCCGGGGAATCTCATAGCCACGGACCAGATGGCTGTTGAGCAGCACATAATCATGATGAAGCTTTTCCACATATCCCGGTATTCTGGACGACCAGCCGCAGTCCTTGTATATAAAATTCCGGTAAAGCAGATCCTGCACCAGATGAAAATAATATCCCAGATACAGCCCGTCCTTCTGTTTAAGCTCCCGAGAAAAGGCAGCCCGGAAGGCAGAGAGCCGGTAGCTGGTCTGCGAGCCGTTTTTCAGCCGGAATTTCAGGTGAGATTCATCGGATTTTACTCCGGGGCCGCAGGCGTCCGGAAGGATGGAGCCCAGAAAAAAACGATCAAAATCCCCCAGATGACGCTGCCGTAGCATTTCCCGGGAAATAGCCAGATGCATAAGTCGTGATGCCATAAAAACCTCCTGTGCAATGCAGAAAATCCGCCGCCCCGAGGACTTTCGGGACGGCGGATCGCCGCAGAAGCGTCTGCTTTATTTTCCGTAATAAGCTTTCAGATACATCTCTTTGATCTCAGACAGGAGCGGGTATCTGGGGTTAGCGCCGGTACACTGGTCGTTGAAGGCATTCTCCACCATCTCGTCCAGCGTTGCCAGGAAATCTTCTTCTTTCACACCATAATCACGGATGGTATCTTTGATGCCTACTTTCACTTTCAGATCATGGATGGCCTTAATGAAGTTCTCGAATACTTCATTGTCATCTTTTCCCTGAATGCCGATGAAGCGGGCAACCTCGCAGTATCTCTCCAGTGCGTGGGGATACGGATACTGGGAGAAGGTTCCCATCTTCACCGGAGCCGGATCTGCGTTGTAGCGCATTACCAGTTCGATGAGCAGGGCATTGGCAATGCCGTGGGGCAGGTGATGGTAAGCACCCAGCTTGTGAGCCATGGAATGACACACGCCCAGGAACGCGTTGGCAAATGCCATACCGGCCAGGGTGGAAGCGTTGGCCATCTTTTCTCTTGCCTCCGGATCATTGGCTCCGTTCTCATAGCAGCGGGGCAGATATTTGAAGATGTTTTTCACACCCATCAGTGCCATGCCGTCGGTGTAGTCGGTGGCCATAATGGAAACATAAGCTTCCAGGCAGTGGGTCAGGGCATCGATGCCGGACGCACTGGTAAGCCCTCTGGGCTGGCTCATCATGAAATCAGTGTCGACGATAGCCATGTCAGGCAGCAGCTCATAGTCGGCGATGGGCCATTTGGTTCCCGTCTCCGCGTCGGTGATGATGGCGAAAGGCGTTACCTCGGAACCGGTTCCGGAAGAAGTGGGGACAGCCACCATCATTGCCTTCTCACCCATCTTGGGGAAGGTGTAAATACGTTTCCGGATATCCATAAAGTCCATGGCCAGATCTTCAAAGCGGCATTCCGGATGCTCATACATCAGCCACATAATCTTGGCAGCGTCCATGGCGGAACCGCCGCCCAGAGCGATGATGGTGTCCGGACCGAAAGCGGTAAGCTGTTCCAGTCCTTTCTGCGCACACTGCAGAGTGGGGTCCGGCGCCACCTCGAAGAAGCAGGAGTAGGGGATTCCCATCTCATCCAGCTTGTCGGTGATGGGTTTGGTGTAGCCGTTCTGGTACAGGAAGGTATCGGTGACGATGAATGCCTTTTTCTTTCCGTATACCGTCTTCAGCTCATCCAGGGCCACCGGCAGGCAGCCTTTCTTGAAGTATATTTTTTCCGGGGTTCTGAACCACAGCATATTCTCTCTCCTCTCCGCCACAGTCTTGATATTCAGAAGATGCTTCACACCCACATTCTCCGATACGGAGTTTCCGCCGTAGGAACCGCAGCCCAGGGTAAGAGAGGGGACCAGCTTGAAGTTGTACAGATCTCCGATACCGCCCTGCGCGGAAGGAGTATTGATCAGAATACGGCAGGTTTTCATCCGGTCCGCGTGAGCGGCGATCTTTTCTGTCTGTGACGGATGAATATAAAGGGAAGAAGTATGGCCGTAGCCGCCGTCTGCCACCAGCCGTTCTGCCTTATCCAGAGCCTCCTCAAAGGTGTCTGCCTTATAGAGCGCCAGAACCGGAGACAGCTTCTCGTGAGCGAAGGGCTCAGAGGGTTCCACGGAGGTTACCTCTCCGATGAGGATCTTGGTGTTCTCCGGAACGTCGAAGCCCGCCAGCTTCGCGATGGTATGGGCGGTCTGTCCTACGATTTTGGCGTTGACCGTGCCCGCCTCGGTGAGGATGATCTTTCTGGTCATCTCCAGCTCCTGATTCGTCAGGATATGGCAGCCTCTGGCGGCAAATTCGGCTTTTACCTGATCATAAATGTCTGCCAGAGCAGTTACGGATTGTTCGGAGGCACAGATCATGCCGTTGTCAAAGGTTTTGGAATGAATTACAGAGTAAACGGCGGTTTTGATGTCGCAGCTGCTGTCCATGATTACCGGTGTGTTTCCGGGGCCCACGCCGATGGCGGGAACGCCGGAGGAGTATGCTGCCTTCACCATGCCGGGACCTCCGGTGGCCAGGATGGTGTCCACAGATTTCATAATCAGGTTGGAGAACTCAATGGTGGGTTCCTCCACCCAGCCGATGATATCCTCCGGCGCTCCGGCTGCCACAGCTGCGTCAAGCACTACCCTGGCGGCAGCGATGGTACACTTTTTTGCCCGGGGATGGGGGCTGATGATGATGGCGTTTCTGGTCTTCAGGCAGATCAGAGTTTTGAAAATAGCGGTGGAGGTGGGGTTGGTGGTGGGGATGATGGCTCCCACAAGTCCCACCGGCTCAGCGATTTTCTTGATGCCGTAGGAGGAATCCTCCTCGATTACACCGCAGGTTTTCGTGTTTTTATAAGCGTTGTAAATATATTCAGCAGCATAGTGATTCTTGATCACCTTATCTTCCACCACGCCCATGCCGGTTTCTTCCACCGCCATCTTGGCCAGCGGAATCCGCATCTTGTTGGCTGCCATGGCGGCGGCGAAGAAGATTTTGTCCACCTGCTCCTGGGTGTAGGTGGCGAACTTTTTCTGCGCTGCCTTCATGGTGCGGATCTTGGCTTCCAGTTCCTCCGCGGTCTGAATCGCGGGTGCGGCTGTCTGTGTCTCTTTCTTGGCCATAATGATTACCTCCCAAAGAATAAGAAAAATGAGGAAATGTTCCATGCTGCCGGTAATACGGTCTTTGTTGCGGCCGTGAATGTGCCGGACTATTTGATAATTTTTTAACAATACCGATTATAATAGATTGATAAAAAAATGTCAATAGGAAATGCAAAAAAAGAGAAAAAAATGAATTCTCAGAAAATTGCAGCATTTAAAACGGATAATTCCCTGAAAACAACGGCTCGCAAATGGGAAAAAGCCGCCGCGGACGATTCCGCGGCGGCCTTTGGAAAAAAGATGGGTTATCCCATATTATTTTTTCATATTTTCCCGTTTTCTCAGGCGGGAGTCCAGAATCTTTTTGCGGATCCGGAGGCTCTTGGGGGTGATCTCCAGAAGCTCGTCTTTGTCGATGAACTCCAGGGCCTGCTCCAGACTCAGCACCTTGGGCGGCGTCAGCTTCAGGGCGTCGTCGGCGGAGGAGGAACGGGTGTTGGTCAGATGCTTCGTCTTGCAGACATTCAGCTCGATGTCCTCGGCCTTGCCATTCTGTCCGATCACCATACCGGCATACACTTTCTCGCCGGGGCCGATGAACAGGGTACCGCGCTCCTGGGCGGCGAACAGGCCGTAGGTCACAGCCTCGCCGGCCTCAAAGGCGATGAGAGAACCCTGCTTGCGGTACTGAATATCTCCTTTGTAGGGTGCATAATCGTCGTAAATGGTATTCATGATTCCGTGGCCCTTGGTGGAGGTGAGAAATTCTCCCCGGAATCCGATCAGTCCCCTGGCGGGAATGGAAAACTCCAGCCTGGTGCGGCCGTCGCTGGCAAGGCTCATACCCTGCAGCTCTCCCTTGCGCTCGCTGAGCTTCTGAATCACGGTTCCGGAGAAGTCTTCCGGCACATCGATGTAGGCGATTTCCATGGGCTCCAGCAGCTTGCCCCGTTCATCCGTTTTGTAGAGCACCTCTGCCTTGCTGACCGCGAACTCATAACCCTCCCGGCGCATATTTTCAATCAGTACCGACAGGTGCAGCTCACCGCGGCCGGAAACCTTGAAGCAGTCCGGAGAATCCGTGTCCTCCACCCGCAGGCTCACGTCGGTGTTCAGCTCCCGGAACAGGCGCTCCCGCAGATGACGGGAGGTGACGTACTTTCCTTCCTGACCGGCCATGGGGCTGTCATTCACCATGAAATACATGGCGATGGTGGGCTCGGAAATCTTCTGGAAGGGGATGGGCTCCGGATTTTCCAGGTCGCAGAGGGTATCCCCGATGTGGATATCCGCGATTCCGGAGATGGCCACGATGGAACCGATATTGGCCTCCTGCACCTCCACCTTGTTCAGACCGTCAAATTCATACAGCTTGCTGATCTTTACCTTCTTTTTCTTGGAAGGATCGTGATGATTCATCAGCATCACTTCCTGATTGACGGCAATTTTTCCGTTATCCACTTTTCCCACGCCGATACGGCCCACATATTCATTGTAGTCGATGGTGCTGATCAGCACCTGGGTGCCGGCGTCCGGATCACCTTCCGGAGCGGGAATGTATTTCAGGATGGTCTCGAAGAGGGGTTCCATGCTCTCCGGGGTATCGTTCAGATCCAGCACCGCGTGTCCGGTTTTGGCGGAGGCGTACAGGAACGGGCAGTCCAGCTGCTCGTCGGAGGCGTCCAGATCCATCAGGAGTTCCAGCACCTCGTCCACCACCTCGGCGGGACGGGCCTCCGGGCGGTCGATTTTGTTCAGACAGACAATCACATGAAGATTCAGCTCCAGCGCTTTTTTCAGAACAAACCGGGTCTGGGGCATGGCGCCTTCAAAGGCGTCCACCACCAGGATCACGCCGTCCACCATTTTCAGCACACGTTCCACCTCGCCGCCGAAATCCGCATGGCCCGGAGTGTCGATGATGTTGATTTTTGTTCCTTTATAATATACTGCCGTATTTTTGGACAGGATGGTAATGCCGCGCTCCCGCTCGATGTCGTTGGAGTCCATTACCCGCTCCTGAACCTCCTGGTTTTCCCGGAATACGCCGCTTTGGCGCAGCAGCTGGTCCACCAGGGTGGTTTTGCCGTGATCTACATGGGCGATGATCGCCACATTTCGGATATCGTCTCTTTTGATTCTCATAAACAGGATTCCTTTCCATGGACACCGGCCAAAGGACGGCCGGCAGATTCTATGACATGACAAACCCTGTAAATACAGGGATTCTACAGGTTAATACACCGTTACAAGTCTATCACATTTTTTCCAGATTACAAGGGAAAAGAAAAATTTTTTTGAAAAATGGTTCTAAACGGGAATCCCCCGAATAAGATAGACAATATAAAAATACAAACAAGAGGAAGGGGAACTATCATTCATGTCAGATAAGATTATTGAAAACAACCAGGTAGAGATCATGGGGAAAATCGCTTCTCAGTTCACGTTCAGCCACCAGGTATTCGGCGAGGGCTTTTATATGGTGGATGTGCTGGTGAAGCGGCTCAGTGATTCCGAGGACCGGATCCCGGTGATGATATCGGAACGGCTTCTGGATGTGACGCAGGACTGCGAGGGAGAGTATATCCACGTTACCGGACAGTTCCGCTCCTACAATCGTCACGAGGAAAAGAAAAACCGTCTGGTGCTCTCCGTGTTTGCCCGGGAAGTGGAGTTTGTGGAAGATGACGATGAGACCATGAAAACCAATTCCATTTTTCTGGACGGGTACATATGCAAGCCCCCGGTTTACCGGAAAACGCCGCTGGGAAGAGAGATCGCCGATCTTCTGGTGGCAGTAAACCGTCCATACGGCAAATCCGACTACATTCCCTGTATCTGCTGGGGGAGAAATGCCCGGTATGCCTCCGCGTTTCAGGTGGGCGGCCATGTTCTGATCTGGGGAAGAATCCAGAGCAGGGAATACGTCAAAAGGATCAGCGAAGAAGAGACAGAAAAAAGGACCGCATATGAAATTTCCGTCAGTAAACTGGAATATGTAGATTGACAGAAGAATTTAATAATGATATAGTGAATGAAACGAACAGAAGAAGAGATAGAGGTCGCGTTCTTTATCAGTATCCCGCCGGATGTGTCAGGCGCAGGAGATGACGGGAGAAAGGAAAGGATGCCGAAGAGGCAGAGTTCCTGAACCTTTGCTTCTGGGCATACCGGCGAAAGCGGTATGACTGTCATCGTATGATGGAGAGCTATCCTGAAAAAGAAAATGGAAGAAGAAGCTTCATTGCGGATTCTGAGAGGCGGGCTCACCACTGGCAGCTGCGCCTCTTTTTTTCGCAGTTGGAGGTCCGGCTGGAGATTTTACAATGGTTCCGCCTTCCGGTCTGGCTGCCGCAAATGCATACAGACAACGGCAGGGCAGAAGTCAGGCCAGACCCCTCTGCCCTCTGGTTCGATTTTGGGAAAAGAAGATCCCTGTGTGGCCATTCGGCCGATATCAATAGAAAGGAGAACAGCATATGGCAATTTTTAAGGGGGCCGGCGTGGCGATTATCACGCCCATGAAGGATAATTATGAGGTGAATTATGACAAACTGGACGAGATCCTTGAGGAACAGATTGCAGGCGGAACGGATGCCATTGTAATCTGCGGTACCACCGGAGAGTCTGCCACTCTTTCAGAGGCAGAACATATGGAAGCCATCCGTTTTACCATTGAACGGGTAAATCATCGGATTCCCGTGGTGGCGGGAACCGGATCCAACTGCACCGCCACGGCGATTCAGATGTCGAAGGAGGCCGATGAAGCAGGGGCGGACGCTATCCTGCTGGTGACTCCCTACTATAATAAAGGAACACAGAACGGCCTTATCGCTCATTTTTCAAAGATAGCCGGAGAGGTGAAGATTCCGGCCCTTATGTACAACATTCCCAGCCGTACCGGTGTGGGGATGACTCCGGAAACGATTGCTTATCTGGTAAAAAATGTGGAAAATATTGTGGGCGTCAAGGAGGCCTCCGGCAATATCAGCCATGTGGCAGAGGTGATGCATCTGTGCGACGGAAACATTGACCTGTATTCTGGAAATGATGATCAGATTGTTCCGATTCTGTCTCTGGGCGGTATCGGAGTGATCTCTGTGCTTTCCAACGTGGCGCCGGCGTACACCCATGACATTGTGGCAAAATATCTGGAGGGGGAGGTGGCTGAGAGCCGCGATATGCAGCTTCGGGCGCTGCCGCTGATCAAGGCGCTGTTCTCCGAGGTGAATCCCATCCCGGTAAAGGCGGCCATGAATCTGATGGGAAAAGAAGTAGGTCCCCTGAGACTGCCCCTGACAGAGATGGAGGAGGCGCACAAAGCGGCGCTGGCTGAAGAAATGAGAAAATTTGGACTGAAACTGGCATAAAGAATCCGGAACGGAAAAATTCCGGTTTTGTGCTGGAAGGACGGAAGAGGAGAGACGATGGTAAGAGTAATTATGCATGGCTGCAACGGCCATATGGGACAGGTGATCACGGGCCTTATCAAAGACGACCCGGATATTGAAATTGTGGCAGGTATTGATCTGGTGGACAACCGGGACAACGGTTATCCGGTATTTACAGATATCTGGACCTGTGAGGTGGAGGCGGACGCGGTGATTGATTTCTGCACGGCGAAAGCCACGGACAATCTGCTGGAATACTGTGTGAAACGTCAGATCCCGGTGGTTCTGTGCACCACAGGACTGACAGAGGAACAGCTGAGAAAAGTGGAGGAGGCCAGCAAAAAGGTGGCGGTGCTGAAATCCGCCAACATGTCGCTGGGCGTCAACCTGCTGCTGAAACTGGTGAAGGAAGCGGCACGGACGCTGGCTGTCTCCGGCTTTGATGTGGAAATCGTGGAGAAGCATCACCGGCTGAAAGTGGATGCTCCCAGCGGAACGGCTCTGGCACTGGCGGACAGCATCAACGAGAGCATGGACAATGCATACCACTATGTGTATGACAGAAGCCAGGTACGCCAGAAGAGAGACGATAAGGAGATCGGTATTTCATCTGTGCGGGGCGGAACGATTGTGGGTGAACACGATGTGATCTTTGCGGGAGCCGACGAGGTGGTGACCTTCCAGCATACCGCCTACTCCAAGGCGATCTTTGGAAAGGGAGCCGTTCAGGCTGCCAAATTCCTGGCGGGCAAGGGGCCCGGATGGTATCAGATGAGCGATGTGATCGACGCTCAGAACTGACAGAAAAACGGAATATGGATTTGAAAGAGGACCTTTTTCACGGGAAAACCGAAAAGAAAGTTTTTGGTTTCCCTGCGAAAAAGGTTCTTTCATTTTTCCAAAAATTTTACATTATTTTACAATTCCTTAATTTCTTTCTCACAAAAGTATGATAGAAGGCCGGTCAGGGGAAGCGGTATTATAAACAACGGATATCCAATGGTTTACCTCGTGAATCCGGCATATGGCCTGAAACGCACAGGCCATCCGGATCCACACATCTGAGACACGAAAGGAATCACGGGACGGAGGGCGGAGAGCTTTCCGCTTCTGTGAAGGAGAGGAGAAAGTTTATGTTCAAGATGCTGAATCCACGGCGGTTTTACCATGCAGTGGGAAGACGCAAATTCCTGGAATTTATCCTTTTTGCGGTCTTCATCCTGTTTTTCTACGGTCCGCTGCTCAATATGCTGATGCTGGCCTTTGCCGATGAGTACAATGTACCGCATGTACTGCCGGACAAATGGGGATTTCAGTGGTGGAGCTATGTATTCGGACAGGACAGCCTGGTATCGTCCATGGTTCAGTCCTTTATTGTCGCCATCGCCACCACGGTGATTTCCATGATTTTCTGTATTCCGGCGGCGTACTCCATTGCCCGGTTCAAATATCGGGGACGAAAAATCTTCATGCTGTCGTTCCTTCTGACCAACGCATTTCCAAAGCTGGGAATCTATACATCCATCGCGGTTCTGTTTTACAAGTACGGTCTGATGGGAACATATCCGGGCGTAATTATTATCCATATGATCAACTCCATGATGTTTATGGTCTGGCTGCCCTCCAACGCATTTCGGAATGTGCACAGGCAGCAGGAGGAAGCGGCCCGTGATGTGGGCGCGGGGCCTGTCCGTACCTTCTTCAAGGTGACGCTCCCCATGGCCATGCCGGGTATCGCGGTGGCTACGCTTTATACCTTCCTGGGCTCCATGGAAGAGGCACAGGGAACCATGCTGGTGGGTCTTGCGAGAATCCAGACCATGCCGGTGGCAATGTACGGAATCGTTCTTGACAGTACGGCCGTTCAGATCGGCGCTGTGTTTGCGATTCTTCTGATTATCCCCTCTGCGGTGATGATTTTCCTCATGAGAAAATTCATCGGACCGGAGGCAATCGCCGGCGGTTTCAAAATGAAATAGTATGGCCGGACGGCCAGTGATGAGATGATAAGGAAAACAGTTGGGAGGAGAAAAATTCATGAGTAATACGATGACTGGCAGTGATTCTGCTGCCGACAATCGGAAAGTAAAACTTGAAATTAAGAATATGACGAAACATTACGATAACGGAGACGGTGTGGAGAATATCAACCTGAAGGTGTATGAGGGAGAAATCGTAACCTTCCTCGGTCCCTCCGGATGTGGGAAATCCACCATTCTGAGAACCATCGCGGGTTTTCTGGATGTGACGAGCGGAGACATTCTTGTGGATGGACAGTCCATTGTGAAGCTGCCGCCGGAAAACCGTCCCACCGCCATGGTGTTCCAGAGCTACAACCTCTGGCCGCACATGACCATCTATGAAAACCTGGCATTCGGCCTGAAGCTTCGCAAGATTCCCAAAAAGACCATCGATGAGGACATCAAAAAGATGCTGGCGCTGGTTTCCATGAGCGGTACCGAGAAAAAATATCCCGGACAGCTCTCCGGCGGACAGCAGCAGCGTGTGGCCATTGCCAGATCCCTGCTTTTAAAGCCTGCGCTTCTGCTTCTGGACGAGCCCTTCTCCGCGCTGGACGCGAAGATCCGTCAGCAGATGCGCGAGGAGCTGAAAAGAATTCAGAGCAGCCTGGGGATTACCGTTATCTTCGTAACCCATGACCAGGAGGAGGCCATGGCAATTTCCCACCGGATTGTGGTTATGAACAAAGGAAAATTCGACCAGGTGGGAACGCCGGATGAGATCTATGATCAGCCGGCAACCCTCCATGTGGCTTCTTTTATCGGCGAGATGAATTTCATCAGGAAGGACAAATACACCATCGCGGTACGTCCGGAGGATCTGCTGGTGGATACCGAAAACGGTGAAATCGACGGAACCGTCAGCACCGTCATGCTGATGGGACATTACGTTTCCATTACGGTCCATGTGGGCGATGAGATTGTGAAATGTTATGTAAACCGTGACATTGGAGATCATCTGCAGGTGGGCCAGAAGGTGAAGCTGAAAATCGGAAAGAGCACACAGTTTCCCCTGAGCGCCTGAGCAGACGGCACAGTTTTGGGCGGCGCGCCGCTTCCATGACCGGCAGCCGCGGAAAGCTTTTAATATAGAAGACAGAAGTGAAGAAAGAAAGGAAGAAAGAAATGAAAAGAAAGAAAGGAACATCCTTACTGGCACTGATGATGGCAGGAGTTCTGGCTGTGGGTATGGCAGGCTGCGGCGGTTCCGGAAACGGAGATTCCGCTGAAGCATCTGCTTCCGGCGAGTCCGGAGATTCCGGAGACAAATCTACAGTAACGATCTGGGCCACCGGATCTGACAATGTGCGTCAGGTATACGAGGCGCTGATTGAGGATTTCAACAGCAACTCCGATTATGCGGATCAGTATACCGCCGAACTGCAGTTCATGCTGAGCGGTACCGGAACCCAGTCCATGACCGATATGCTGGCGGCTGCTTACCAGGCAAAACAGACAGACACAGACTATGACCTGGTGGACGTGGGAGGCGATGACCTGTCTGCCCTGATCTCCAGAGTGGGAGAGGAAGCATTTGTTAAGCTGGATGATTCCAAGATTCCCAATGCGGACAGAGTAAGCGCCCAGAGCAGTCTTGCCGCGGATTATGTACAGCCCTACAGAGGAACGACGGTGGTTCTGGCCTATGATTCCGAAACTGTTCCCAATCCGCCGCAGACCATGGACGAGCTGGTGGAGTGGATGAAGGAACATCCGGGACGTTTCGCTTATAACGCGCCGGGAACCGGCGGAGCCGGAGACTCCTTCGCCCGTACCTCCGTATACAACTTCCTGCCGGAAGAAGCCATGACCTCCGATGATCCCAGCTGGGAGGATCAGTGGGATGAGGGCTTCCAGTTCCTGACCGATATTCATCAGTATATGTACACCTCCGGCGGCAGCATTGTATACCCCAACAAGAACCAGGGTACCCTGGATCTGCTGAACCAGGGTGAAATCGATATGTGCCCCAACTGGGCGGACATGGTACTGTCCCAGAGAGCGGACGGAACGCTGAAAGATACTATTAAGATCACGCAGATCGATCCCGCGTTTACCGGTTCTCTGCAGTCTCTGGCCATCCCCACCTTCGGATCCAATGAGGACGGAGCTTACGCGTTTATTGATTACATGCTGACCGACGCCGCACAGGAGATTCTGGTAAAAGACATGGCGGCGATTCCTCTGGTGGATACCAGCAACCTGGATATGACCGGATATGAGGACGTAATGAATCTGGATGTAAGCAATTTCCGCATCATGTCCATTGGCGATCTGGGAACCGACTTCAACGCACGCTGGGACAGCGAAATCGGAACACTGGGATAATTCCGGAAAGGAACGATACAGATGAGTAAAAAAATGAAAACAAATCTGGTGGCATACAGCATGGTACTGCCGGCGTTCCTGGTAGTAATGCTGACGGTGGCCTACCCGATTGTGACAGCAATCATCCAGAGCTTTCAGGATGGCGAGACAGGGAGCTTTACCCTGGCCAACTACACCTATTTCTTTACCGATAAAGCGCAGAGAAATAACCTGCTGTATACCCTGTATATCGTGGTGGTGACCGTGGTAATCGCCATCGTGGTGGCTTATCTGCTGGCGCTGTATCTGCGGTTTGTGAAGTCAAAGATTTCCAAAACCATCGGTATGCTTTACCTGCTGCCACGATTCGTGCCTTCCATGTGCGCCGTGTACGCCATGATTACCATTATCCGCGACAGCGGTCTGATCAACCGGATCGGACAGCTGTTCGGGGTGGATATTAATCTGGGAATGATGTATCATGCAAGTGGTATCATCACCATGAACCTCTGGTTCAACATCCCCTTTGCGGCCATGATGATTGCCGCCGGCCTCGGCGGAATTCCGGATTCCATTATTGAGGCCGCCAGTGATGTGGGAGCCGGGAAACTGAGAATCTTCTGGACCATGATCCTTCCGTTATCTCTGAAGGATGTGGTGGTGGCGGCAACCTTTGTGTTCATGTCCAACGTGAGCTCCTTCACCACCCCCTATCTGATGGGAGGAAATGCTCCGAAGATGCTGGGTATCGCCCTGTACGATCAGTTCAACAGATACATGGACTATAACCGCTCCGCGGCCCTGTCTGTCATCATGTTCCTGATCTGCTCGATATCCGCAGCGGTATATATCTATACAAACCTGAAAGAAAATGATTGGGAGAAATAAGAAAAGTGAACAGACAAAAAACATTTATCACAGCACATTCCGGCGCTGACGGAACCTGTGACAACAGTATGGAATTTGTTCAATACGCACTGACCACCTCTGCGGACGTCCTGGAGCTGGACGTCCGCCAGGATAAGGATCATAACCTGATCATCGCCCACGATGAGACGGACGGCGAGGCTGTCAGTCTCGTGGGCGTTTTTTCCGTTATGAAAGATCATCCGGAAATGCGTATGAACTGTGACTTGAAGGAATACGGCCTGGAGCTTCCGGTGCTGAAGCTGGCCGAAGCATGCGGACTGCCCGCGGGCCAGATCCTCTATTCCGGAAGTGTCCGCCCGGTATCGGCAGATGAACCCTGTCCCTGGCGGAAGGTGGAGGTTTACTGGAATGTGGAGGAATGTATTCCCGGTATTTACGAACATGCCGTCTCCGGAGATACTCCGTCCGCCATCCCGCGAAAGGATGCCGAACAGCTGGCGGAGGCCTGCTTAAAATGCGGCATTCATACCGTCAATATCTGCGAGAAATTTCTGGGAGAGGAATTTCTTTCCGTGATGGAGAAGAATGGAATCGGAATATCCGCCTGGACCGTCAATGAGCCGGAACGGATCCGCCAGCTGCTGGATCTGGGTATCCGCAATCTTACCACCCGAAATCTGAAGGAGGCTCTCCGACTTCGCAGGGAAAGGGCGTGAGGGCGGTTTATGATTTTACTGAGAGAACGTTACCGGTGGAAACCGGAGGATTCCAAGACCGATGTGAAATTTTCCTTTGTGTGCCCCGGGGAGGTTACCGGGATCCGGATTCTGTTTTCCTTTGACCCGGATGCGCTGGAAGATCCGGAAGCCTGCCGGCCCATGATCGAGAAAGCCATCCGTCAATACTACGACAACAGGCCGCTGGAATGGGACCGGATCCGGCCGGAGAGCGTCGGGCCTTTAAAAAATCAGATTACTATTTCCCTGTCAAAGGACGGGGAGTATCTGGGAAATGCCCATCGCTGGCAGAAAAACCAGGTGCATGAAATTTCAGAGACAGAGGCTTCTCCCGGATTTGTCGCGCCTCGTCGTCTGGCGGGAAGCTGGGAAGGCATGATTCATCTGCACGCGGTCTGCACGCCCCGGTGTCAGGGGCAGCTGATCATTGAAGGGAGGGTTTCCGATGCGCTGGTATCCTGTTGAACTGCATACCCATACCTGTCACAGTGACGGATCCTTTACCGTGGAAGCACTGGTGGACGCGGCTGCCCGAAATGGTTACCGGGCGCTGGCGCTCACCGACCACAACACCTCCTCCGGCGTGCCCCGGATGGCTGCACTGGCCTCGCAGAAAGGAATTCTGCCGGTACGGGGACTGGAGTGGACCACATATCACGGCCATATGGTGGTGCTGGAGGAAAACGGTTATACCGACTGGAGAGGCGTGAAGCCGGAAGAAATCGACGAAGCCATCCGTTCCATCCACAGAAACGGCGGTATCGTTGGCATCGCTCATCCCTTTTCCCTGTCCGATCCCATCAACACCGGGTACCATTGGGCCTTTCAGATAAAAGACTGGTCTCTGCCTGATTACATGGAGGTATGGACAAGAAACTATGCGCCCCGCCGTCTTCAGAGCGTCCGGGCCTTTGAAATGTGGGAAAAACTCCTTTCCGGGGGATACCGGATCACCGCTATGACCGGACGGGACTGGCATAAGGACGACGGTCTGCCCTGCTGCTATACCTGGGTGGGATGCGAAGGAGAACTGACGGCGCCGAAGCTTCTGGACGCCATCCGCGGCGGACACATCTGCCTTGGCGCCGGGCCGCTGCTGACCATGGAGGCGGAGGTACCCGGGGAAAACGGTTCCGGCAAAGAAGCCATTTCCTGCGGAGAAACATTTCCGGCGGCCACGGAGGAGCTTACCCTGTATCTGAACCTTCAGGAAGAGGTACTTCCCGGCGTCTGGGACCGTACCCAGGTGAAATCCGGCGAAATCCGCGTGATCGCAGACGGAAAGGTGATCGCCTGCGTTCCTGTTGAAAAAACCGGTACCCTCCAAACCGGTACCCTCCGGGTGAAAGCACCGGAAAAATGGCTGCGGGCGGATCTTTTCGGCAGCTATTACGGGCTGGAAGACTGCCGCATCGCGCTGACAAATCCGGTGTTCCGGGAAGAGAAACCCGGTTTATAAAATCGTCATAGTTTCTTTGGAATCTGTTTATTGCAATCTTACACTTTATATAATATAATGCACTCAAAGAGCATTATTTTTCTAATGTGTCATACGGAGCTGCACTTCTGATATCTGATCTGAACGCATGTCTGCTTTGCCGGTTCTCTTTTGCCGGAGAACATCGTCATGAGAAATCTCAATGCTTTTTCCTTTCACAGAAAACATGCAGAGAGATTTCACATGCCGGAAGTTTGGATGACCGCCGGTTTTGTAAAGAATTTCTTTCGGAGAAATCTCCTGCACCGCAAAAAAAGGAGGTTTTGCGATAGAAAAAAACAGAAACCCGGAAACGAACACGGTGAACCGCCAGTATAAGTCCAGCATTTTTACGATGCTGTTCAGCGAGAAAGAACAGCTGCTGGCGTTGTACAATGCCGTCAACGGCACCAGCTATGAGGATCCCGGGCTCCTTGAGATCAATACGCTGGAAAACGCCATTTACATGGCAGTAAAGAATGATGTGTCATTCCTGATTGATATCAGACTGCATCTGTATGAGCACCAGTCCACCTGGAACCCCAATATGCCCCTGAGAGATCTGTTCTATGTTTCTGATTTATATTCAGAAATTACCAGGGACGCGAATCTGTTCGGATCAAAGCCGGTACGGATTCCGGCACCCCGTTTTCTGGTATTTTATAACGGAACACAGGAACAGCCTGACCGGGTAGTTCTCAGGCTGTCAGAGATGTATGAGAAACCGGAAACTTCACCCGCCCTGGAACTGGAGGTACAGGTGCCGAACATTAACAGCGGGCATAATGAACAGCTGCTGGATGCCTGCAGGCCGCTGCGGGAGTATGCAGCGTATACGGCCAGAGTCCGCCGGTATGCCAATATGGAAGGAATGTCGCTGAAGGAAGCGGTGGAGCGGGCTGTAACCGAATGTATCCAGGAGGGAATACTGGAAGAATTTCTGAGAAAAAACAGAGCGGAGGCGATGAAAGTGAGTATCTACGAATATGATGCCGAAAAACATATCCGGATGGAACGCGAGGACGCTTTTCAGGATGGCCGGGAGGATATGCTGATGTCACTGATTCGGAAAAAGCTGGGCAGGGGAGAATCGCCTGCCCAGATCGCCCGGGAGCTGGAGCAGGAGGAACGTGTTGTCCGGGAGCTGATTGAGAAGTTACGGAAATCGGAATAGCTATTACAATGTTCTGGCCGGATATGTTGTATTTGTATGGTGTCCAATAGGTTAGCCACCCCGCTTTGATGAAAGAGAGGGGTGGCTTTTCCACGTTCAGGCCGCTTCCGCCGCCCGCTCCTTTTCCCCGCGGCGTTCCGTCTCCACCAGGCAGAGGCTCACCGCCAGCGGAAGAAATATCAGGACAGAAGCGTGCAGCCCCATCCACTGATATCCGAAATAAGAATAAATCACGCCCAGATGGAAAAAAACCAGCGTCCCACCGAAAAACTTCCCTTTCCGAAGTGCTTCCGTATTTTTATCGCAAAGATATTCCGTGAATCCCAGAACCGTCTGCTTGTAGTTGTTGGTGGAAAAAATCGTCGAGCAGGCGTATCCGTACACTCCTTTAAAGGCGCACCACTGGAAAGCGGTGGCAAAGAAAATGGGGTACAGGGCCAGAATATGGTCGGTGCCTGCAGGTATATAGAAAAGCGTCAGGGCGGCAGCTCCGTTGAGAAAAATGGATACAAATTTCAGATTCCATCCCAGTGTGCGGGGGATCACCACGGAAAGGGCGATGGCCAGACCATACAACAGTGCGGCCCCGATGCGGATCAGAATCTCATGGGAATTATGTCCCAGAAGGCCGGTGATCAGAGTAATCAGGTTGGCAGTCTGCGAAGACCCGAAAATATCGCAGTGGTTCAGCAACGCGTAGGCGCCGAAAAATCCTCCGACAAATGCCATGGAATAGTGGATGCTCACCTGGAGCGTCTGTCTGTCTTTCATACCGATACCTCCCTGAAAATTCATTATATCACGTCCGCGAAAAAAGAAAATATCGGCAAGTGAGAAAAATGGAGAGGTTTTTGGAAAAAATTTGGATAAAAAGTTTTTCAAAGTTTTGTATCCCATTTTGCCATATAGGAAAACAGCAGGCAGAATGGCAGTGCATATTTTACGGATTATTGTACATAGTAAGACTATCAGTCGAAGAAAAAGGAGATTGGAATGATTATGATGAAAAAACGGTTGAAAATATGGTGGATGGCAGGAATGACAGCGGCGGTGCTCTGCCTGGCGGCAGGCTGCGGCAACCGGACGGCGGATCAGAATAGGGACAATGGCGTCGCGGAGGATGGCATGGATTCCGGTGTCGGAGACAATGAAAATGTCAATGACGTCACCTCGGGAGAGGACGGAAACAGCGCCGGCGGTGACAGGGATAATCTGGGAGAGGATGTGAAGGACGGCGTGGAGGACGCCGGTGAAGATGTGGGAAAAGGCATCGAGGATGTGACGGAAGGCGTAGGAGAAGGCGTGAAAGATGTGGGAGAAGGCATCGGAGAGGGTGTGGAAGATCTCACCGGGGGCGCGGACAATAACAATAATGGGAAATAGACAGCATTCGTGGCAGGGAAGCCGGAAGGAGGAACTGCCGTATCAGCCAGGCCGCAAAAGGGCGGAATCGGAAACCGCCCTTTTGCGGTTCATTTTTTCATGATATAATAGCCGCAGACGCGACTGTTATATCTGCGCCCAGGCGATTTCCGGGGATCCCGCGAAAGCCCACGCGCATCCGCCGGAGACATTGTGACCGCGGCAGCAGGCATAATAGAATGGGTCCCGTACAGAACCCGGGAAGATATCTTCTGACCATTGGGCCAGTCATAATGAAAAGAAAAAGGAGGCAACACGGCATGAGATTTCGGCCATGCATCGATATACATAACGGAAAAGTAAAACAGATTGTGGGAGGAAGCCTGAGGGATCAGGGGGATTGGGCCCGGGAGAATTTTGTCTCCGGCCAGGATGCGCCCTTTTATGCCAGACTTTACCAGTCATACGGGCTTCGGGGAGGACATATCATATTATTGAATCCGGAATCTTCCCCCTATTATCAGGAGACGAAGGGACAGGCGCTGGCCGCGCTCCGGGCTTATCCGGGAGGCCTCCAGGTGGGAGGCGGTATCCGGCCGGAAAATGCCGGGGAGTTTCTGGATGCGGGCGCCAGCCATGTGATCGTGACCTCCTATGTATTCCGGGATGGAACACTTTCCTGGGAAAATCTGGAGAACATGATCCGCGCGGTGGGACGTAAGCGGATGGTTCTTGACCTGAGCTGCCGGAAAAGAGACGGCGCTTACTGGATTGTCACGGACCGCTGGCAGAAGTTTACCCGGGTGGAGGTGAACCGCAGGACGTTGGACAGGCTTTCCGGCTGCTGCGATGAATTTCTGGTGCATGCGGTGGACGTGGAAGGGAAGGCCTCGGGGATCGAGACAGAGCTGGCCGCCCTTCTGGCCGGATGTGAAAAGATTCCCATCACCTACGCAGGCGGCGTGGGAAGCTTCCGGGATCTGGAGAAACTAAGGGAAGCGGGAAAAAACCGCCTGGATGTGACGGTGGGAAGCGCGCTGGACCTGTTCGGCGGTTCCATGTCCTTTGAGCAAATTCTTAAGTTTTGTAAAAATTAACTGTAAAAATCGTAAATTTCTATAAATTATCGAAAAATCATTGCCAAATCTGGCGGCAGTTGGTATAATAAAGCTACTTACAGGTGACGGTAACAGAACAGTTTTTTACAGTTGCGGTGTGATAAGCAGAACTGGAAAGGACTGAATGGCTGCGGCACTTCTGTAAAATAAAGGGCGAAGGAGTTGACAGCATGAAATTTGTAATCAGCGGAAAGAATATCGAAGTAACGGACGGACTGAAAACCGCCGTACAGGATAAGCTGGGTAAACTGGAACGGTATTTTACTCCTGATACCGAGGTCCATGTAACCCTGAGCGTGGAAAAAGAGAGACAGAAAATTGAGGTGACCATTCCCGTAAAGGGCAACATTATCCGGTCCGAGCAGGTGAGCAATGACATGTATGTTTCCATCGATCTGGTGGAAGAGGTGATTGAACGCCAGCTGAGAAAATATAAGACAAAGATTATCAACAGACAGCAGGGCGCGGGTAATTTCCAGAAGTCCTTTATGGAGGACGAGTTTCCGGAGGATGAGGAGGTTAAGATCATCCGTACCAAGAGATTTGGGATGAAGCCCATGTATCCGGAGGACGCCTGTGTACAGATGGAGCTTTTGGGTCATAATTTCTTCGTATTCCGCAACGCGGAGACTGATGAAGTGAACGTGGTTTATAAACGGAAAGGAAATACTTACGGACTGATTGAGCCGGAGTGCTGATGTCGGCAAAGCGGGCGGATATCATCTGGTAAATGAAAATTGAGGTGGGAGTTTCCCGGAACCGGCCAAAGGGCGGGGGCGGGAAACTCCCGTTTTCTTGTTCCACAGGAAACGATGTCCCTGTGGAACAAAAACGTCCGCAGGCTGCGGGCACGCGCCGCAAAGGGTAAATCCGGAAATCAAACCGGAAAATCGAGGATTCTCTGGTTGTGCATTGTCAGAGAAAGTGTTAGAATAGATGATGGTATTTTTCAAACTCAGTACAGTACAGGAGTGAATATATGAAATTAGCAGAGAAAATATTTGGAACCCACAGCTCCAGAGAGCTGAAGCGCATCATGCCGCTGGTGGACAAGATCGAGGCGCTGCGTCCCGATATGGTGAAGCTGACGGATGAACAGTTGAAGGATAAAACACGGGAGTTCAAGGAAAGACTGGCAAAAGGCGAGACGCTGGATGATCTGCTCCCGGAGGCTTTTGCCACTGTCAGAGAAGCTGCCAGAAGGGTGCTGAATATGGAGCACTACCGGGTACAGCTGATCGGCGGCATCATCCTTCACCAGGGCCGTATTGCGGAGATGAAAACCGGTGAAGGAAAAACGCTGGTATCCACCTGTCCTGCTTACCTGAACGCGCTGGAAGGAAAGGGCGTCCATATTGTGACGGTCAACGACTATCTGGCAAAGCGTGACGCGGAGTGGATGGGAAAGGTACATGAGTTTCTGGGCCTGACCGTAGGCGTGGTCCTGAACTCCATGAAAAATGACGAGAGAAGAGAGCAGTATGCCTGCGATATCACCTATGTGACCAACAATGAGGATGGTTTCGACTATCTGAGAGACAACATGGTGATTTATAAAGAACAGCTGGTGCAGAGAGATCTGCACTATGCCATCATTGACGAGGTGGACTCGGTGCTGATCGATGAGGCCCGCACCCCGCTGATTATTTCCGGACAGAGCGGAAAGTCCACAAAGCTGTATGAGGTCTGCGATATTCTGGCAAGACAGCTGGAAAAAGGAGAGGCCAGCGGCGAGATGACCAAGATGAACGCCATCATGGGCGAGGAAATCGTGGAGACCGGCGATTTTATTGTCAATGAGAAGGATAAGGTGGTGAATCTGACCGAGCAGGGCGTGAAGAAGGTGGAGAATTTTTTCCATATTGAAAACCTGGCGGATCCGGAGAATCTGGAGATTCAGCACAACATTATCCTGGCGCTGCGTGCCCATTATCTGATGTTCCGGGATCAGGACTATGTGGTGAAAGACGATCAGGTGCTGATTGTGGATGAATTTACGGGACGTATCATGCCGGGACGGCGGTATTCCGACGGTCTGCATCAGGCTATTGAGGCCAAGGAACATGTGAAGGTACGCCGGGAGAGTAAGACGCTGGCCACCATCACCTTCCAGAATTTCTTCAATAAATATAAGAAGAAAGCCGGTATGACCGGTACCGCTCTCACCGAGGAGCAGGAGTTTCGGGATATCTACGGTATGGACGTGGTGGAAATCCCCACCAACCGTCCGGTACAGCGTGTGGACCTGGAAGACGCGGTTTACATGACCAAGAAAGAGAAGTTCCGGGCGGTGGTCCGGGAGATCAAGAAGGCTCATGAGAAGAATCAGCCGGTGCTGGTGGGTACCATCACCATCGAGACTTCGGAGCTTTTAAGCAATATGCTGCGCCGGGAGGGGATCAAGCATCAGGTGCTGAATGCCAAGTTCCATGAGCTGGAGGCGGAGATTGTAGCCCAGGCAGGTACCGCCGGAGCGGTGACCATTGCCACCAACATGGCCGGCCGTGGTACGGATATCAAGCTGGATGAGGAGGCCAGGGCTGCCGGAGGTCTGAAGATCATCGGTACCGAACGCCACGAATCCCGCCGTATCGACAATCAGTTGAGAGGACGTGCCGGACGTCAGGGAGATCCGGGAGAATCCCGTTTCTACATTTCCCTGGAAGACGATCTGATGCGCCTGTTCGGTTCTGAGAAGCTGATGAAGGTGTTCAGCAGCCTTGGCGTGGGCGAGGATGAGCAGATTGAGCACAAGATGCTGTCCAGCGCCATCGAGAAGGCTCAGAAAAAGATTGAGAGCAATAACTACGGTATTCGTAAGAACCTGCTGGATTATGACCAGGTAAACAATGAGCAGAGAGAGATCATCTACAAAGAGCGGCGGCGTGTTCTTGACGGAGAGAATATGAGGGACGCCATCTGCAAGATGATCACCGATACCATCGATAACACCATTGATATGTGTCTCAATGACGAGGCGGATTCTGAGGAGTGGGATCTGGTGGAACTGAATACGGTGTTGCTGCCCATCATTCCCCTGAAGGTGATTAATTCCGAGCGTGTGAAAGGGATGAAGAAGAACCAGCTGAAGCAGGAGCTTAAAGAGGAAGCCATCAAGCTGTATGAGATGAAAGAGGCGGAATTCCCGGAGCCGGAGCAGATGCGGGAGCTGGAGCGCGTGGTGCTGCTGAAAGTGATTGACCGGAAGTGGATGGATCATATTGACGACATGGAGCAGCTGCGCCAGGGCGTGGGTCTGGCAGCTTACGGCCAGCGGGATCCCAAGGTGGAATACAAGATGAGTGCCTTTGAAATGTTTGACGCCATGACCAGCGCTATTCAGCAGGATACCATCCGTCTGCTGTACCATGTACGGATTGAGCAGAAGGTGGAGAGAGAGCAGGTGGCTCAGGTGACGGGAACCAACAAGGATGAATCGGTGAAGGGACCTGTGCGCCGGACAGAAGGGAAGGTATATCCCAACGATCCCTGTCCCTGCGGAAGCGGAAAGAAATATAAGCAGTGCTGCGGAAGAAAACTGATAAAGGCGTGACATCATGAACTGGAGAGGAATGGAAATTGACGGCGCGATTTTCGACATGGACGGCACCCTGATTGATTCCATGGGGGTATGGAGAAATCTGGCGGAGCTCTACGCGCGCAAAAAAGGATTTGTACCGGATCCGCGGGTGGACGATACCGTCTGGGATCATGGAATGTTGAACGGAGCGGCGTATCTGAAGAAAGTATACGGAATGGAAGAAACTCCGGAGGTAATTGTTCAGGAAATGTTCGACCTGGTGGTGCGGTTTTATCGGGAACAGGTTCAGGAGCGGGAAGGTATCCGGAAGATACTGGAAGAGCTGACCGCCGGCGGTGTGCGGATGTGCATCGCTTCCGCCACGGATGAGTGGATGGGAAAAAATGCCATGGAACGTACGGGACTCGACCGGTTTTTCGAGAAATACTTCTGCTGTCGCCAGGTGGGGGAAGGAAAAGAGACGGATCGGATTTATCAGACGGCCAGAGAATTTCTGGGAACGGAGGTGGAACGCACGGTGGTTTTTGAGGATGCGCTGTATGCGGCAAGAACCGCCAGTGCTGCCGGTTTTAAGCTGGTAGGTATCCGGGACGCCTGGGAGCCTGGACAGGAGGAACTGAGCGGACTGTCCGATCTGTATCTGGACTGGAAAAACTGAATAAACGGAAATGGTGAAGCCGGAAGGCCGCACTGTTAAAAAATCCACTGTCTGAAATAGATTTATCTATTGTGGCAGTGGATTTTTTCTGCTATCGTGAAATCAACCGCGCGGTTTTCCAATTTTACTGCAGAAGGCTTTGATCCGGCTGCCGCTGTCAGGAAGAGGAGCCGGAGAAAACAGCTGCGGGAACGGATACGGCGGATAGGAAACAGGCAGGGGGAGACAGACATGTGTTCAGAAGTAAAGATTTGTGCAGACTGGAAATTTGATTCTGCGTGTATACAATCCGGATCCTTCCGGGAAAATAATCTGGTGCTGCGGGATATGTCCGGAAACGGCAATCACCTGCGGCTGAATACGGAGCGGATGCCAAAGGGGTATACCGCCGCTTCTTTTATGCGTTTCGTGCAGGACGGCATTGGATTGCAAAAAGAGGAGGAATGTCTGCAGATGGCGCCGCTGGCGCTGGATGCGAAGGGAAAGAAGCAGGGGGTATTCTGGGAGACGGTTCCGGGGGCCGGTTTAAATCGGGAAACCTTTTGTGACGGTTATACATTGGAAGTGATTTTCAAGGTTCCCTGCGAGGGAAGTGAGTGGTGCGCCCTGTTTGGCAGGAAAGGAACGGGAAAGCTGGCCGGAATGAAGGGTGGAGAACCGGAGGCCGGCGGCGGTCTGAATATCTCCGCTTACCGGGAGCTTCAGTGGAATCCCTGGACTGTTAATAACCGAGAGCTTCAGGACAATCCGGTCACCTGGTCGGACGCGGACGGTGTGCAGCCGGAGAAATGGCATCATGCAGTGATAAAAAATGACGGTTCCAGTACCCTGATGATCGTGGACGGAATTCCCGCTCAGCGGTGCAATACCTTTCAGAAGCAGGTGGGGATTCAGCCTCTGGGGGACGGCGGCTGGGCGGTGGGAACCGCTTACTGGAGCGAGGCGGATACCTTTTCCGAGGCATTCTGCGGTGACGCCATTTTTAAAGGATGGATCCAGGAAATCCGTCTGGCCCGGGGAGTGCTGCCGCCCCACCGGTATCTGGTACAGCGGCATGTGGCGGACGACCGGTATTCCATTCCGGGAAGCGACGAGCCATATCCGGAGCTGGAAAGAGAAGGAAATTATACCTTTGTAAATATTCCGGATCCCCAGTATCAGACCCAGTATAAACCGGAAATCGTAGACGCGCAGCTGGAGTGGATCCGGGATAACCGCAAACGTTTGAATATTCCCATAGCCCTGTGTGTGGGAGATCTTTCCCAGGACGGAACAGAGCGGGAATTTCTCCGGGCACATCAGGCGTTTTCCATCCTGGACGATGCCGGAATCCCCTATCTGGTAACCGACGGCAATCATGACGGCCCCCTGTTTAAAAAGTATTTCGGCGGCAGTCGTTATCTGGGGGATCATGGATACCAGGGATGCGGTCCTTCCGGAATTTCCGTATACTCCATCATAAAGGCAGGTTCCTATGAATATCTGTTTCTGTCGCTTCCCTGGACTGCGGAGGATATGGAGGCGGACAGGAAATGGATCCTGCAGGTGCTGGATACGCACAGACAGTATCCCACGGTGGTGTTTTCCCATTTTAACGAGGAACCGGAGGTATTCGTGAAGCCCTTCGATCAGGTTTTTATGACGGTGCGGGGGCATATCACGGAACGGTGGGTGGACACCTTTAAAAATGATCTGGGCCATGAGGTCATCGATGTGGTGACCAATTACCAGTTCGATCTCTACGGGGGGAACGGCTGGCTTTCCACCATGGAGTTTGATGAGGAGGCGGGGGAGATCACCTTCCGGTGCTATTCGCCCTGGGTGGAGAAGAAAAAACGGATTCTGGACGGGGAACTGGAAAACGAAGGGATTCTGCTGCCGGAGGAGCGGCGGCTGTTTCCTTTTGACAGGCGGTTCAATACAAAAGAAGAAACCGACAATACAGTGATAAGTTTCTCTTTTGCGGAGAGATTTGGCGGAATACAACGGAAAACTGCAAAGCTGTAAAATCCCTTTACTTTTCCAGCAAACCTGTTATATAATGGAAAAAACTCATGGAGGTATCTGATAATGGCAAGACGCAAAAACTACGAAAAGCAACTGGATATCCTGCAGAAAAAGCTCGGCGAGTTGGATGCCAAATATGCCGCAGCCAAAGAAACCATGGAGAGCCTGGAAGAAGAGAAGATGCAGATCGAGGATGAGATGGAGAGTCTGAAACTTCAGCAGCTTCAGCAGCTGATGGCAGATAAGAATCTGTCGGTGGATGACCTGAAAAAACTGATCGAAGAACAGGACAATCAGTAAGAAAAAGCGAAAGAAGAGGGATCCGTACTTTTGTGAAGACAGGGTGCGGATCTTTTTTTCTTTACAGGCCGCGTTTCTATGAAGAAAAAAGATCTGTGAGGCGCGCAGGGCCTGCCGCTGTCCCGGCGGAGCGTACTTTCTGTTGTTTTCTCTTGTGTAATCGGCGGGAATTTCGTATAATGGACGGGAAGCGGACTTTTTGTGGCAGCTGACGGCTGACTCAGTGAAGGCACGCAAATATTATAAGGAAAGCAGGTGAAGCTTTTGGTAGAATTAGATCAGTTCAAATCGACTCTGAATTCCTATGAAAAACCATTAGTGGAAGTGAGGGATTCACTTTGACCTCGCTAATAAGGAAAAGCGGATCGAAGAATTAGAAAGAAAAATGGAGGAACCGGATTTCTGGGATAAGCCGGAACAGTCTCAGCAGATGATGAAAGAACTGAGCAGCCTCAAGGAAGACAGGGATACCTACCAGAGTCTGAAAAGCCAGATGGAGGACATGGAAACCCTGATTGAGATGGGGTATGAGGAGAATGACCCTTCGGTGATTCCGGAGATTCAGGAGCTTCTGGAGCAGTTTGAAAGTGATTTTGAGAATATTCGGATGAAAACGCTTCTGTCGGGAGAGTACGACAAAAGCGACGCCATTCTCACCCTTCACGCCGGAGCAGGCGGAACCGAATCCTGCGATTGGGCGGGGATGCTGTACCGGATGTACTGCCGGTGGGCGGAGAAGAAGGGATTTTCCGTGGAGGTTCTGGACTATCTGGACGGAGAGGAAGCGGGCATTAAGTCCGTGACTTTTGAGGTACACGGGGAGAATGCCTACGGATATCTGAAATCGGAGAAAGGCGTTCACCGTCTGGTGCGGATTTCCCCCTTTAATGCGGCGGGCAAGCGGCAGACTTCCTTTGTGTCCTGCGACGTGATGCCGGATATTGAGGAGGATCTGGATGTGGAGATCCGGGACGAGGATCTGCGGATTGACACATACCGTTCCAGCGGCGCCGGCGGACAGCACATCAACAAGACGTCTTCCGCCATTCGAATTACCCATCTGCCCACAGGTATTGTGGTGCAGTGCCAGAATGAGCGTTCTCAGTTCCAGAACAAGGACAAAGCCATGCAGATGCTGAAGGCGAAGCTGTATCTTCTGAAACAGCAGGAGAATATGGAGAAGCTTTCCGGCATCCGGGGCGAGGTGACGGAGATCGGATGGGGCAACCAGATTCGGTCCTATGTACTGCAGCCTTACACCATGGTGAAGGATCACAGAACCGGTGTGGAAACCGGAAATGTGGACAGTGTGCTGGACGGCGGTCTGGATCCATTCATCAACGGATATCTGAAATGGATCGCCCTGGGCGGCAAAACGCCGGAAGGCGCAGAAGAGTAAAATACAGAGCAGCCCGGCTCCTGGCTTTCCCGAAGGGAAGCCGGGGGCCGGAATGATTCAGGACAAAGGAAAGTTCGCGCAGCGCATTTTTCTTTGCCTGCAGACGGCGGATGCCGGAAGGAGGAGCGTATGGGCCTGATAAAAGCAGTAAAAGAGACAATCGGAGGATCTCTGGCCGATCAGTGGCTGGAGGTGATCGAGCCGGAAAGCATGGGAGATCAGACAGTGATGACTCCGGGAATACGCACCGGAAAAGGCGCCAACCGGAAAGGCGGGGAGCATGTGATCTCCAACGGATCTGTGATTCATGTGTACGAGGGGCAGTTTATGATGCTGCTGGACGGC
This sequence comes from Candidatus Pullilachnospira intestinigallinarum, assembly GCA_018711275.1. Classification (GTDB taxonomy): domain Bacteria; phylum Bacillota; class Clostridia; order Lachnospirales; family Lachnospiraceae; genus Pullilachnospira; species Pullilachnospira intestinigallinarum. The sequence continues at coordinate 51,331 of DVIN01000043.1, forward strand.
GGAAAAATCGTGGATTACAGCGCCCAGCCCGGCTATTTTACGGTGGATAATTCTTCCATGCCCTCCATGTTCAGCGGCAGTATGGAGGATGTATTAGCCAGCTCTTTTGACCGGTTCCGTTACGGCGGAGCCACACCTACGACCCAGAAGGTGCTGTACATCAATCTTCAGGAGATCAAGGGCATCCGGTTTGGTACCCGCAATCCCATCAGTTATTTTGACCGGTTCTACAATGCGGAACTGTTTCTGCGGGCTCACGGCACCTATTCCATCCGGATCGTGGATCCTATCCGGTTCTATGCGGAGGCTTTGCCAAAGAATCAGGATCAGGTGGAAATCACAGAGATCAATGAGCAGTATCTGTTTGAGTTTATGGAGGCTCTGCAGGCCTGCATCAACCAGCTGTCGGCGGACGGTGTCAGCATTTCCTATGTGCCCTCCAAAAGCCGGGAATTGTCCCGATATATGGCGGACACTCTGGACGGGGAGTGGAAGAAAACGCGGGGAATGGAGATCCAGTCTGTGGCCATTGCCAGTGTTTCCTATGACGACCAGTCGCGGAAGCTGATCCAAATGCGGAATCAGGGGGCCATGCTGCAGGATCCCTCCATCCGGGAGGGCTATATGCAGGGCGCGGTGGCCAGAGGGATGGAGTCTGCGGGAAAGAATCCGGCCGGAAGCGCCATGGGCTTCATGGGTATGGGCATGGGAATGCAGGCGGGCGGCGATGCCTTATCTGCCGCTTCCCACACCAACAGGAGTCAGATGCAGGGACAGGCGTTCCGGAAGACGCCGGATGCGGGAAGCGCGGCAGACAGCTGGATCTGCAGCTGCGGTCATGCCAATACGGGGAAATTCTGCAGTGAGTGCGGAAAGCCCCGTCCCGCGACGGACAGCTGGACCTGCAGCTGCGGTCAGGTGAATACGGGAAAATTCTGCAGCGAGTGCGGAAAGCCCCGTCCCGCGGCGGGCAGCTGGATCTGTGCCTGCGGCCAGGAAAACACGGGGAAATTCTGCAGTGAATGCGGAAAGCCCCGCCCGTAAACCGGGAGGACTGTCATGACTGCTGCGAGAAATCTGAAATGTCCCAGCTGCGGAGGGGAGCTGGTATTTGACCCCTCCACCCAACAGTATGCGTGTCCCTATTGCGGATCTCATTTTGACCAACGGCAGCTGGATGAGATTCTGAAAGAGGAGCAGCAGCCGTCCCAGGATCCTGAGGCGGCTGCTTTTGATGAAGAAAATTCTTTTGCAGATGCGCGGCAACAGGAGGAAGCCCCGCAGGATGGCGGGCAGGAAGCGGTGGTTTACCGCTGTCCCAGCTGCGGAGCCGAGATCCTTACAGATGAGACCACCGCGGCCACCTTCTGCTGTTTCTGCCATAATCCGGTGATTCTGGAGGGAAGGATTTCCGGAAAATTTCTCCCCGACCGGGTCATTCCTTTTACCATCAGCCGCCAGGAGGCGGTGGAAAAATTTCTTGCGGCCATGAAGAAAAAATGGTTCGTGAGGAAAGGATTTTTTCAGAAAGACCAGATCGAAAAGCTCACCGGCGTCTATCTTCCCTGCTGGGATGCGGACTGGGAAGGCGATGCCGCTCTGACCGCCGATGCCACCCGGGTTCGGGTATGGAGGTCCGGGGACACGGAATTTACCGAAACCCGTTTTTACCGGGTGATCCGGGAAGGACATCTGCGGTTTGAGGGATTGACAAAAAATGCCCTGAAAAAAGCGGACCAGGAGCTGGCGGAGGGGGTGCATCCCTACCGGCAGCAGGAGAAAAAGCCGTTTTCCATGGGGTATCTTTCCGGATTCCAGGCAGAGCGCAGGGACGTGGAATGGGAAGAAGTACAGCCGCAGATGCAGAGCGAGGCAAGAACGTATACGGAACGGCTTCTGCAGGAAAGCATCCAGGGATATGCCACGGTGACAGGGCAGAGGATGCAGTTCGGACCGGAGAAAATGAAACGGGAATATCTGATGGTTCCGGTCTGGATGGTTACATACCGGGGAAAAGACAGGAAGATGTATTATTATGCCATGAATGGTCAGACGGGCGAGGTATGCGGCCGGCTGCCGGTGGATTACAAAAAGCTGGGGCTGGTATCCGGTCTTCTGGCCGCGGCGGTATTTGCGCTGATGCTGCTGGGAGGGTATCTGTTATGAGAAAATATGGGAAAAGAACGGTCTGGCTGCTGGCGGCGGTGGTGCTGACGGCGCTGACTTTGCGGCCTGTCCCGATTCGGGCGGCTGTAAGTCGGGTGGAGGATCAGGCAGATCTTCTGACCGCGGAGGAAGAATCTGCCCTGACCCGGCAGATAGATCAGATGGAGGAAGCGTGGAAACAGGCTTTCGTGATTGTCACTACCCAGGATGCGCAGGGAAAGGATTCGGAGGCTTACGCCGATGATTTTTACGATTCTCATGGTTACGGGGAAAACGGGGTACTGTATCTGATTGACCTGGATAACGGGCAGATCTGGATTTCCACGGCGGGAGCCATGATCCGTTTCCTGACGGATGCAAGAATTGAAAAGGTCCTGGATGCGGGTTACGAAGAACTGCGGGCCGGACAGTATGCGCTGGGACTGGAGCGGATGCTGGACGCCACCGAAGAGTTTCTGGAGGAAGGAATCCCCGCAGAAAACTATCGTTTCGATCCGGAAACGGGAAATGTGGAGCGATATCGTTCTTTGAAAATGGCGGAGATCCTCATTGCGGCAGCGGCAGGGCTGGCGGCGGGAGGGATTCTGTTTTTTTCCGTGCGTTCCCGCTACCGCAGAAAATCAGGATCTGTGCCGTATCCCTTCCGAAGTCAGGGTACCCTCACGCTGACCCGGCAGGAGGACCATTTTGTCAATCAGGTGGTTACCCGCAGACACATTCCAAAATCCCCGCCGTCTTCCGGAGGGGGAAGCAGCGTGCACAGATCCTCCGGCGGCGTGCGTCACGGCGGAGGAGGACGCAGTCTGTGATAAAAGCAACCGCTTTCCACCGGCCCGCGAGGGCGCTGTGTGCCGGTGGCGCACGTTTAACGCAGGCCGAAACACAGTTGCGGATCACGCTGCTTTTGCAGCGGAATCCTGAGGACTGCAGGCGCCAGGTTGCGGAAAACGCAGTCTGTGTGCATGCTTGGGTAACAGTGAGGCCGGAAGGCTGAACTGATACGATAAAAGACTTGCAGGAATCAGAATTCTGTGATAATATCTTTTGGGTGATTACAAATGTTTTTCTGACGCGAACATAAGAGGAGAGGGCATCCGGTAAAAAGCGGACGGCCGCTCTGTTCAATCAGGAGGAAATGAAAGATGCAGTATTATGTGCTGAGAGAAAAGGCGGTTCCTGAAGTGCTCCTGCGGGTGGTGGAAGCCAAACGTATCCTGGATGCGGAAAAGTCTGTGACGGTTCAGGAAGCCACGGAGCGGGCCGGCATCAGCCGCAGCTCTTTCTATAAATATAAGGAGGATATTTTCCCCTTCCGGGACCAGGCAAGAGGCCGGGCACTGACCTTTGTGATCCAGATGGATGATACGCCGGGGATCCTTTCGGGGATTCTGGGCTGTGTGGCCAGATTCGGAGGAAATATCCTGACGATTCACCAGAGTATCCCCATCAACGGCATCGCGACGCTGACGCTCACTGTGGAGACTCCGGCCGGAGCGGCGGATCCCGAGGTGATGGTGGAGGAAGTGGAGCGTCAGAGCGGCGTCCACTATTTAAAAATACTTGGAAGAGAGTAAGGGATCCTTTTATGGCCATGCGGCCGGAAAGAGAGGAAACCCCCTGCGGGGATCCCTTTATGGCCATACGGCCGGAAAGAGAGGAAACGATGATTCAGATAGCGATTTTAGGGTATGGCACGGTGGGATCCGGTGTGGCAGAGGTGCTGAACCGGAACCGGGATGTCATTGACAGAAGAGCCGGGGAGGAGATCCGGATAAAGTATGTGCTGGATCTCAGGGATTTCCCCGGAGATCCGATTCAGGAAAAGATTGTACATGATTATGAAGTGATTGTAAATGATCCCGAGATCCGGGTGGTGGTGGAGGTTATGGGAGGCGTAAATCCCGCCTATGACTTTGTAAAGCGGGCCCTTCTGGCCGGAAAATCGGTCTGCACCTCCAACAAGGAACTGGTGGCGCAGCACGGCGTGGAACTGCTGGATATCGCCATGAAGCAGAAGGTGAATTTCCTGTTTGAAGCCAGCTGCGGCGGCGGGATTCCCATTATCCGTCCCATGGTGACGTCCCTGAGCGGTGATGTCATTGACGAGATCAGCGGTATTTTGAATGGTACCACCAACTACATTCTCAGTGAGATGGCGGCGGAGGGCGCCGAATTTGACGTGGTGCTGAAGGAGGCCCAGGAGCATGGCTATGCGGAGCGCAATCCGGCTGCGGATGTGGAGGGCTATGACGCCTGCCGCAAGATCGCGATTCTGTCTTCGCTGGCTTACGGAAAGAACGTGGATTTCCAGGATATCCATACGGAAGGAATTACAAAGATCAGTTCTGCGGATATCAAATATGCCAATGCCTGGGGCGCCAGCATCAAACTTCTGGCCACCAGCCGTATGGTGGACGGCCGGGCGTACGCCATGGTTTCCCCCATCATGCTCAATGCCAACGATCCGCTGTACAGCGTCAATGGTGTGTTCAATGCTATTTTTGTGCATGCGGACATGCTGGGCGATGCCATGTTCTACGGCAGGGGCGCAGGAAAGCTTCCCACAGCCACGGCAGTGGTCGGCGATGTGGTGGAGGCGGTGCGTCATCCCCATGACGGCGATATGATGGGATGGAGCAGCGAAAAGCTGGAACTGGCGGATTACAGAGAACTGGAATTCCGGTTCTTTGTGCGGATGAAAGGAAGCTTTACGGAGAGCCTGGATAAAGTAGAGGAAGTATTTGGAAATATCGACGCCAAGGTGCTGGCACAGGTCAGCGGCGAGTTCGGATTTATTACGGAAAAAATGACAGAGGCACAGTACCTGGAAAAGGCGGCGCACTTTGACAATATTCTGGGAATGATCCGGGTAAGATTCTGAGACAAGCGGTAACCCCGCAGTCTGCTGCAGGATGGAAATGCCTGGAACAGACTGCGGGGTTTTTTCGGAAATTCTGTAGGAAGAAAGCTTCAGAGAGGAGAATAGAAAAATGAAGTATGTGGTGGTTTTGGGAGACGGTATGGCAGACGAACCATTAGATGAGCTGGGAGGGAAAACGCCGCTGGCTTACGCCCGGACTCCCTGCATGGATGCGTTGGCGGCAGTGTCGGAGATTGGTATGGCTCATACCATTCCGGAAGGCATGAGTCCCGGCAGCGATACGGCAAATCTGGCGGTGATGGGATATGATCCCAGGCAGTATTATACGGGGCGCTCCCCGCTGGAGGCACTGAGTATCGGTGTAGATATGAAAGCTACCGATGTGGCGATCCGCTGTAATCTGGTAACGCTTTCCGGGGAGGATGGACCTTATGAGACGCGGACCATGGTGGATCACAGCTCCGGGGAAATCAGCACGGAGGACGCAGCCATTTTGCTGGATGCGGTGAAAAAGGAGATGGAGTCAGAGGGCTATCGGTTCTATGTGGGAACCAGCTACCGTCACTGCCTGATCTGGTCCGATGGACAGGTGGTACCGCTGACGCCGCCCCACGATATTCTGGAGCGGAAAATCGGAGCTTACCTCCCCTCCGATCCGACCCTCCGGCGGATGCAGGAGAGGAGTTATGAAATTCTGTCTTCTCATCCACTGAACCTTAAGCGAATAGCCAGAGGAGAAAATCCCGCCAACAGTCTCTGGTTCTGGGGGGCTGGAACCCGTCCCTCCCTGGATTCCTTTGAAGGAAAATACGGGAAGAAGGGTGTGATGATTTCCGCGGTGGATCTGTTAAAGGGCATCGCTGTAGGCGCGGGGCTGACAAATGTCACTGTGAAAGGGGCAAACGGCGGATTACACACGAATTATGAAGGAAAAGCGCAGGCGGCGGTTGACGCGCTGACCGAAAAAGGGTATGATTTTGCATATATCCACGTGGAAGCGCCGGATGAGATGGGACATCAGGGCAGCGCCGAAAGAAAGATTCAGGCGATTCAGTATCTGGACGCCCGGGTGATCCGGCCGGTTATGGAAGGGCTTAAGCAGGCCGGGGAGGATTTCCGTATGCTGATTATGCCGGATCATCCCACCCCTGTCCGTCTGAGAACCCATACTGCGGACCCGGTTCCCTATCTGCTGTATGACAGCACGAAAGAGGAAGCGCATACGTGGACGTACTGTGAGGCAGAGGCGGCAGAAAGCGGTCGTGTATTTGCACGGGGCTATGAGTTGATGGCGTATCTGCTCAGGTAAAAGCGGCGGAAGCGGGAGAGAGTTTGTGCATGTACTGCGGACGCCGGATACAGGCAGGAGGAAGCTATGTTAATCGTAAAAAAATTTGGCGGCACCTCAGTGGCCAATAAAGAGAGAATCTACAATGTGGCCAGACGCTGCATCAGCGACTATGAAAAGGGAAACGATGTGGTGGTGGTTCTCTCGGCCATGGGAAAGTACACGGACGAGCTGATTGAAAAAGCCAGGGATATCAATCCCAATCCGCCCAAGAGAGAGATGGATATGCTGCTGACCATCGGGGAGCAGATGTCGGTATCTCTGATGGCCATGGCCATGGCAGAGATGGGCGTGCGGGCCATTTCCCTGAATGCGTTTCAGGTGGGCATGCATACCACCAGCGCCCATGGAAATGCCCGGCTGAAGAAGATCGATACGGAGAGGATACGCAGAGAGCTGGATGACCGGAAGATTGTGATTATCACCGGTTTCCAGGGCGTCAACAAATATGACGACTATACTACGCTGGGGCGGGGCGGATCAGATACCACCGCAGTGGCGCTGGCAGCAGTGCTTCACGCGGACGCCTGCGAGATTTTCACCGATGTGGACGGAGTCTACACGGCGGATCCCAGACTGGTTCCCACAGCGAAAAAACTGAAGGCCATCACCTATGATGAGATGCTGGATCTGGCGGCGCTGGGCGCCGGCGTGCTGCATAACCGGTCGGTGGAGATGGCAAAGAAATACGGCGTACAGCTGGTGGTGCGCTCCAGTCTCAATGAATCGGAGGGCACAGTAGTAAAGGAGGTAGTGAAAAAGGTGGAAAGAATGCTGATCAGCGGAGTGGCTCTGGATGAAAATGCGGACCGGATCTCCGTCATCGGAATCAAGGACCAGCCGGGAAGCGCGTTCAAGCTGTTCCATACGCTGGCGAAGAGAAATATCAACGTGGATATTATCATCCAGTCCGTGGGAAGAGAAGGAACGAAAGATATCTCCTTTACAGTGGCTCATGAGAATCTGAAGGAGGCCATCGAGCTTCTGGAAGAGTACCAGGAAGTGCTGGGCTTTGAGCGGGTGGAATATAACTGCGATGTGGCGAAGCTGTCCATCGTGGGCGCCGGTATGATGTCCAATCCCGGAGTGGCCGCCAAGATGTTTGAATGTCTCTACGAGCAGAATGTGAACATCAACATGATCGCCACCTCTGAGATCCGGATCACGGTGCTGGTGAATAAGAAGGATGCCGTACCGGCGATGAACGCGGTGCATGACGCGTTTGGACTGGACGACTGATGATTCATGACTATGGACAGTTCGCGCCGTGTGCATATGTTACTGAATGAAAAATCCGCTGCAGGGAAAAGAAAATCCTTTTCCTGCAGCGGATTTTTGTGCAATAGGCCCGGAGCGGAGACCGTCAACCGGCATAATAATTGTCCGGATCTTCCTGAGGAGTGGATGCGGGCGCATCCAGTTCTCCGTCCAGTTCCCGGTAGAAGAAGGTCTGTGTCATCCGCATATACGGCGTGATCCACAGCATGGCAATACCGCAGCTTAAGAGGGAAAGCAGGGACAGTCCCAGGAAAGAAAGATCAATATAGAACAGCCGGCCTTTATGACCTTTCATCATTTTCCAGCTTTCCTTTGCAGCCTGGATAGGGCCCAGATCATCATAATCGGTCAGGAGAAACATTGCCTGGGAGAAGCCCAGGGTAAGTACCACGACAGCCACCAGCCCCGCTACCAACAGCAGAGGACCGGCGATCAGAAGTCCGAAGGACTCCAGCAGGATGGCCAGAATGATAACCACATAACCGGGAAGCATGCAGGCCGCATAGAGGAGTCCAAGGGCCAGAGACAGCAAAATCACCCGATCCGGATGGTGGCGAAAGCCATAAAACAGGTCAGAGAACATCACCTGATATCCCCGGCTGCCATCCAGATACATTTTCAGAAATCCGATGGTGAAGATGGAGAGAATCAGTGATATAATAAACTCTACCACATAGAAAAGAATCATGGAACTTACAGGCAGCGAAACATTATCGTACCCCAGCATCATATTGGAAATGGAAAATGTGGGAAAGATCATGGTAATGATCCACGATGCGGCGCCGCTGATCAGATTGTATACCAGTGCGGCGCCGATATAGAGTCCGTATTTTCCACTAAGCTGAGTTCTGGCCAGAGCCTTCAATTCAGCAGAAGATCGTTTCATAAATAGTACCTCCATCAGTAAGTGTAAGAAAGTCTGCTATCATCAGGAAACCTGAGAAAACCGTGAAAGGAGAAGAAGCATATGAATCAAACAGGAAAATCGTTCCGGGGATGCCAGATCGGCTGGAGTGCCGTTTTGCTGTGCATCCTTCTGTACCATTTGGCTGCGACAGCCGGCATTTACCCGGAAACGCTTGCGGCGGCAATGCCGCCCTGTCTGATGCGGACTGTTCTGGGACTGTACTGTCCCGGCTGCGGGGGCACCCGGGCGGTGATCCTTCTTCTGAAAGGGCATCCGATCCTTTCTTTTCTCCATCATCCCGTGGTGCTTTATGCAGCTGTTCTGGGCGGGTGGTATCTGATTTCCAATACCATCGCCTGGATGTCCCATGGACGGCTGGCGAAAGGAAGCAGCTACCATCACTGGTACGGGATCGGCGCCGCCATTCTGGTGGCCGCGAACTGGGTGGTCCGTAATCTTTTGCTTCTCCTGTTCCATATCACGTTGTAACGGATGATTTTCAGACCTTCGGGTTAGCAGTAAGGGCGGCAGCGAAATCTGCGGAAGCTGTCCCCAGAGGCTGTGTGCCCTCTGTGAACCCGGAATCCCACATCACATCGTCACCGTAATGGCCAAAATAGTTGTCAAAGGAATGTCCATTGTGTCCATAATTCCCATAACTCCCGTAATCGTCAAAGTAATCGTCAAAATAATCCTCGTATCCCTCTGAGCCGTAGAACTGCGGATAATCTTCCAGATTCTGTATGGTATTGGATATAAAAGCAAAATTTCCAACAAAATATACGATCAGGACAATGATTCCGATTACCGATCCCGCGATGGAAAGGCCCAGTCCGATGGAAGCCTGGGAATCCATCTTCTTTCCCGCCGTCCGGGACAGGATAGCAAACACAATACCCAGGGCGCCGAACACATAGGAAATCCCGCAGCATACCAGGAGAAGAGAAATGATTCCCATCACCAGGGAAGCCACGGAGAAACCGGAAGCGGTTCTGCGGGGTGTCTGGTAATTCTGACCTCCATAATAGTAATTTCCCTGAAAACCGGAACTCTGCCAGTTATTCTGTCCGGATCCTGCCGGTCCGCCGTAGCCTCCATACTGGGCGCTGCCGGAATTGCCGCCGGGATAAGGCCCGCTGCCGGAAGTACCGCCGGAATAAGAGCCGCTGTCGGGAGTACCGTCAGAATGAGAGGCGCTGCCGGAAGTACCGCCGGAGTAAGAGCCGCTGCCGGAAGCATCGCCGGAATACGGGTTGCTGTCGGAATTGCCGGAGTATGGATCGCCGACGGAATTGCCGGGGTATGGGGCATTGTCGGCAGTATCGGATCCGGATTCCGTGCGGGAACTGTCGGATGCGGGTTCGGCGCCGGGCCGTGCGGAAGCGCTGTCTGTCCCGGGGTCATTTTGTGCGGGAGCAGACGATGGAACGCCTGCTTCATTCTGCGCAGCCGAACCGGATGTATCGGAAGACGGCTCCCGGTCAGCGGAATCCTTACCATCCTGGGAAGCTCCGGTGTCCGGCCACCAGTTCTGTCTCTGATTGTCGTCCATAAATCTTCCTCCTTATCATCTTTTTTTTGATTATCTTTAGACAGTATAGCACAGATAAATATGGCCGGGCAACAAGTATTGACAAAGGGAGAAGCTTTTTGTTAAGGTATAATAGCTGCAGAAGGGCTATGCTACCTGTGCAGCTGTAAGAACGGAAAAAGGAGACAACATCATGGACATTATTCAGGCATTGACCGGAGAACTTCAGGTGAAGCGCTGGCAGGTGGAAGCTGCCGTAAAGCTGATCGATGAGGGAAATACGATTCCATTTATTTCCCGTTACCGTAAGGAGGCAACAGGTTCGCTTAACGATGAAGTTCTGCGAAATCTTCATGAGCGCCTGATTTATCTGAGAAATCTGGAAGATAAGAAAAACCAGGTGCTTTCCAGCATCCGGGAGCAGGAGAAGCTGACGCCGGAACTGGAAAAGGCGATTCTGGAAGCCCAGACGCTGGTGGTGGTGGAGGATCTCTACCGTCCCTACCGCCCCAAACGCCGCACCAGGGCTACCATAGCAAAGGAAAAAGGGCTGGAGCCTCTGGCAAATATCATTTCCCTGCAGATGACCAGCCGTCCCCTGGAAGAGGAGGCAGCGCCCTTTGTGTCGGAGGAAAAGGGCGTGGCCACTGTGCAGGAGGCGCTGGCAGGCGTCATGGACATCCTGGCGGAAGCGGTTTCCGATGAGGCGGATTACCGGATTCATATCCGGAAAATGACCGTAAAGTCCGGTTCCATTTCTTCCACAGCCAAAAAAGAAGGGGAACCGTCCGTCTATGAGATGTATTATGATTTCGAGGAACCCATTTCCAAAATTGCCGGTCACCGGGTGCTGGCGCTGAACCGGGGAGAGAAGGAAAAAATCCTGACGGTGAAGGTGAACGCGCCGGAGGAGGAGATTCTCTCCTGGCTGAAGCGACAGGTGATTCGCCGGGACAATCCTTATACTACGCCTGTACTGGAGCAGATGACGGAGGACAGCTACCGCCGCCTGATCGCGCCTGCCATTGAGCGGGAGATCCGCGGCGATCTGACGGAAAAGGCTGAAGACGGGGCTATCCGGGTGTTCGGAAAGAACCTGGAACAGCTGCTGATGCAGCCCCCGATCGTGGGAAAAGTGGTGCTGGGCTGGGATCCGGCCTTCCGTACCGGCTGCAAGCTGGCGGTGGTGGATGAGACCGGGAAGGTACTGGATACCACGGTGATTTATCCCACGGCTCCCACCACGGACGCAAAGATCCGCGCGGCCAAAGATACGCTGAAGAAGCTGATCTCCAAATATCATGTGGATCTGATCTCCCTGGGAAACGGAACAGCCTCGAGAGAATCGGAGCAGGTGATTGTGGAACTCCTGAAGGAGATTCCGGAAAAAGTACAGTATGTGATTACCAATGAGGCAGGGGCGTCCGTATACTCTGCCAGCAAGCTGGCTACGGAGGAGTTCCCGAATTTTGATGTGGGGCAGAGAAGCGCGGCCTCCATTGCCAGAAGACTTCAGGATCCGCTGGCAGAGCTGGTGAAGATTGATCCCAAAGCCATCGGCGTGGGACAGTATCAGCATGACATGAACCAGAAAAAGCTGGGAGAAGCCCTCACCGGCGTGGTGGAAGATTGTGTAAACCGGGTGGGCGTGGATCTGAATACCGCTTCCGCTTCCCTGCTGGAGTATATTTCCGGCGTCAGCAAGACCATCGCGAAAAACATTGTGGCCTACCGGGAAGAGAACGGCCGTTTCCGCGACAGAAGAGAACTTCTGAAGGTGGCAAAGCTGGGACCGAAGGCTTTTGAGCAGTGTGCCGGTTTTATGCGGATTCTGGGAGGAGATAATCCGCTGGATGCCACCAGCGTACATCCGGAAAGTTATGATGCGGTGAAAAAACTGTTCGCCCAGCAGGGATTTACCGTGGAAGAGTATTTTGGAACCGGGCATCCGGTGATTTTTATCAAGGATTACCGGAAAACGGCGGAAGCACTGGGGATCGGTGAGATTACCCTGAGAGACGTGGTGGCGGAGCTGGGCCGTCCGGGCCGGGATCCCCGGGAGGATATGCCTAAGCCGGTGCTGCGGTCGGATGTACTGGATATGAAGGATCTGAAAGAAGGAATGATTCTGAAAGGAACCGTCCGGAATGTGATTGATTTCGGGGCATTTGTGGATATCGGCGTTCATCAGGACGGTCTGGTGCATATCTCTCAGATGAGCGAGAAATATATCAAACATCCGCTGGAAGTGGTCAGCGTGGGCGATGTGGTGGAAGTGAAGGTGATCAGCCTGGATCTGGCCAGAAAGAGGATCGGGCTTTCCATGAAGCTGTAAGAATTCCGCCGCGGAAAAAATTGCAGAGACTGAAAAAAAGAGTTTCCGAAACGGAGAACGAGCGCAGGTAAGTAGCCGTTCTCCGTTCCGGAAATTTTTTTGTTGACGGTGATTACCGAAGGGGATTTTGCCGTGCCCGCCCGGGAAGCGGCAGATGCTTTTTCAGCCATACGGATGAAAACAGGTTTATCCGGACGTTTGAAAGTCCTTCCCCATCGCGATCGTTTTGGGCGCGGTTTCCCCTCGGGGCAATTTTTCGTATTGTGAGATAATAGGCGGCCGCCAGCGGGATGCAGGCGCCGATCCATGCCAGTGGATTGGAAGCGCAGGCGCCGGAAAATCCAAGAATACCTGTGAGTACCGGCGCGCCCACGCCACGCATGATCAGCTCCATGACGCCTGCCACGGTGGGTACCACGCCCCGCCCCAGACCCTGCAGGGTAAAACGGTAGATAAACAGCAGCGCCAGCACGAAGTAGAGCGCGCCGTTGATTACCAGATAATCCTCGGCCAGCGCCAGTACCTGCGTTTCTCCGTTTCCCACGAAGATAGCCGCCAGACGGCTGCCCCAGAGGATGTTAACCATTCCCATTACCAGCGCAAATCCCACGGACATCAGGATGCACTGGAAGACGCCTCTGCGGATCCGGTCCGGTTTTCCGGCCCCGTAATTCTGAGCCGCGTAGGTGGCCATGGTGGCCCCGAAGGAATTCATGGGCATGGTGGCGATGCTGTCGATTTTCTGAGCCGCCGTGTAGGCTGCCACAGAGACGGCGCCCAGTCCGTTCAGTACAAACTGCAGGATCAGCGAACCGATGGCGATGATGGACATCTGGAAGGCCATGGGAAGCGCCAGCTTTAAGTGGGCGGCGGCATTGTCCCGGCGCAGCCGGAAATCTCCACGGCAGAGCAACAGCTGCGGTACTTTTTTGCCGATATAAATCAGACAGAAGAGGCCGGAGAGCAGCTGGGAGAGAATCGTGGCCCATCCGGCCCCCGCCACGCCCATATGAAAATTCAGGATGAACACAAAATCCAGCACGATATTGATCAGGCATGCCGCAATCAGAAAGTACAGCGGCATTTTACTGTTACCCAGCGCCCGCAGGATGCTGGAGAGCAGGTTAAAAAGCACGGAGGCGGGGATCCCGATAAAAATAATCCGCAGGTAAGCCTCTGCGTCATCCAGAATTTCCGGAGGCGTCTGAAGAAGCTGGAGCATGGGCCGGGTGCAAATTACGGAAACCAGCGTCAGTACCAGCGCGATGGCAAAACTCAGCAGAATTCCCGCGGCAAAACTTTTTTTCACGCCGTCCGCGTCCCCGGCGCCAAAACGCTGGGCGGTCAGAATCGAAAATCCGGAGGTAAGTCCGGAGACAAAGCCCAGAATCAGGAAGGATATACTCCCCGTGCATCCCACCGCGGCCAGGGCGTTGACCCCGATGGTACGGCCCACGATCAGGGTGTCCGCCATGCTGTAGAACTGCTGAAAGATATTTCCGATCAGCAGCGGGAATGTAAAAATCAGAATCAGTTTTGCCGGATTTCCGGCGGTCATATTTCTTGTCATAAAATTCCCCTTTCTTTGTGTGATCCCCGGCCGCAGCTGCCGTTGGATGGAGTTTCAAATTTCAGCTTTATTATAATGAAAAGAGGAAAAAGTGAAATGTAATTTCTTGTACAGCGGATGTCATATGTTGTATACTTGATGACAGCAGAAAAACCGCAGGGCGGCGGGGGTTACTTTAATAGGCCGGATGAGGACCGGCGGAAGGGAGAAGTCTCATGTGTCGGGAGCCATATGATATCACACTGGGAGATCTGAATCCCAGATTTTTATTTTCCTGTATTGTGAAGCGGACAGAAGATGAAACCAATTATCATTCCCATGATTTTGTGGAGCTGGTGGTGATTCTGAAGGGGGAAGGAAAGTTTGTCATTGACGGGAAGGAAGTTCCGGTTCGTGAAGGGAATCTGCTGATTTTAAATCCCGGAACGCATCACAGAAGTCTGGTACAGCCGCAGGCCGCCTGCCCGGCTTCTGAGTGCTATCTGGCATTTTCCGGGGTGGAATTCCGGGACTGCCCGCCGGGGGCGCTGCCTCTGTTCGCGGACGGCAGCGCGATCCTGCGGATGCCGGACAAAATGCGTCAGGAGGTCTTTCGCCTGTGCGCGGCGGTGGAGAAAGAAGTGGAGGCCTCCCGTCCCGGCCGGTATTTTATGCTGAAGGCTTACCTGATTCAGCTGATCTGCCTTCTGATCCGGGAACGGCAGATAGAGAAAGAGCAAAAGGCCGGGGCGGGTCAGAACGGCCAGCGGTATATTTTCAAATCCGCCAGCAAAAAGTATGTGGTGGAGCGGATTATGGAATACCTGGAGAACCATTACCGGGAGAAAATTTCCCTGGATCAGATCGCGGCAAACATGTATCTGAGCCCCTATTACATTTCCAGGATTTTTAAGAGCGAAACGGGAGATACCCCCATCAATTATCTGATCAGTCTGCGGATGGAGCATGCCAGAGATCTGATGGACGCACATCCGGAAATGTCCATCCAGAGCGTGGCATCCCAGGTGGGCTATGAGGATGCATACCATTTCAGCAAGCAGTTTAAGAAATATTTCGGGCTTTCGCCCCTTTATTATAAGGGACGGGCAAGAATGTAGCGGGAAAATCAGAGATATCTCCCCGTAAAACTCTCCGCTGTATTTCGGATATCTTCCGGCGTTCCTGCCGCCACCACCCTGCCGCCTTCTTCTCCGCCGCCAGGGCCCATATCAATGATGTAATCGGCGCTGCGGATCACATCCAGATCGTGCTCAATGACGATGACCGTGGCCCCATGGTCCATCAGGGTGGCGAATACGCCCAGCAGTGTCCGGACATCCAGCGGATGAAGGCCGATGGTGGGTTCGTCAAAGATGAAAACGGAATCAGACTGGGCTTTTCCCATCTCACTGGCCAGCTTCAGCCGCTGGGCCTCGCCGCCGGAAAGGCTGGGCGTCTCCTCACCCAAAGTCAGGTAGCCCAGCCCCAGATCTTCCAGTACCTGAAGTCGCTGATGCACCAGCCGGAGATTCTCACAGGCGGCCAGGGCTTTGTGGACGTCCATGGCCATCAGCTGCGGCAGGGAATAGGACTCCCCTTTTTTGTTTACATAATGTATCTTCCCTGCCTCCTTGCCGTAGCGGGTACCCCGGCATTCCGGACAGGAAATCTGCACATCCGGGAGAAACTGGACATCCAGGCTGATAACGCCGGTGCCGTCGCAGACGGGACAGCGGAGTTTTCCGGTGTTGTAGGAAAAGTCTCCGGCTTTATACCCGGCTTCTTTTGCCTGGGGCGTCCGGGCAAATACCTTCCGCAGTTCGTCGTGTACATTGGCGTAGGTGGCCACGGTGGAGCGGACATTGATGCCGATGGGTGTGGCGTCGATGAGCTTCACCTGGGAAATGCCGCCGGCATCCAGCGCGTGGATGTGCCCGGGCAGGGGCTGCCGGTGAAGCAGAGCCTCAAGGGCCGGGATCAGGCTTTCCAGAATCAGCGTGGTTTTTCCGGAGCCGGATACGCCGGTGACCACGGTCAGCTTTCCTTTGGGAATCTCCACTTCCAGGGGCTTTACCGTGTGAATGGGCCCGGTGGACAGCCGGATACTTCCGGCGGAAAACAGAGAACTGCCATCCGGCTTCCGGATATTGGCAGAATTCCCCGTAGCCGCATGGACGGCTTCTGCCAGAAACGGGCCGATTTTTGAGGCGGGATTTTCAGCGATTTCCTTTACGCTTCCCTGAGCGATCACCGTTCCGCCGTCCGCGCCGGCTCCCGGCCCCATTTCGATGATCCAGTCAGATTCGGCTAAAATCCGGGTGTCGTGATCCACCAGAATCACAGAGTTGCCGTCGGCGATCAGGTCGTGCATTACGCCGTTTAATCCCACAATATTGGCCGGGTGCAGGCCGATGGAGGGCTCGTCCAGCACATACAGTACGCCGGTGGTGCGGTTCCGTACCGCCCGGGCCAGCTGCATCCGCTGCCGCTCTCCGGTGGACAGGGTGGAGGCGGCCCGATCCAGGGTCAGATAACCCAGCCCCAGATCCATCAGCCGCATGGCGGTATCCTGGAAGGAGGCGCAGATACTCTGGGCCATGGGGCGCATCTCCTCCGGCAGAGAAGCCGGAACCTCCGAAACCCACCGGATAAGATCGGAGAGAGTCATCCGGCAGGCATCCGCCAGAGAGATCCCCCGCAGTCTGGGAGCCCGGGCAGCCTCTGACAGACGGGAGCCGCCGCAGTCCGGGCAGATCTCCTGTTTCAGAAATTTCTCCACCCGTTTCATGCCCTTCTCATCCTTTACCTTTGCCAGCGCGTTTTCCACCGTATATACCGCATTGAAATAAGTAAAATCCAGCTCGCCTGCCTGGTTGGAATTTTTCGGCTTATAAAAAATGTGTTTTTTCTCCGCAGGACCGTTGTAAACGATATCTTTTTCTTTTTCCGTCAGTTCCCGGAAAGGAACGTCAGTGCGAACGCCCATGGCCCGGCACACATCGGTCATCAGGGACCACATCAGGGAATTCCAGGGAGCTACGGCGCCCTCATCGATGGTGAGGGATTCATCCGGCACCAGGGTGGAACGGTCCACCGTGTGCACCATGCCGGTGCCGTCGCAGGTGCGGCAGGCGCCCTGGCTGTTGAAAGCCAGTTCCTCCGCGGAAGGTCCATAAAAACGCGCGCCGCAGACGGGGCAGACCAGCGCCTGATCGATGGCCACTGCCAGAGAAGGATTTACATAATGTCCATTAGGGCACCGATGGCTGGCCAGCCGGGAAAACATCAGCCGGAGGCTGTTCAGCAGCTCGGTGCCGGTGCCGAAGGTACTGCGGATGCCCGGGACGCCCGGCCGCTGATGAAGGGCCAGCGCCGCAGGGACATACAGAACTTCGTCCACCTGGGCTTTCGCCGCCTGGGTCATCCGGCGCCGGGTGTAAGTGGACAGGGATTCCAGATACCGGCGGGATCCCTCCGCGTAGAGAACCCCCAGAGCCAGGGAGGATTTTCCGGAACCGGATACCCCGGCGATTCCCACAATTTTATTTAAAGGAACATCCACATCTATATTTTTCAGATTATGCACTTTTGCGCCACGGATCTTGATTCTGTCAGCCATATGCCACTCCTTTCCGGCGGGATAACACCGCTCCGGTAATCTGCAACCGTTGGGACCGCCGGTTTCACTGTCATATAAATTTCTTTTTTCAGTATAATTTTGGGCCTGAGGGAAGTCAAGAGGGTTCGTATAAGACCAAACCTTTTGATATATACTGACAAACTTATCGGGTCTTCTGGATTGGCGGCACCCCTTTTATAATAAATCCTATAAACAAAAGAAGAGTACTTCTGGAAAAGGTGGTAACGCATATGGGAAATGATTATAACGATACGGGATATGACGTAATACAGCGGCCGCAGACAGATATGCCGTCCTCCGGTTTTGCAGAAGAAGATTGACATCCTCCCGTTTTTCCATGTATATTTTTATTCGGAGGGGGAAAAGAGTGTACGGTACAGACGGGAAGGAGGATATTCCATGTACAACCTGCAGCTGGAGACGTTTATCGTTGTGGCAGATATGGGAAGCTTTAACAAGGCGGCAGAGGCGCTCTATATCACCCCGCCTGCGGTGACAAAGCAGATGAATCTGCTGGAAAAGGATCTGGGGCTGAAGCTGTTCATACGGACCCACCGGGGTCTGATCCTGACGGAAGCCAGGAATACGAGATCATAGAGCTGAAGTAAAAAGCTAAAATATTAGCTAATACTTGATAAAATCGTTCATTTGGGATGAAATATTATCCATGAACGATTTTATTTTTTTACAGAAAACACGCTATGAGATTGACAAGAGTATTGCTGAGAGAATACGCGGTATTCGGAAAAGAAGAAAAATTACACAGAAAACACTGAGTGAAAGATCAGGAGTAAGCCTGGGGTCCATCAAGAGATTTGAAAGCAGTGGTGAGATTTCATTGATTTCATTGACGAAGATCGCCATGGCGCTGGATCTGGAAGATCAGCTGGAGCAGCTTTTTGCACAGGCACCATTTTTATCGATTGAGGAGATCATAAATGACAAGAGTTAATCGGCTCAATGTATTTTACCACGGAAGAAAAGTCGGAACGATGGCTTTATGGAAGCCAGACACACCGCCCTGCAGATCCAGGAGTGTGTCCGGCAGCGCCTGAGCAAATACCTCACCCCTCCCTGAGCATCTGCGGCATCAGTGCGATAAAGCGTTTCAGGACGGGATGGTCATGGTTGGGCCGGAAATACACGCCAAAAGAGACCTTCGGCAGGTCGATAACCGGGATATAGCAAAGTCCCGGCTCCCGGGCCGGGGGAATGTCCGGATACAGGGTATAGCCGAACCGGGCCTTTACCATGGTCAGGGCGCTTTCGATGCTGTCGGTGAGATACCGGTTTTCCGGCGGCAGGTGGATCAGAAGCTGGCTGTGCTCTGTGAATACGGAGTCCGGAATCTGCCGGGGGGAGCAGGCAATAAAATTTCCCGTAAGCTGACTGCGGACAAGAGACGGATATGCGGCCAGCGGATGATCCGCCGAACAGATACAGGCAATGGGAGCAGAACAGAGTTTTCGGAAGGAAAGCGAAGACTTTTTCTGCTCCTCTTTTGTGCCCAGAGCCGCCAGAAGCTGACCGTTTTCCACCCTGCCCAGCAGGGAAGGAAACGGTACCAGATGCATGGAAGGCCGCAGCAGGGGAAATTCTTCCGCCAGCTTCTTCAGAATAGGCGGCAGCAGGTTCAGCTCCAGATGGTTGTGGCATCCCAGATCGAAGGGAATAAAATGCTCGTGCTTTCCCAGCCGCGCCCTGGCCGACAGGGCGGTTTTCAGGATGAGGTCGGCGTCGGGAAGAAACAGGATGCCCTCCTGGGTCAGCTCCACATTCCGGCTGGTGCGGATAAAAAGTTTCACCCCCAGCTCTTCCTCCAGCGTCTGGATCTGATGGCTGACGGCCGGCTGCGTCAGCTTCAGTGCCTGAGAAGCTTTGGAAAAATTCAGATGCTCCGCCACCGCGAGAAAACATTCCAACTGAATGGTATTCATAACAGAAATCATCCTTTCCTTATTCATCGTCCCGTTATACTTTTCAGAGCGGCTTCTTTTCCGCATTCCTGATTTTTCATACAAAAAACGGGAAAACGGCAGATTTCTTTATCTGATTATACGGTGTTTCCCCGGGCTTCGCAAGAAGAAAACAGGAAATCTATAAAAATTTTTTATAGATAATAATGATTTTGAATTTCACATTTCCTGAAATGTGAGATACAATTTCTAACGGACAGAAGGTAAGAAAACAAACTGTTCAAACCTGAATGGTTCCACAAAGAACAGAAACCGCGGCGGCCGGGGCCGAAGGCCGGACCGCTGCCAAAATCAGAAAGGGAGGTATCAGGTGGGATGGAAGAGGATTTCAGAACCGAGCGGCAGCTCTATCTGCTGAGAAGGATCAGTCTGAACCTGACAGAGCAGCTGGAGCTGAATCTGAAAAACGGGAACATCAGCGGAATTCAGGTTTATTTTCTGGTCTATCTTCTGCGACATCATCCGGAGGGATCGTACCTGACGGAGCTCTGTCGTGAGATAGGCGTATCAAAGTCAACACTGTCCGTATTGATAAAAAAACTGAGAAT
Source organism: Candidatus Pullilachnospira intestinigallinarum (assembly GCA_018711275.1). Lineage (GTDB taxonomy): Bacteria > Bacillota > Clostridia > Lachnospirales > Lachnospiraceae > Pullilachnospira > Pullilachnospira intestinigallinarum. The sequence continues at coordinate 71,490 of DVIN01000043.1, forward strand.
AGAAGGTTATCTCTGTTTTCAGGAGAATCCGGAGGATATCCGGAAAAAGAAAGTGCTTCCTACGGAAAAGCTGAACGCTGAAAAAGAGCAGTTTTTGTGTAAAGCGCTCCAGGCGGAAAAGGAAATCGGCAGAGCCCTCGAAGGGCGGGAATGGGAGCAGCTCTGCCTGCTGGAACAGAAACTTCTGGCGCAGCTGGGCCAAAAGGAGCACGGGGAAATGAGAACAGACAGGAGGTATCTGAATCGTGAAAAAAGTTTTACAACAGCTGAGACAGTATAAGCGAAACACATTTCTGTGTATTGGCTTTACCGCCCTGGAAGTGATAATGGAAATTCTGATGCCTTTCATCACGGCCATTATTATCGACCAGGGACTGGAGGCCGGAAATCTTCCGGTGGTCTACCGTTACGGCGCGCTTATGTTGATTATGGCGTTTCTGAGCCTGGCTTTCGGAGCCATGGCAGGGAAAAATGCCGCCGGCGCTTCATCCGGGCTGGCAGCCAATCTGCGGGAGGCCATTTACGCCAATATCCAGACATTTTCTTTTTCCAACATTGACAAATTCAGCGTTCCCGGTCTGGTGACCCGTATGACCACCGATATCACCAACGTGCAGAACGCGTTTATGATGATTATCCGTGTGGCGGTCCGGGCCCCGCTGAACCTGATTTTCAGCTTTGCCATGTGCCTGATCATCAGCCCCCGGTTAAGCGGCATGTTTCTGATCGCCGTGGTATTTCTGGTGCTTGTGATCGGTTCCATCATGGTGGTTACCCTGAAGATCTTCAAACAGGTATTCCGCAGGTACGACGACCTGAACGCCAGCGTCCAGGAAAACGTCACCGCCATCCGGGTGGTAAAGGCATTTGTCCGGGAGGACTATGAAAACGTGAAATTTTCCAAAGCCTCCAAAATGCTGTACGATCTGTCCGTGAAAGCGGAGGGCCTTTTGGCTTTCAATAACCCGGCCATGATGGTGGCAGTTTACTTCTGTATTATCTCCGTATCCTGGCTGGGCGCGCAGTTTATTGTGGGCGGTTCTCTGACCACCGGTGATCTGACCAGCCTGTTCAGCTACATCATGTCTCTGCTGATGAGTCTGATGATGCTCTCCATGGTTGTGGTTATGATCAGTATGTCTTTAGCCAGCGTCCGCCGTATCAGTGAGGTGCTGAATGAGAAGGCAGATCTGACAGATCCCGCGCAGCCGGTGATGGAGGTTGCGGACGGAAGCATCGACTTCAATCATGTGAATTTCTCTTACAAACACGGAAGCGGGAAGAATTCTCTGTCGGATATCGATCTTCATATTAAAAGCGGAGAAACCATCGGCGTTATCGGCGGCACCGGTTCCGGAAAGAGCAGTCTGGTGAACCTGATCTGCCGTCTGTACGATGTGGATGAAGGCTCCGTCTGCGTGGGCGGTGTGGATGTCCGGAAGTATGACACGGAGGTGCTGAGAAATCAGGTTTCCGTGGTACTGCAGAAAAACACCCTGTTTTCCGGAAGCATCCTGGACAATCTGCGCTGGGGAAATCCGGACGCCACCGACGAGGAATGTATCGAAGCCTGCAAGGCGGCCTGCGCCGATGAATTTATCGAGCGGATGCCTGACAAATACAATTCCCGGATCGAGCGGGGCGGCGCCAATGTTTCCGGCGGGCAGAAGCAGAGGCTGTGTATTGCCCGGGCGCTTCTGAAAAAGCCGAAGGTGCTGATCCTGGACGATTCCACCAGCGCCGTGGATACCGCCACGGACGCCAGTATCCGGGCGGCATTCGCGAAAGAGATTCCCGGAACCACCAAGATCATCATCGCCCAGCGTATTTCCAGTGTGCAGTCCGCCGACAGAATTCTGGTGCTGGACGACGGAAAAATCGACGCCTTTGACACCCATGACAATCTGCTGAAGTCCAACGCCATTTATCAGGAAATTTATACTTCACAGCAGGAGGGCGGCGGAGACTTTGATCAGCCGGCTTAAAAGGAGGTTTATCTATGAGCAATAAAAAGTCACGGCCCGAGGTGAATACAGCCACAAAGCTGAGCAGCCGGGTCATCCGATACATGCTTCATTATTACAAATACTTATTTTTGCTGGTGGTTGTCTGTATTCTCATCACCGCCATTGCCACGGTGGTGGGAGCCACATTTCCCCAGACACTGGTGGACGATTATATCACCCCCATGCTGGCCAATGGCTCCAGGGATTTTGGCGGCCTGGCAAAAGATCTGGTGCAGCTGGCTTGTGTTATGGCGGTGGGTGTGATCACCGCGTTCACCTATAACCGGATCATGGTCAATGTGAGTCAAGGAACCATGCGCCATCTGAGAGACGATCTGTTTGCACGGATGGAGGCGCTGCCCATCAAATATTTCGACACCCATGCCCACGGCGACATCATGTCCGTGTACACCAACGATGTGGATACCCTGCGGCAGCTGCTGAGCCAGAGTATTCCGCAGATTATCAACTCAGTGATTACCATGGTGGCGACCCTGGTGACCATGCTGATTCTCAGCCCGGCCCTGACGGTGATTTCCATCCTGACCGCATTTGTGATGTTGTTTGTCACCTCCAGATTCTCCAGGCTGTCCGGAAAGTATTATATCCGCCAGCAGATCGATCTGGGCGCGGTGGACGGATTTATCGAGGAAATGCTGGACGGTCAGAAGGTGGTAAAGGTATTCTGCCATGAGCAGGAGGCCATGGAGGATTTCCACAAGGTCAATGAGCAGCTGAGAGACAGCGCCGACAAAGCCAATACCTACGCCAACCTGCTGATGCCTGTCAACGCCAATATCGGATGGATCAGCTACGCGCTGGTGGCCATCGTGGGAGCCATCCTGGGCATCAATCAGCTGGCGGGAGTTACCATCGGAACTATCGTAACCTTCGTGGGACTGAACAAGAGCTTTACCAACCCCATCACCCAGGTGAGCCAGCAGATCAACTTTGTGGTCAACGCCGCGGCCGGCGCCCAGCGTGTGTTCGATCTGATGGATCAGGAGCCGGAAAAGGACGAGGGCTATGTGGAACTGGTAAACGCCAAAGAGGACGAAAACGGCAACCTCACCGAATCAGCCACCCGTACCAATCTGTGGGCATGGAAACATCCCCATAAGGCAGAGGGAACCGTCACCTACACCAAACAGGAGGGCGGTGTGGTCTTTGATGATGTGGACTTCGGCTATACGGACGACAAGATTGTTCTGCACAATATCAGCCTGTGGGCAAAGCCGGGGCAGAAGATCGCTTTCGTAGGCGCCACCGGCGCCGGCAAGACCACGATCACCAACCTGATCAACCGGTTCTATGATATCGCCGATGGAAAGATCCGCTACGACGGCATCAATATCAACAAGATCAAGAAGCCGGATCTGCGCCGGTCACTGGGTATGGTGCTGCAGGACACCCACCTGTTCACCGGAACCGTCATGGACAATATCCGCTACGGAAAGCTGGATGCCACCGATGAGGAGTGCATCAAGGCGGCCAAACTGGCCAATGCCGACGGATTTATCCGCCGTCTGCCGGATGGCTACAACACCATGCTCACCGGAGACGGAGCCAACTTAAGTCAGGGACAGCGGCAGCTGCTGGCCATCGCCCGGGCCGCCGTGGCAGATCCCCCGGCGCTGATTCTGGACGAGGCTACTTCCTCCATCGATACCCGTACCGAGAAACTGGTACAGGACGGCATGGATGCGCTGATGAAGGGAAGAACCACCTTTGTCATCGCCCACCGGCTGTCCACCGTAAAAAATGCCGACTGCATCATGGTTATGGAGCAGGGGCGTATCATCGAGAGAGGTACCCACGACGAACTGATTGCGGCGAAAGGAAAATATTATCAGCTGTATACGGGAAATTTCGCGGCATAAGCCATAGAGGTCCTGCGGGAAACCAATGGATAAAATTCATACGGCAGAGGGAAGAGACCGGCGGTAGCCGGTCTCTTCTGCATAACAGAAATTACTCTTCGGAATTCATTTTTTCTGGAAATGGATTTCGAAGAGTTTTTTGTAAAAGAGTATTTTGGCTGTCAAGTAACGGCGCCTTGTGATAAGATACGGATAACAGAATACAGCGGGCGATGGCAGCAGGACAACCGTATTTACATCGCCAAACGAGCAGACAGGAGGCAGAAATGGAAGAACAGAAACTGAGAAAATTACTGGAATCCCTGACCCTGACGGAGAAAATCGGACAACTTATACAGGTGCCTGGCAATATGCTGCAGGCTCAGGGGCAGGAACTGGGCGTCAGGGAGGACCTCGGCATACCGGAGGAGATTCTCCGCAATGTGGGCAGCACTCTGAATGTGACAGGGGCGGCCCAGATCCGCCGGGTACAGGAAGCGTATCTGAAACAGAGCAGGACAAAGATCCCGCTGTTGTTCATGGCGGATATTATCTATGGCTTCCGCACCGTTTACCCGATTCCCCTGGCGCTGGGATGCTCCTTTGAGCCGGAGCTCCTGAAACGCCTCTGCCGCGCCACCTCCAAAGAAAGTGTGGCGGCAGGCGTTCATGTGACATTTTCTCCCATGGGAGATCTGGTGCGGGACGCCCGCTGGGGACGCTGCCTGGAATCCACCGGGGAGGATCCGTTCCTGAATGCGGAATGTGTAAAAGCCATGGTGGCAGGATTTCAGGAGGGGCTTTCGGAGAAAGGGGCTTGCAGGGGAATGGCTTCCTGCGTGAAGCATTTTGCGGCCTACGGGGCGGCGGAAGGAGGCCGGGATTACAATACGGTGGATATGTCCGAGCGGAGGCTGCGGCAGGAGTATCTGCCCTCCTACCGGGCAGGGGTGGAGGCCGGCTGTGAAATGGTGATGACATCTTTCAACACGGTGGACGGCATTCCTGCCACCGGAAACCGCTGGCTGATGCGGCAGGTGCTGCGGGAAGAATGGGGATTTGACGGCGTGCTGATCACCGATTATGCGGCCATTGCGGAACTGATCGTTCACGGTGTGGCAGCGGATAAAAAGGAAGCGGCCCGGATGGCCATGGAGGCGGGCGTGGATATCGACATGTGCACAGACTGCTATGCCAGCCAGCTGGAGGGGCTGATCCGGGAGGGAACCATCCGCCAGGAGCAGCTGGACGCGGCGGTCTGGCGGGTGCTGCGCCTGAAAAACCGACTGGGACTGTTTGAGGATCCCTTCCGGGGCGCCCGGGAGGAGACAGAAAAACAGATAGTTCGGAAGGAATCCTTCCGCAGCCTTGCCCGGGAGGCGGCGGTGAAATCCTCGGTGCTGCTGGAAAATAAAGAGGGCCTGCTGCCCCTGGCGCCGGTAGGAGGAAAATCCGGTGAGGCACGCACGGGCAGGATCGCTCTGATCGGCCCCTTTGCCGACCGGAAAGACGCTCTGGGCCTGTGGGCGCTGCACGGGGATCAGGAAGCCGTGGTGACCATAAGGGAGGCATTTTCCGAGACGGAAGGACTGGATTTTGCCTGGTGTGAGGGCTGTGAAACCATTCTGCCCGAAGATTATACCGATTTGCCGGCCCTTGCCGCCCGGGGGGAGAGACACCCCTGGAGCCGGGAGGAGAGAAATCGGCAGTGGGAGCAGGCCATGGCGCTTTCCAGGGCGGCGGATCTGGTGGTGCTGGCGCTGGGAGAGGATACGATTCAGGGCGGCGAGGGCGGCAGCCGGACGCGGCTTTCCCTGCCGGGAGATCAGATGAAACTGCTGCGGGAGGTGAGAAAACAGGCCAAAAAGGTGGTTGTGGTGCTGTTTGCCGGCCGGCCGCTGGTGCTGGACGAGGTGAAAGAGCTGGCAGACGCGCTGCTGCTGGTGTGGTATCCGGGAACAGAAGGCGGCAGTGCCATTCGGGATATGCTGTTTGGAATCTGCGAACCCCAGGGAAGACTTTCCATGAGTATGCCAAGAAGTCTGGGCCAGGTGCCGCTGTATTACAACGCCTTTTCCACCGGGCGGCCCTACGACGGGCATACGCCCATCCGGTTTTTCTCCCGGTACGAGGACTGTCCCAACACGCCGCTGTATCCCTTTGGCTACGGACTTTCCTACCACAGTGCCAGCTACGGCCCTGTGCAGCTGGACGGGACAGTGCTGAAGCGGGGAGGAACCCTCATGGCCAGCGCCCGGGTGACCAACACCGGAGACCGGGCCGGCTCGGAAACCGTGCAGCTTTATCTTCAGGATGTGACCGGCAGCGTGGTGCGCCCGGTGAAGGAACTGAAGGGGATACAGAAAATATGGCTGCAGCCGGGGGAGACGAAGCAGGTCTGCTTTGCCATTACGGAAGAGATGCTGCGATTTTACGGAAAAGATATGAGCTATCAGGCGGAGCCGGGTCGGTTCCGGGTGGGAATCTGCGCGGACAGCAGCGGACGGCTGGAAGGAGCGTTCGTGTTGGAATGAGAGAAAAATCGGGCATACCAGCCGGAGAAGGGACCGCCCGGAGCGGATAGCCGGATTTATAAAAAATGAAAATGTCAGACAGAAAAAACAGCCTGTCCGCCGTGTGCGTTCAGGCTGTTTTCTCTGTCTGTATGTGTAAAGGTTATGCCGCTCTGCAAAATCGGCACTGCACCAGCAGAAAACAGAAGATTATCTTGGAGCCGCAAAAGAATCCGGGCAGCACAGCCGGAGGAATTTCTGCCAGGAACGTTGTCTGTCGGCGGGACACAACAGATAATAGGTGACGTTGGCCTCCGGATCCGAAATGGGTATGAGAATCCGGTTGGGTGCGGTGTATTCTGCTCTCTGTAAAGCCATATCGGTGGCAAAGGAAGGGAGAGCGGAGGCCTTTACCAGTTCCGTAAACGCCGCCATTTCCGTCTGTATCAGAAAACGGGTATCCGGCATCTTTTTTTCAAGCGCTTTCTTCCAGAAACCGATATCCGACATGAGCAGCATGGTTTCGCCGTTCAGATCCTCCAGACGGAGAGATTTGCTGGCGGACAGGGCGTGGGTGGGAGGAAGTGAGAAAAAAAGATGCTCTTCTTCATAGCGGAGGCAGCAGATATCCTCCTCCTCCACTTTGCGGGGGAAGATGACAAACTGGTAAGTTTCTCTGCGAAGTCCGGAAAGCAACTCTTCTTCTTCACGAATTTCGGAAGAAATCGTCATGCTGGGATACAGGCGGGAGAGAATCGGGAGAATGTCCCACAGGGGAGCGGGCGCGCAGGAGCCCACCCGGATGGTCCGGCGGGCAAGGTCAAAGGCGCGGATATGATCCACCATATCCTGGGACTGCCAGAGGATTTTCCGGGCGTATTCCACCGCCATCCGGGCATTCTCGTTGAGCTCGATTTTATTTTTCCGGCGGGTAAAAAGCGGAACCTCCAGCTCTGCCTCCAGCTTCTGCATGGAACGGCTCAGGGCAGGCTGAGACAGATGCAGTTTTTCAGCCGCGGCGGAAAGGGTTCCGCATTCGGCGACAGCAACAAGGAAGGAAAGCTTCGTGCCATCGGCGTCTGCAACTTTTATCCGGCCCGTCTGGCGGATTTCTGCGAGACCGTGGAGGTGACTCCGGCAGTGAATCAGGTGGAGCTGCATCCCTTCTTCGCCCAGGAAAATGCACTGGCGCTGATGAAGGAGTACGGCGTGGTACCGGAGGCATGGGGCCCCTTCGCGGAGGGAAATCAGGGGATCTTTACCCATCCGGTGCTGACAAAGATCGGTGAGAAATACGGAAAGAGCGCGGCCCAGGTGGCTTTGCGGTGGAACGTACAGAGAGGCGTGGTGGTAATCCCCAAATCCGTACACAAGAACCGCATGGAGCAGAATATGGATATCTGGGATTTTGAACTCAGCCAGGAGGATATGGCGGAAATCGCCAAACTGGATCTGGGTCACAGCGAGATCGTAAACCACGACGATCCCGGATTTGTGAAAATGCTGCACAGCATGAAGATTCATCAGTAAGGCAAAAAACAGAAAGCTTTTGACATTTAAGCATTCTGGAGCAAAGGCCCTGGCTTCCTTGTGAAACCGGGGCTTTTTCGCCCCAACCCTTTCGTATATACTGGAAAACCAATGGATTCTTGCATGTTTTCCCGGCAGGCAGTATCATTTACAGTGGAAAAGAATAATGGCCTGTGGCCGGCAGAAGACATTTTTGCCGCCAGGCAAGGAAAAAGGAGAGTATCTATGCGTGCGAAACAGAAAATGAAAATCGCAGTCGACATTTTAATGACGCTGGCACTGCTGCTTCTCATGCCCTATGAGATGATCGGGGAAGCTGCTCACGAATGGATCGGGATTGTCATGTTCCTGCTTTTCATCACCCATCACGTTCTGAACCGGAAACGGACCGGGAATCTGCTCCGGGGCAGATATACGCCGCTGCGGGAGGTACAGACGATTCTGGTGGTTCTGATTCTGAACGGTATGCTGGGCTCCATGATCAGCGGAATCATCCTCTCCCGCCATGTATTTTCGTTCCTGAACATCCGTGGCTTCAGCATGGTGGCCAGAACCGTACATATGACCTGTGCCTACTGGGGATTTGTGCTGATGTCCCTGCATCTGGGGCTCCACTGGGGAATCCCGGTGGGAATGGCCGGCCGGCTGTTTGCGCGCCCCTCGGCAGCGAGAACCTGGATTGCCCGTCTGGCCGCCCTGGCAGTGGCTGCCTATGGCGTATATGCTTTTGTGAAAAGAGGAATTCCGGGATATCTGCTGATGCAGGTGCATTTCGTATTCTTTGACTATGAGGAACCGGTGATTCTGTTTATTCTGGACTATGTGGCGGCCATGGGATTTTTTGTATTTCTGGGCTATTATCTGAGCATGGTTCTGAAAAAATGGAAGAAACGCTGAGAAAAGGGATTTACCTCAAGGTTAATAGTGAGCAACAAAGAGAAAATTCCCAGAACGATTCCTGTCCGTTATACTGAAGGTGCAGCAGGAAAAAGAAACACCCCTCAGGGAAATCTCTGAAGGGAAAGGTGAACTGTGAAAGGAGCAGGGACAAGAATGAAAGTGAAGAAAATTCTTTCTGTAATTTTAATGGGAGTTATGACAGCAGGGCTTCTGGCCGGCTGTGGATCAGAGACGTCCGGACAGGACAGCGCGGAGGATACTTCCCAGGAAACTGCGGATGTCCAGACCCAGGAAGATACCACCGGGCAGGATCAGGATAATACCGCAGGCCAGGAGGATGCAGCCGGTCAGGAGGAAGCGCAGGACAGCGCCGGTACCACCACCGGAACAGACAGTACAGCATCCGGAAATGTACTGGTGGTTTACTATTCCGCCACAGGCAATACAGAAGAAGTGGCCAATACCATTGCGGAAGCCACCGGCGGGGATCTTTTTGAACTGGAGTCTGTGGAACCCTATACCGGCGAGGAGCTGGACTGGACCAACAGCGACAGCCGGGTTTCTCAGGAACATGAGAATGAGGATCAGAGGAATGTGGAACTGGTTTCCAGTACGGTGGACAACTGGGATTCTTATGATATGGTGTTTATCGGGTATCCGATCTGGTGGGGTATCGCGGCATGGCCGGTGGATACGTTTGTAGAGGCGAATGACTTTACCGGAAAGACAGTGATCCCGTTCTGTACTTCTTCTTCATCAGGAATCGGGGACAGCGGAAATCTGCTGGCTGATCTGGCAGGTACAGGCGACTGGCAGGATGGAGAGAGATTCCGGTCAGGAGCTGATGAGGCGGATGTTCAGGAATGGGTGAACGGACTGGGATTGTAATTGTCAGGAACAGAATAGTAAGAAATGTGGGCAGGGTGTGGTGTATGGCATCCTGCTTATTTTTTATTGTACAAAGATAGATTTAGGGGAAGTGACACTTTATCTGAATATTCTTTCAGATAGATAAGCAGATTGTTCTGTGGTATACTATGGGTGAACAGAAGGCAGAATCTCATGCAAGTTTGTATGAAAGGACGTGAACAAGATGATCAATAATGAGATCAATGCAATTAAAGACAGAATCTGTATGACTATCATGCCGAAACGGATCTATCTGTTCGGTTCCTTTGCTAAAGATACCTATAATGAGAACAGTGATTATGACTTTTATGTTGTTGTTCCTGATGATGCCGGGAACAAAATCGAACTGTCCCAGAAAGCATATAAGTCCCTCCGCGGAGTTCGTAAACGTCCAGTAGATATTGTTGTGGGTTATGAATCATCTTTTGATGAAAGGGCGAAGGAAAATACCCTTGAAAAGGTTGTAAAGCAGGAGGGCGTGTTTTTATATGAAAAATGAAAAGATTTTGAAAGAGTGGATGGAGTTTGCAAGGATGGATTTTCTAACGGCGAAACATCTATATGAGAATATGTACCCAAAACCGTTGGAGATTATTTGTTATCATTGTCAGCAGGCTATAGAAAAGCTGCTGAAAGGTGTTTTGATTTCCAGAGGCGTTACTATTAAGAAGACCCATGATCTCGGTCTATTGGCGGAAATGCTGCAGGAATATACAGAAGTGGATGAAAAGTATCTTGAAATGTGTGATGATCTGACGCCATACGGAGTAAAGATTCGATATCCTCAGGAGCTGTTCATTGAAGAATACCATGTAAAGAAGGCTCTGGAAGAGACTCAGGAACTGTATGATTGGCTGTTGACATTGCTGTGGACAGAAAAGAAGGATTCAGAGGATGCAGAAGGGCAAGAAGAGTCAGGGGAGGAAAATTATTCTTGATATAAGTTATATATTTTTAAGTGCCATTTAAAGTACCAAAAGGTATTTTTAAATGGCACTTTGAATAGGGGCTCAGTAATTCTGTTTTGTACCATAAGTTTTTTTGAAATTGGTGACAGTAATCTTATAGCAGGAAGGCGAGAAATTTAGGCCAGGTGTATTGCAGGAGTATATAAGTTGGAATGGATAAATTGTAGATGTATTACCAAAAGAAAAATGAATATTAATTAAAGAGAACTTCTTAAGTAGAACAATCTGAAAATTTTCAGGTGTATTTATTAATGTAGGAGGGAAGAAGATGTCAATAGAAAATGAAGAAAAATGGCTTGAAGCAATAGAAAGAACTGGATTTGATTTAGAGCATAAAATTTAAGGTATATTGAAACGACATAATTGGCATGTTATGAATAACTGCTATTATATTGACGATAGGACAGGAATGGATAGAGAAATTGATATAGTAGCGTACAAAGTGAAAGATACTAAAGATGTATTATTTTATTACAAAAAGAAGTTTATGAGAAGGTATTTGATGAATCAAAACACTATAGAATCGAAATGGCATGGAAAAAATTTTGTGATGAACTAGTGTATGAAAAGCATGAAGAAGAATTGAGAAATTCAGGAGATAATTGTTTTGGTAATTCATGGATTATCAAATTTGAATATGATAAGGAAAACTGTCTTTTGAAGATTTTTTGGGATTTTAGTTTTTACGCGAATCCTAAAGCTATTATTGATGAACTTAATCAAGATAATGTCCTAAAAAATATAACCGCAGCAAAATTACAAAAATATTTTCATTATTCCAAGGGGGTCAAATTCTTCTTAGAACCTTATGGATTTATGAATGGATATAGATGACACAAAACACACTTTAGAATCCTGTTAAGTCCAGTAAAATCAAGGGCAAGGGGAGATGACCTCCGGTTTGTATCCGATCTGGTGGGGTATCGCGGCATGGCCGGTGGATACGTTTGTGGAGAATAATGATTTCACCGGAAAAACGGTGATCCCGTTCTGCACATCTTCTTCTTCGGATCTGGGAGAGAGCGGGCAGCTGCTGGCGGAGATGGCAGGCACCGGTGACTGGCAGGAAGGTATGCGGTTCCGGTCGGGTGTTGACGCGGCGGATGTGCAGGAATGGGTGAACGGACTGGTGCTGTAAGTGCTGAGAAGAGAATATTTTGGAAATGTGAGCAGGATACAAGGTATCCTGCTCATTTTTTCAATCATAAAAGATAGTTTTGAGGAAAGTGATCTATCGGAAACTTCCGTGTTTTCCCGGCAGGCAGTGTAATTTACGGTGAAAAAATAGTATAATAAAATTCAAAGGAGAAACGGAGGTATCTGCATGAGACTGTTACTGATCGAAGATGAGAAAAGAATGGCCCAGGCGCTCTGCGAACTTCTGCGTCAGGAAAGATACGACGTGGATTCCTGCGGGGACGGAAGGGAAGGCATGGACGCGCTGGAAACCCGGGCGTATGACCTTGTGATCCTGGATGTGATGCTTCCGGGAAAAAACGGATTTGAGATTGCGAAGGAAGCCAGAGAGAAGGGAATCCAGACGCCAATTCTGATGCTGACAGCCAAAAGTGACCTGGATGATAAGGTAACGGGTCTGGACTGTGGGGCGGACGATTATCTGACCAAGCCGTTTATGATGCGGGAACTGCTGGCAAGACTGCGGGCGCTGGCGAGACGGAATATCAATACTCCGGACGGTTCCCTTCGTTTTGGGGATATTGCGGTCAGCAGAGAAAATCTTACCCTGTCCTGCGGCAGTGATTCCGTGCGGCTGAGTGAGAAGGAGTTCCGGATTCTGGAATATCTGATCGCCAATCAGGGACATATTCTGACCAGGGATCAGCTGGCAGTAAAGATATGGGGTTATGACAGTGAGACGGAATACAATAATGTGGAGGTGTACATGTCCTTTACCAGAAAAAAGCTCGGCTTTGTAAAGGCAAAAACAGAGATCAAAGCGGTGAGGGGCATAGGATATGAGCTGAGGTACGCGGATGTTTAGAAAATCAAAACGAAAGATTGTGGCCGCAATAATGGCTGTGCTGATTCTCCTTCTGGCAGGAACCTTCGGCATAATATATCTGGCCAGCTACGCGGATATGACAAAGGAAAACAGAGAGCTGCTAAAAGAATATGTTGCCAGCTATTCCCTTATGGACGAAACAGACGGACTGAAACCGGGCAAAGAAGAACCGGGAAGGACTGCGGAAACAGAAGACGCCAGAGGGAAAGGGGGATCTGACCGCCATCCCCAGCCTCCGCCGGCGCTGGAGCTTTCCACATTTTATTCCGTGGCCGTATCGTTGGAGGGAGAGATTCTGAAGGTGGATACGGCGGATGTCGCGGCTCTTGATCAGGAAGATCTGGTACAGCTGGCACTGGAGATTATTGAAAAGGGAAATTCCTCCGGTGTGGAGCGGAATCTGATCTACCGGATGGAAGAAAAAAAGGATTATATACTGGTGGCATTTCTCGATAATACCCTGATGCTAAAGAAGGCGGGCACACTCATCGAGTACACATGGATTTTCGGCGGCATTACACTGGTGGCGCTGTTCTTCCTGGCGCGTTTTCTGGCCGGAAAAATCGTGGCGCCTCTGGAGGAAAGTTATCAGAGGCAGAAGCAGTTTATATCCGATGCGGGCCATGAACTGAAAACACCTGTGGCGGTAGTCAATGCCAATGTGGAACTGCTGGGCCGTCAGATAGGGGAAAACCAGTGGCTGGCCAATATCCGGTATGAAAATGAACGTATGTCGGCGTTGATTCTGCAGCTTCTGGAACTGGCGAAAACCGAGAACGTGACGCCTCCCATGGAGCGTGTGGATTACGGGCATCTGGTATGCGGCGAGGCGCTTCCCTTTGAGTCGGTGGCCTATGAGAAGGGAATCCGTCTTGTGACAGATATTGAAGAAGATATCTGTGTCTGGGGAAATCCGGGACAGTTGAAACAACTGGTTTCCATCCTGACAGACAACGCCATCCGCCACAGCCGCCGGGGAAACTGTGTACGTCTGACAGTGAAAAAAGAAAAAAACAGCGCGATCCTGTCTGTGAAGAATCAGGGCGAGGAGATACCGCCGGAGCAGAGAAAGCATCTTTTTGAACGGTTTTATCGGACGGATACGGCCAGAAGCGGGGAGGACGGGCATTACGGACTCGGGCTGGCCATAGCAAAAGCGATCTGCACGGCGCATAAAGGAAGCATCGGCGTCTGCTGTCATCAGCAGGAGGTGGAGTTTACCGCAAAGCTTCCGCTGCACAGGAACTTCGGACGGTAAATTGGCCGCCGGATTCCGGCAGGGTTCAATAATAGTTTAATCTTCCTTCTGTACAATACGGATATCATAAGACAGGAGGAATTTTTATGGCATATCAAACGGTTTTCAAAAGATATGAATTGAAATATTTGCTCACGGAAAGACAGAAGAAATGCGTCATGGAGGCTATGGAACCCTGCATGGCGCCGGATGCGTACGGCCGTACCACGATCCGCAATATTTATTTTGATACGGCCGACTATCGGCTGGCCCGCCGTTCCATTGAGAAACCGGTCTATAAAGAAAAATTGAGGATACGCAGCTATGAGAAAGCATCCGGCGCAAGCCCGGTGTTTGTGGAACTGAAAAAGAAATACAAAGGGGTTGTCTATAAACGGCGGATTTCCATGCCGGAAAGGGAAGCCATGGAATGGACAACGGGAGAGACAGACCGGAAGGAGGACAGCCAGATTTCCAGAGAGATCGGATATTTCCTGCGCTTTTACGGGAATCTCAGGCCTGCAGGTTTTCTCACCTATCAGCGGGAAGCATTTTGGGGAAAGGAACAGAAGGATTTTCGGATTACCTTTGACCGCCTGGTTCTTTTCCGGCAGGAGGATATTTCTCTGGAATCCGATGTGTATGGAATACTCACTGGTCAACGGAAATGTGGGAACCGGTGTGGCCGTGGCGGGAGCTTTCAGCCTTGTCCGGTTCCGGTCCGTACCCGGTACGGCCAGGGAAATCTGTTTTCTGTTTCTGGCCATGGGGACAGGACTTGTCACCGGAATGGGATATCTGGGATTTGCCGTACTGTTTACCGTCGTCATGTCCGCGGCTTACCTGCTCTGTTGCCATGGAAAACCGGGGCAGGGAAAACAGGATGAGGCGTATAAGACAGTGACAGTGACCATACCGGAGGATCTGAACTACGGAGAGGTTTTTGATGACATTTTTCAGGAATACACTGTCCGGTGGGAGCTGATCACCGTAAAAACAGTGAATATGGGGAGTATGTTTCGCCTGACGTATCATGTGACGCTTCTGAATACTTCCCGGGAAAAGGAAATGATCGACCGGATGCGGTGCAGAAACGGGAATCTGGAGATCTGCATCTCCAGACAGGAGACAGTGACAGCGGAGCTGTAAAGCGTGGAGGTGCTCTATGAAAATGAAAAAAGTGATGGCGCTGGGAATGACGGCCGCGCTTTGGATCTTTTCCGGCTGCGGCGGATTCTCTGTGCGGGGAACCGGAGAAGAAAGCGCGGCAGACGGGGAAGATGCGCAGACCGGGGACGGTTTTCGGGAGAACGGCGATGGCCGGGAAGCGGAGGATCCGCAGACTGCCGATGATTCCGCAACCAAAGAGGATCAGACGGACAGCACGGCGTCCGAGGCACAGACAGATGAGGAGATGTTTACGGACAGGGATTATGAAACGGATTACGACGGGGAAAACTGTGTTTCCATCCGGCTGAACGGCAGTCAGGCGGAGGCCAGTTCGGACAGCGTCAGAATCTCGGGAAGCACGGTCACCATCACCGAGGAAGCGGTGTATGTGATCTCAGGGACACTTGACGACGGGATGATTCTTGTGGACGCTTCCGACGCGGACAAGATTCAGCTGGTGCTGCAGGGAGCGGAGATCAACAGCGAAACCTCCGCGCCCCTGTATATCCTGGAAGCAGATAAGGTATTTCTCACCCTGGCGGAAGGAACAGAGAATACGCTGTCCAATGGAGGCACATTCACAGCCATTGATGACAGTACTATCGACGCGGCCATTTTTTCCAGACAGGACCTGACGATGAACGGATCCGGCTCGCTGACCGTGATATCGCCTGCAGGCCATGGCATCGTCGCAAAGGATGATCTGGCAGTCACAGGGGGCAGCTATACAGTTGAGGCGGCGTCCCATGGACTCAATGCCAACGACAGTGTCCGGATCACAGGGGAAACCTCGCTGAATATCCAGGCGGGCAAGGATGGAATTCATGTAGAAAATGAGGAAGATGCCTCCCTGGGCTTTTTGTATGTCTCCGGAGGAACGCTGGATATCCAGGCAGAGGGAGACGGCCTCAGCGCGGGAAGCTATCTGCAGATTTCGGACGGCGATTTCCGGATCCTGGCGGGAGGCGGAAGTGAGAACGGCGCCAGTGCTTCCTCGGACTCCTGGGGAGAATTCCGGGGAGGCCGTGGACCGGGACAGCCGGAAGGGGAGCACGAAAGCGGAGCGGATCAGGAGACGGCGGAGGCCAGCACCAGCATGAAGGGGATGAAAGCAGTTTCCTGGCTGCTGATCACCGGCGGGAGCTTTTCGGTGGATTCCGCAGATGATTCCATTCATTCCAACGGAACCATTACGGTGGAAAACGGCGACTTTCAGCTGGCTTCCGGGGATGACGCGGTTCATGCGGACGATACGCTGACAGTGGCGGACGGCTCCATCTGTATCACGGAAAGCTATGAGGGGCTGGAGGCTCTGCATATTTTCATACAGGGCGGGGAAATCGTCCTGACCGCCGATGATGACGGACTGAATGCCGCCGGTGGAAAGGACTCCAGCGGAACAGAGGGCGGGCGGGACGCCATGTTTGGAAATCCGCCGGGCGCTCCGGGGGAAAAGGGAGGAGAGCAGAAGCTGTCCTCCAACGGAAGCATTGAGATTTCCGGAGGAACACTGGATATCACCGCTTCCGGCGACGGTATTGACGCCAACGGAAGTGTTTCCATTTCCGGAGGATATACGGTGGTAACGGGACCGACACAGGGGGATACCTCCACCCTGGATTACGATACCACCGCCGTGATCACCGGGGGAACCTTTATCGGGACCGGCGCCTCCGGTATGGCTCAGAGTTTCAGCGATTCGCAGCAGGGGGTGGTGGCGGTCAGCCTGGAAAATCAGCCCGCACAGACGACCATCACCATTGCCGATGCGGACGGAACGGTCCTGCTGGAATATACGCCGCAGATGGCATATGAGGTGGTGATCTACAGCAGTCCCCGGCTGGTATCCGGTCAGACCTATACCGTGACGGCCGGGGCGGTTTCCGGGGAGACGGAAGCCGGATAACACCGGAGGGGCGAAGCGTTTCATAGGAAAAATGAATAGATAGAGGAAATATTGCGCGGAGCGTATGGATATGATACCATGGAGAAAAACACGCAGAATAAGGAGTGATCTCACATGGAACTTCGTACGCTTCGCTATTTTCTTGCCGCGGCACAGGAAGAGAACATCACCAGGGCAGCCGACTTTCTTCACATAACACAGCCCACCCTGAGCCGTCAGATTATGGATCTGGAAAGAGAATTGGGTACGACATTGATCAATCGGGGAAAGAACGGGCTGACGCTGACAGATGACGGTATTTTTTTCCGACAGCGGGCAGAGGAGATTGTGGAACTTGCCGACCGTCTGGAAGAATCCTTTGTGGAAAAGAATACGGAAGTCAGCGGAACGATTTCCATTGGAGCCACCGAATCAATCGGAAGCCGTCTGTTCGCCAGACTTATCCGTCAGTTTTCGGAAAAATATCCGCTGGTACGGTTTCATCTGTATAACGATATGGCGGATTATATTAAGGACCGTATGGATAAAGGGCTGATTGACGCAGGTCTTCTTCTGGAGCCTGTGGATACATCAAAATATGACTACATCCGCCTGTCCCAGAAGGAGACCTGGGGCGTACTGATGCGCGACGATCATCCGCTGGCCGGTCAGGAATTTATCACACTGGAGGAGATTGTCAGATATCCGCTGATTCTGCCTCTGCGGGAACGGGTGCGGGCGGAAATTCTCAACTGGCTGAACTGCGAGGAGAAGGATCTCAATGTTCCGCTCAGTTATACCCTGCTTTCCAACGCCGTGCTGCTGGTGGAAGAAGGACTGGGCTGTGCCTTCTGTCTGGACGGAGCGCTGGCTATCCACAGCAGTCCGCGTCTGCGCTTTCTTCCTGTCAGGCCGGAACATACCACCCGCAGCGTGCTGGTCTGGAAGAAAAACCACCTGTTTTCGCCGGCTACCTCCCTGTTTATCCAGGAAATCAATATGATGCGGGCGGAAATGGAAAGGTAAAAAGGGGACGCCGCCCCGGCCGGGAAAACATACATAATAAGCATGGATGACGATAAAAGTTAAGTATTCGACATTGATGAAATGCTGCTATATAATCAGATCAGAAACCAGAAAGCAGGAGGACAGATTATGAAGATAGTAGTATTGGAAGGAAGTCCCAAAAGGAAAGGTTCCACCCATCTGCTGGCGGATTGTTTCCGGCAGGGAGCGGAGGAGGCCGGCCACACCGTGGAATCGATTGATGTGGCCCACGCTGACATCCATCCCTGTACCGGATGTATTCACTGCGGATATGAAGGTCCCTGTGTGCAGAAGGATGATGTGGAGATCATACGGAAAAAGATTCTGGAAGCCGATATGATCGTATTTGCCACACCTCTTTACTATTACGGAATGTCCGCCCAGCTGAAAACCATGATCGACCGTTTCTGTGCCTTTAACAGCTCCATTCAGCGCAAACATATGAAATCTGCTTTGCTGACCGTTGCCTGGAACAGTGACAGCTGGACTTTCGAAGCGCTGGAAGCCCACTATAAGACGCTGGTGCGGTATCTGAATCTTACGGATATGGGAATGGTGCTGGGGAGCGGCTGCGGAACGCCGGCCATGACACAGCATTCGAAGTTCCCCCAGCAGGCGTACAATCTGGGAAACCGGCTGAAATAGGGCAGGCCGACAGGAGCGTAACCGAAACAGAAAATTCAGAAAAAATCAGGAGGCATCGTAAAATGAAAAAGAATATTGGAAATGTACTGGCATTATATCCCACTCCGCTGGTGGTGATTGGAGCGATGGTGGATGGAAAACCCAACTGGCTGCTGGCGGGACATGTGGGTATTATCGGTCACGACCATGTGATGGTCAGCCTGGCATCCGGACATTATACCAACCAGGGCATCCGGGAAAGCGGAAAGCTTTCGATAAATCTTGTGGATGAAGCGCTGCTGGCAAAAGCGGATCGCTCCGGCTGCGTCAGCGGAAGCAAGGAAGATAAATCCGGTCTGTTTGATTACAGTCTCAGTGAAACGGGCGTTCCCATGATTTCGGATGCGCCGGTGGTGATGGTGTGCAGCGTGGAGGATATTTATAAAACCAAAGGGTTTGAAAGTTTTATCTGCACCATCGATCAGACCTGCGCGGAGGAAACCGTACTGAATGAAGAGGGAAAAATTGATTATCATACCTTAAAACCGGTACTCTTTGAAATGCCTACTTATGAGTATCTGAGAACCGGAGAGGTAATCGGAAAATGTATGTCCTTTGGAAAACAGAGCGAAAACAGATGAAGTTGGAGGAATCCCTGATTATATCGTATTCCTATTCGGGCAATACCCACCGGCTTGCAGAACAAATTCAGGCGGTCACGCAGGGAAACTGGATGGAAATCTATCCGCGGCAGCCGTATCCCGTGACGTTTCCGGAATTGCTGGAGCAGGTAAAACAGGAGGTGACATCCGGATTCCGCCCGCCCCTCCTTCCGGGGGCTGTTTCCTGCCGCCCGTATCCGATTGTCTTTGCGGGATCTCCCAACTGGTGTGGAACCATTGCGCCGCCTCTGGCTTCCTGGCTTTATAAAAATGATCTGAAAGGGAAGATAGTTTTACCATTTTATTCCCATTGCGGCGGCGTGGTGGGGGATTTTCAGAGGGATATTCTCCGTCTCTGCCCGAAAGCGGATGTACGGGAAGCGCTGGGGATCGTGAATGACGGCGGAAAAGAACTGACGGAAACCATCAGACTGTGGCTCGCAAGGAACGGCTTTTCAGAGGAAACAACAACAGGAGGTAGTGAAAATGAAGTATACAAAGCTTGGTAATTCAGAATTGAAAGTTTCCCGGATCTGCATGGGATGCATGGGATTCGGAGACGCGAAAAACGGACAGCACAGCTGGACACTGGATGAAGAACATTCCCGCGAAATTATCAAAAGAGGACTGGATCTGGGCGTAAATTTTTTTGATACGGCCATCGGATACCAGAGCGGCACCAGTGAGCAGTATGTAGGCCGCGCGCTGCGGGATTTCGCCAGACGGGAAGATGTTGTGGTGGCCACAAAATTTCTTCCCCGGACGCCCCAGGAGATTGAGGCGGGGATCTCCGGACAGAAACATATTGAACAGATGGTGAATACCAGCCTGAAAAATCTGGGTATGGATTATGTGGATCTGTATATTTATCACATGTGGGATTATGAAACGCCGCTGTATGATATTATGGATGGGCTGAACCGGATGGTAAAAGCAGGAAAAGTCCGCTATATCGGAATTTCCAACTGCTTCGCCTATCAGCTGGCAAAAGCCAACGCTCTGGCGGAGAAGGAAGGATTTGCAAAATTTGTCTCCGTCCAGGGCCATTATAATCTGATCTTTCGGGAGGAAGAACGGGAAATGGCCAAGCTGTGCGCGGAAGATAACATTGCGATGACACCTTACAGTGCGCTGGCCAGCGGACGGCTTTCCAAGCATCCGGGAGAGACCTCCAAACGTATGGAAGAAGACAGCTACGCAAAATTCAAATACGACGCCACGGAACAGCAGGACAGTGTGATCATCGGCCGGGTGGCAGAGCTGGCGGAGAAGAAAGGGGTATCCATGACCGAGGTTTCTCTGGCATGGCTTCTCACGAAAGTGACCGCTCCGGTGGTGGGAGCCACCAAGCTGCACCATATTGAGGGAGCCGCGAAGGCTGTGGATCTGGTGCTGAGTCCGGAGGAGATTGCTTACCTGGAGGAGCCCTATGTGCCCCACAGACTGGTGGGAGTGATGGCGCAGAACACCCGCTCATCGGCGAAGGAGGCCCATGTCTGGTCCACAGGCAATCAGAAAATTGAAAGACAGTGACGGCAGAAAAAGGGGCTGTCGGGAAATAGATAGTCCACACAGGGGCAGGCGTGACTCATACGAGTCACGCCTGCTTTTGAAATTTGTCCTCGAAAAAAAAGAGAAAGATGGCTAACGACAACCATCTTTCTCTCCGTTC
>DVIN01000044.1 GCA_018711275.1 Candidatus Pullilachnospira intestinigallinarum
CGAAAGCAGTAAGACCCCTTGAAGACGACGAGGTAGATAGGGCAGAGGTGGAAGTACAGTAATGTATGGAGCTGACTGTTACTAATCGGTCGAGGGTTTGACCTGAGTGTCTGCGGAGCAGAGAAGAGAGACGGAAAAGAGAAGAAAGCAGGCAAGTGGTTGACGCGGAAGAGAATGGATGGAAGTTGTATATGCAGTTTTGAAGGTGCATCACCTTCAGGATAGGAGTAAAGGGGATTAGTTCAATGGTAGAGCACCGGTCTCCAAAACCGTCGATAGGGGTTCGAATCCCTTATCCCCTGGATAAAAACTGCCGCAGAGGTATGATTTCATATTTCTGCGGCAGTTTTATATTTCATGCAAATCCGTTTCCCTGTGAAATACTGATATAGGGCGCCGACAGCGATTCCGTACGGTATATGGCGGATACAGCCTGCCGATTTTTATTCGATTTTCTGTGACATTTTTGAAAAATAAGTGGTATAATTAATATATCAACGTGTAGTTTGCTTGGCAGTACGAAACTCTGTTGAGCGGATTGCGTTTTTTTTTGCAGAACGGTCGGGTATACCGAGGAATACCTTTTGTTACAGCCGAGCCGTAAGGCCAAGCTGCAGCTTATTTCTGTTGTGACAGGAGGTAAAGAATGACAAATGTTCGTCTGGAAACAGGAGATCTGGTGATTTATGGGAAAAACGGAGTTTGCAGGGTGACAGATATCGGTGAGAGAACATTTAACCGGAGAAGCAGGAGATATTATATTCTGAAGCCCATTGATGATGACAGATCAACAATTTATGCGCCCACAGACAGCGAGAGGGCAGTGGGGAGAATGCGCAGGCTGCTGACCAGAGATGAGATTCTCCAGTTGATCAGCCAGGTGCCCAGAGAGCCGCTTCCGTGGATTCACAATGAGCATCAGAGAAAGGAAGTATTTCAGCAGATTCTGGAGGAGGGGGACCGAAGCAAGCTGATTCAGATGCTGCGGACGCTGTATCTGCAGAAAAAGAAACGGACAGCCGCGGGAAGAAAGCTGTACAGTTCGGATGAGCAGTTTTTCCGTGCGGCGGAAAAACTGTTGTTTGAAGAATTCTGCACGGTTCTTCATTTAAAAAAGAATCAGCTGATTCCGTTCCTTTTTGGCGGAAAAGAGCAGACTTCACCGGAGCAATCATAGACAGAAGATCTGCAGGGCAGGATTATATATCTGCCGTTGATGAAAAACTGATTGGGAGGCCAGAAGAGTAGACGATGGATTATAAACTGCTGTTTGACACTGCGGTTTTTGCAGGAGAGCTTCTTATGAAAAATGGAGCCGAAACCTATCGGGTGGAGGATACCATGTATCGGATTTTAAAAAAATCCAATCGAAAGACCGTACAGGTGCTGGTGATGATGACGGGATTCGTGGCTACACTGGACGATCCATCCATGGATTCGCTTACGGTAGTGCGCAGAATCAACAGCCGTGGAACGGATCTGGAGATGATTGATAAAGTGAACGTGATTTCCAGGGAATTCTGTTCTGACCAGATTTCTCTGGAGGAGGCATTTCACAGGATGAAAGCCCTGTGGAGAGAACCCCATGAGGTTCGGAAAAATCTGACGGCTATGGCAGCCCTTACCGGAGGATTTGCCGTCATGTTCGGCGGCAGCGCGGCAGATGTAGCCGTAGCGGCGGCAACCGGTTTCCTTACGGCTGCCGTGCTTTTTTTCTGCCGTAAAATTCAGCTGCACATGTTTCTCGAGAATATGCTCTGCTCGGTTTTCCTGGCAGTCGTTGTGGGACTGGCAGTGACGTTTCTGCCGGGAGATTATTCCAGGGACCTGATTGTGGTCAGCGCTATTATGCCTCTGGTGCCGGGCGCAGCCATTACCAATGCGGTATTTGATACTCTCCATGGAGATTATCTGTCCGGATTGGCACGGGCGGCAGAAGCGTTTGTGATTGCTGCCGCGGTGGCGTTGGGAATCGGTATTGGTATGAGTCTTATATAAGGAGCAGAAGATGACGGATATGATCATACAGTGTGTCGGAGCGATAATTGCCGTAGTGGGCTTTGGGATTGTACTGCGGGTTCCGGCAAAGTTTCTCTGGTGGGCAGGTCTTGACGGCGGAATTGGCTGGCTGGTTTATCTGACGGCAAACCGGATGTTGGAATCGCCTCTGTTAAGTACCTTTCTGGGCGCCATGGTGATTTCGGCCGGGGCTCATCTCTGCGCCAGAAAATTCAGAACGCCGGTTACCATGTTTCTGATCCCGGCTAATATGACTCTGGTGCCGGGAGCCGGTATGTACCGGATTGTCTATTACATTCTGCAGCCCCGGAATGAACTGTCCATGTACTATTTTCAGCAGACGCTGCAGACGGCAGGTATGATTGCGCTGGCCATGTTTGTGGTTAATACGGCGCTGGGAAATTTTCATATAAAAAGGGAAAACGCTTCGAAAAGGGATGGGGAGAATCACTGACCATATTTTTTACGATTTTCTAACTTTTCCTATAATGTCGAAAAAAGTCGAAAAAGTATGATATAATGAGCGCAGGTGAGCCGAATCAGAAAGCTCTCATCTGGGGAGGGTGAAAGATATTTCTGATGAAATCGTGAAAGAATAACCGGCAGGCAGCAGTTGGACAGCTGCCTTGGAAAACGAGGAAAATTGGAGTTAAGATATGGACAAAAAGAAAAAACATGGTCTGATCCTTGGGATAACCGTGGGAACCGTTTGTGCTGCTGCCCTGTTGGGTCTGGGATACTACGGATATCAGGCATGGCAGTATCGGGATCGCTTTTTTGAAGGAACGGTTATCAATGGCATGGACTGCGGAGGGATGACTGCCGTGGAGGCCAGGGAGAAAATACGGGAACAGGTGGAGGATTACCAGCTGACGATCCGTTTTCGTGAGGACACAACAGAGGAAATACCGGGAAAGGACTTTGATTACCGGTATGTCAGTGACGGCAGTGAACAGAAACTGGTGGATGCTCAGAACCCCCTTTTGTGGATCACCGGATATTTTGCGCCCCATCAGTATCAGGTGAAGGAAAATACCGAGTTTGACCGGAAAAAACTGGAAGAAATACTGAATCAGCTGCCGGAAATGGATCCCGAAAAACAGATAAAACCGGAAGATGCCTTCGTGGATTTTCAGAACGGAGAATTTGTAATCGAACCGGAGAAGGAGGGGACGGTGCTCCTTCCGGAGACATTGTACGCTGCGGCCGATACCGCAGTGGAGGACGGGGAACGTACGCTTTCGGCTCAGGATGCGGACGCTTATCAGGAACCGCAGGTGCGCAGGGATGATGAGACACTGACCCGTCAGATGGACCAGCTCAACCAGCTGGTGAAAGTAACCATCACTTATCAGCTTCCTTATGGGAAGGAAAAGGTTCTGGACGGCGAAGTGCTGAAAAGCTGGCTGGTGACGGACAAAGAGGGAAATTATTCCAAAGATGAGGACAAATTTAATAAAAAGCTGAAACAGTTTGTGGAAGAACTGGCGGAGGAAGTGGATACGAAAGGAAAGGATCGAAAATTCCATACCACCTCCGGGCTGGATGTGACTGTGGAAGGAGGAGATTATGGCTGGAAGGTTGACAAAAAAGAAGAGCGCACAGAATTGAAAAAACTTCTGGAACAGCAGAAATCCACTTCACGGGAGCCGGTGTATTCCAGCAGGGAGATGGGAGAAGAAAATAATGGGCTGGGGAAGAACTATATTGAGGTGAATCTGACAGAACAGCATCTGTATTATTACAAGGATAATCAGGTGGTACTGGATTCGCCGTTTGTTTCCGGAAAGATGACCAGGGACCGTTTTACACCGCCGGGCATTTTCCTTCTCACTTACAAGCAGCGGGACAGAGTTTTGAAAGGCAAGCCCCTTCCCAACGGTCAGCCCAGTTACCAGTCGCCAGTCTCCTACTGGATGCCATTTAATGGCGGAATCGGTCTTCATGATGCATCCTGGAGAAGCAAGTTCGGCGGGACCATTTACCGATACAGCGGTTCCCATGGATGTATCAACCTGCCAACGGCCAAGGCCGCAAAAATATATGAGATGATTGATAAGAAAACGCCCATCGTCTGTGTCTATAATGACGGCTATCAGCTGATTGGATGATCTGAGACCTGTCTATCGCCCGGAAGCGGCTGCCTCCGGACAGAAAGACAGGTTTCTTTTCGGAATTTGAAAATGAGTTTCAAAAATTAAAAAATATTAAGAAGATCTTCCGGTGAATGGATGGTATAATCGGGATAGGGAACCTGGCCAAAACCGTAGGCGGCAAAGACAAAGGGGATGCCCGCCTGGCGGGCGGCCTGAAAATCGCCCATTGTATCGCCCACATAGACGGAGGAGGTCAGACGATAACGTTCCATGACGGTGCGGATATTGTCTCCTTTGGGTTTTCCGGTATCACCGGCACAAAGGTGACCTTCAAAGAGCCGTGACAGACCGCTGGCCTGCAGGAAAACCTCAATATAACCGGCCTGGCTGTTGCTGACGATAAAAAGCCGGTAAGATTTTCCCAGGGTTTCCAGAGTTTTTTCAAGCGCAGGGTAAAGCGGCGCGCCTTTTTGAAGAAGTGCCTGGTGTTCCGCCTGACAGCAGGCATCTACCAGGGTCAGCTGCCGCTGGCGGCTCTCGCCGGAAAAGAGGATAGAGGCAATCTCGGGAAGCGGTTTGCCAAACAGGCTTTTGAGTTTTTGGGCGGTCACGGGGGGAAGCGCGGGCTCCTCCTGACAGAGAACGGTGTTCCAGGCTTCGGCACAGACGGCAGTGGAATCCCAGAGTGTGCCGTCCACATCAAAAATAATACTGTCCATATGGATCTCCTTTCGGATGCGATGTTTTTTGCCGCTTTTACGGACAGAGACCGGAGGGCGGCAGTGTCATGTACTATTTTATAAAAATAATTCTGCAAAAGCAAGTTGTTTGCTGAAGGAAAGGACAGATATCGCTGCGGTATCAGCCTGCAGGCAGGGAAGCGGGAAGACCGAGCAGTGACGGGAAAAAAGATGCAGTATCATAAAATCAGAGAGGGACGGTTTATGGACCGGCCCAACCGTTTTGTAGCCAGAGTGGAAATTGACGGAAAGGAAGAATTGTGCCATGTGAAAAATACCGGGCGTCTCCGGGAACTGCTGGTGCCGCAGGCACGGGTCTTTCTGGAGGAATCGGACAATCCCCAAAGGAAAACCCGCTTTGATCTGGTACAGATATACAAGGGGGAACAACTGGTGAATATTGATTCCCAGATGCCAAATTATCTGGTGCGGGAGTGGATCGAAGCCGGAGGGCTGTTTCCCGATGTGACGCTGGTGGCCATGGAACGCAGGTATGGTCAGTCCCGGTTTGATCTGTATGTGGAGCATGGAGGAAAAAAAGCTTTTCTGGAAGTAAAGGGAGTTACTCTGGAAGTGGAGAAAACCGCCCGTTTTCCGGATGCGCCTACCCAGAGGGGCGTCCGGCATATGCGGGAACTGATGCGCTGTCTGGAAGAGGGCTATGAGGCATTTCTGATTTTTGTTATCCAGATGAAAGGGGTGGACAGATTTCAGGCAAACTGGGAGACGCAGCCGGAATTTGGCCAGGTACTCAGGCAGGCGGCGGATGCGGGGGTTTCTGTGCTTGCCTGTGACTGTCGGGTTCAGCCGGGAAATATTTTCATTGATCAGAAAATACCAGTGGATTTTTGCAGGGAGATAAGGTAGGATGATAGATAGGATTGTAAAGCCGCTGACAAAATGGTATCACGAAAATCGACGGATTCTGCCCTGGCGGGAAGAAAAGAATCCTTACTATATATGGATTTCGGAGATTATGCTGCAGCAGACCAGAGTGGAGGCGGTAAAACCGTATTTTCAGCGGTTTATCCGGGCGCTGCCGGATCCGGCGGCGCTGGCGGCCTGCCCGGAGGATCAGCTTCTGAAACTGTGGGAAGGGCTGGGCTATTATAATCGGGTCCGTAATATGCAGAAGGCGGCAGTGAGAATCATGGAGGAGTACGGAGGAAAACTTCCGGCAGATTATGAGGCGTTGAAGGGGCTTCCCGGTATCGGAAGCTATACGGCGGGGGCGGTGGCATCCATTGCCTACGGAATTCCGGTGCCGGCGGTGGATGGAAATGTACTCCGGGTGGTGGCCAGAATTACGGAGGATTACAGCGATATCATGAAACAGTCTGTAAAGTCCCGCGTGGAGCGCGAGCTGCTGGAAATTATTCCCCAGGAGGATCCGGGGACTTTCAATCAGGCGATGATGGAGCTGGGAGCAACGGTCTGCGTCCCCAACGGTCCGGCCAGATGCGGACAGTGTCCGGCGGCACCGGAGTGCCTTGCCCGGAAACACGGGACAGTGGAGATACTGCCGGTGAAAAAGAAAGCAAGAGCCCGGAAAATTGAAAAAAAGACGGTGCTTCTGATCCGTGACGGGGAGAAAGTGGCGCTTCACAGACGGCCTTCCTCGGGCCTTCTGGCAGGTATGTATGAACTCCCTAACCTGGAAGGACACTTGAGTCAGGAAGAGGTGCTTTCCAGACTTTCGGAATACGGGCTGACGGCGCTTCGGATTTTGCCGCTGGGTCCCTCCCGGCATGTGTTTTCCCATGTGGAATGGATGATGGAAGGATACGATATCCGGGTGGCGGCGCTGGATGATCCCATGGACAGGGATCTGCTCTTTGTGGATGTGAGGGACGCGGAAGAAAAATATGCTGTTCCGGCAGCTTTTGGAGCGTATGCTTCAAAGATTTCCATGCGGCTGGGACAGGAAAAATACGATCAGATGGGAAGTGGTGAAGGATGAAATTACTGACAGTAACCGTACCCTGCTACAATTCGCAGGAGTACATGAAAAATTGTGTGGATTCTCTTCTGACAGGGGGAGAAGATGTGGAGATCCTGATTGTGGATGATGGTTCGCGGGATGACACGCTGAAGATTGCCAGAGAGTATGAGGCAAAGTATCCAACCATTGTGCGGGCAATTCATCAGGAAAACAAAGGACATGGCGGAGCGCTGAATACCGGGATTGAAAATGCTTCGGGGCTTTATTTTAAGGTGGTGGACAGCGATGACTGGGTAAATGCGGAAGCATTTCGCAGAGCGCTGGATGTGCTGCGTTCCTGTGTCCAGGGACCCCAGACGCTGGATCTGCTGATCTGCAATTATGTGTATGAAAAGGTCGGAGCACGCCGCAAGACGGTGATGAGATACCGTTCCTCTCTGCCGCAGGACAGAATTTTCGGATGGGATGATGTGAAATCGCTTGGAAACAGTCATTATCTTCTGATGCATTCCATGATTTACCGGACAGAACTTCTGAGAGAATCCGGTATCCAACTGCCGGAGCATACCTTTTATGTGGATAATCTGATGGCATTTATACCGTTGTCCTATGTCCGGAATATGTACTATCTGGATGTGAACCTGTATCGGTATTTTATCGGGCGCAGCGACCAGTCCGTCAATGAGCAGGTGATGATCAGCCGGGTGGATCAGCAGATCCGGGTCAATAAGATTATGATTGATCATATGGCCAAACAGAAGGCGCTTCATAAAAATCAGAGAAAATATATGATACATATGCTGACTATCATCACCACGGTGTCTTCCATTATGCTGATACGGGCAAAAACGGATGAGGCTTATGAAAAAAAGGTGGATTTGTGGAAATATCTGAAAAATGCCGACGCAAAGAATTATCTGACCATAAGGCTCAGTCTGCTGGGAAGGTTCTGCAATCTTCCGGGGAAAGGCGGCCGGCAGGTATCCGGAGCAGTGTATAAGATTGTTCAGAAGATCTACGGATTTAATTGATTTTTCCGAATAATGGTGAAAGAATGGAAGACGCGGGACAGTGATCATTTCTCCCGGTAAACAAAAGAGACAGCCATTTAATTGGCTGTCTCTTTTGAATTCCGGCTGAAAACCGGATATGGACGCGCTTTGATCTTCGGAGAACGTGTCACCGATACCGACATCTTTGCAAATGCACGGTAGAGCAGAATATAAGTGGCAAAGCTGAAGGTGATTCCCGCCATCACGTCACAGATGGAATGCTGCTTCAGAAACATGGTGGACAGAACGATCAGCGTTGTGAGAACGAAAGCGCCCGCCCGGATACCCGGCCGTCTCTGCAGCTGCCGACAGCTGTTGATGGCACAGAAAATCGCCACGGAATTATATACATGAATGCTGGGCAGTACATTGGTGGGCGTATCGATACGATACAGCAGCCGCACCATATCTGTAAAAATGTTATCCCTGGGGAATTCCACAGGGCGCAGCGTCAGTCCGTTGGGATAAAGATAGGAGACCACCAGAAACGCGGTCATTCCGATTCCCAGATTCAGCAGCAGCCTGGTATATTCTGCTTTGCTGTTATTGAAAAACGCAAAGTACAGAACCGCGGCGGCTATGTAAAAAAACCATAAAAAGTATGGAATGATGAACAGTTCACAGAACGGAATCCGGCTGTCGATACTGGAGTTAATAATATGGTAAGGTCCGGAACGGTTTTCCAGCCAGTTGAAGGCTGCCAGATAGAAAACACCGAAAATCGCAACCGGGATCAGTCTCCTCCATCGGGATAAACGATACATAATGCTTCAACCTCCTGTTTGGGCAGATAACCTCTCTCTGCTTTTACTACCTGCGATTATATCACAGCATATTTTTATGTACAATCCCGTTCATAAATTCTTAATAAAAAATCATTTTTTCTTTCAAAAGCCGGCTACTTGAATTTTCAGGGGGGCGTGCTATAATAATTTTGAAATCGATTACAAAATCCGGAGGGTGTACAAAATGAAATCAAAAAGAGGAAGAAAGAAAAGCCTGAAACGGGCGGAAGAAACCAGGAAGACCAGGCTGGAGCAGCAGCCGGAGACTGCCGCGGCGAAAGAGGAGACGGAGATGAAGAAAACCGCCGTACAGTCCCGGGAAGCGGAGGTGAAGAAAACCGCCGTACAGTCCCAGGAGGCGGAGGCGAAGAAAACCGCCGTACAGTCCCGGGAGGCGGAGGTGAAGAAAACCGCCGTACAGTCCCAGAAGATGGAGACAGAAAAAATCGCTGTACAGCCGGAGCCGGTTGAAGAGAAGAAAAAGGGAACAGACGGGCTGGCGGCCGCAGAAAACCAGAAAGAAACTGCAGCGCAGGAGAAGGATGCGGCGAAGAAGTCCGCGGAGGCGAAAAACTCTTCGGCATCGGCAAAGAAGTCCGAAGTACAGAAAGACGTCGACGGACAGAGAGAAGCCGTTGAGTCGAAAGAAAAGGAAGAGGAAAAAAAGAGAGCCGAAGAGCGTGCCAGGGCAGAGGCGGAATTTGACGCCCGGATGGCCCGGCATAAGGATGAGCTGCAGTGGCTGTACTGCGAACTGTATGAAGGAGGAAAACCCTGGTTTGACCGCCTGTGCAGTGATCTGAAAAATATAGCGCTGGATCGGAAGGAGGCGCTGCGCAGCCAGGATCGGAAGAGGGAGGCGGATCCCAACTGGTATAAGAGCAATGATATCCTTGGAATGATGATGTATGTGGACTGTTTCGCCGGAAATCTTCAGGGAGTACGGGAAAAGCTGGATTATGTGCAGGAGTGCGGGGTGAATTATCTGCACCTGATGCCGCTTTTGGAGTCCCCGGAGGGAAGAAGCGACGGAGGATATGCGGTATCCAATTTCCGCCGGGTACAGCCGGAGCTGGGAACCATGGAAGACCTGGAACAGCTGGCGGATGAGTGTCGGAGCAGGGGAATCAGTCTCTGCCTGGATTTTGTCATGAATCACACCTCCGAAGATCATGAGTGGGCCAGAAGAGCCAGAGCGGGAGAACGGGAATATATGGACCGCTATTATTTCTATGACAACTATGATGTGCCCGCGGAATTTGAGAAGACGGTGCCTCAGGTATTTCCCACCACAGCTCCCGGGAATTTCACCTGGCTTCCGGATATGAATAAATTTGTCATGACGACCTTTTATCCGTACCAGTGGGATCTGAACTACTGGAATCCGGTGGTCCTCAACGAGATGATTTACAATATGCTGAATCTGACCAACAAGGGCATCGATGTGATCCGGATCGACGCGGTTCCCTATATCTGGAAACAGCTGGGAACCAGCTGCCGCAATCTGCCCCAGGTGCATACCATTGTCCGGATGATGCGTATGATCTGCGAGATTGTCTGCCCGGGTGTGCTGCTTCTGGGCGAGGTGGTGATGGAACCGGAGAAAGTGGTTCCGTATTTCGGCACCGTGGAGAAACCGGAGTGTCATATGCTGTACAACGTAACTACTATGGCTTCCACCTGGCATACGGTGGCCACCGCGGATGCCCGGCTGCTGCGCCGTCAGATGGATATTGTCAACGGACTTCCCAAGGATTATGTATTCCTGAACTATCTGCGGTGTCATGATGATATCGGCTGGGGCCTGGATTATCCCTGGCTTAGCCAGTTTGGAATTCAGGAGGTTCCCCACAAGCGGTTCCTCAGTGATTTCTTCACCGGAAAATTCCCGGATTCCTTTGCCAGAGGAGAGCTTTACAATGATGATCCCTCTTCCGGAGATGCCCGGCAGTGCGGAACCACCGCGTCTCTCTGCGGAATTGAGAAAGCTGCCTATGAACGGGATGAGGCGGCGCTTGATCGGGCGGTGCGGTTCGATCTGACCCTGCATGCCTATATGCTTACTCAGTCGGGTATCCCGGTGATCTACAGCGGGGATGAGATCGGACAGGAGAACGACTATACCTATCATCAGGATCCGAAAAAATGGTCCGATTCCCGTTATCTGCACAGAGGCGCTTTCCGTTGGGACAAAGCCCAGCTGCGCCATACGGAAGGGACCGTTCAGGAAAAAATCTTTGACGGCCTGCGGACGCTGGAAAAAATCCGTGCCGCCCATCCGGTGTTTGACGCGGATGCGGCCTGCCGGACGGTGGATACCTGGGATGATTCCATTCTGGGACTGATTAAGGAAAAAGACGGCGAAAAACTGGTGGCTCTGTTTAATTTCAGCAGATATGACAAGGTGGCATGGATCAATGAGGAGGATGGCATGTACCGAAACCTGGTGACCGGGCAGGAGCTGGAAGCCAGAGGCGTACAGATTCCCGCCTTCGGATCCTGCTGGCTGATGAAAGAGCAGGATGAAAAATGACCATTCAGGAGATTGCCCGGATGGCCCAGGTTTCCAGTGCCGCCGTCTCCCGTTACCTGAATCACGGAAGTCTGAGTCAGGAGAAACGGGAGCGGATCCGGGCAGTTATTGAGGAGACGGATTACCGGCCTTCGGAGTATGCCCGGGCGCTGCGGACAAAGCGGAGCCGTCAAATCGGCGTGGTGGTACCGCAGATTGATTCCGAATCCATTCCCAGAATTCTGGCGGGAATCAGCCAGGAGCTGGACCGGAAAAACTACCATTTTCTCCTGATGAATTCATCCGGGAGTATGGAAAAGGAAGTACGGATGCTGGCATCCTTTGCCGGAAGTCAGGTGGACGGACTGATTCTGGCTGCCTCCCGGATCACTGCGGGACATCGGGAACAAATCCGGAAAATGCCTTTTCCTGTGGTACTGGTGGGGCAGCAGACGGATATCTGTTCCTGCGTGTATCACAATGATTATCAGGCGGCACAGGAAAGTATGCGCCATCTGCTGAACACCGGCGTCCGCCATCCGGCCTATCTGGGTGTTACCCGTCGGGATCCGGCTGCCGGGGAAGCCCGTTTCCGGGGCGCTAAAGCTGCTCTGGCGGAGGGAGGCTTTTCCATGGAGAAGATTCCGCAGATGCAGGTGGATTTTACGGCAGCTTCCGGGTATCAGGGAATGAAAAAACTTCTTGCTGCCGGGGAACGGCCGGACGGCGTATTCTGCGCATCGGATCTGATCGCCGCGGGGGCCATGGCCTGCCTGAGAGACTGGGGACGGCAGGTGCCGGAAGAGGTACGGGTTACCGGAATCGGCCACGGAACGGTGGCGGATCTTCTGAATCCCAGACTTACCACCGTACACTACCATTACAAAACCAGCGGAAGAGAAGCTGCGCGCATGCTCCTGGAACTGATGGAAAATCCGCGGATACCACGAAAGGAAAAACAGCTTACGGTGCGGCTGGTAGTACAGGAAAGCGCCTGAAAAATAAAAAAAGTATAAATTATCAGCACTCAATACGTTTGAGTGCTGATTTTCTCTTGACATTTTGATTTTCGGGTATTACTATAAAGTTTATGAGGATGAGATTCCGAAAATTATATAAAGAAGTCAAAGGAGTGTGAATGACCATGGGTGAGAAACATGGCAGTCTTTCTATTAACAGCGAAAACATATTTCCAATTATAAAGAAGTGGCTTTATTCCGACCACGATATTTTTGTCCGTGAGATGATCTCCAACGGATGCGATGCCATTACCAAGCTGAAAAAGCTGGAGATTATGGGAGAGTATACGTTCCCGGAGGATTACAAGAGCAAGATTGAGGTGATCGTGAATCCGGACGAGAAAACGCTGAAGTTCATTGATAACGGTATTGGTATGACCGCCGACGAGGTGGAAGAGTATATTACTCAGATCGCATTTTCCGGAGCGACAGAGTTTCTGGAGAAGTACAAGGACAAAACCAACGAGGATCAGATTATCGGTCATTTCGGCCTGGGCTTTTACTCTGCCTTTATGGTGGCCGATGAAGTACACATTGACACCCTGTCCTACCGGGACGGTGCGGTTCCTGTACACTGGGAATGTGACGGCGGTTCCGAGTATGACATGAAAGACGGAGAGAAAACCACCGTGGGTACGGAGATCACGCTGTTCCTCAATGAGGACAGCCTGGAGTTCGCCAACGAGTACCGGATGCGCGAGGTGATCGAGAAGTACTGTTCCTTCATGCCGGTGGAGATCTTCCTGTCCAAAGCCAACGCTCCGCAGGAGTATGAGACCATTGACGAGTCCGAACTGCGGGACGACGATGTGGTGGTGGAGCGGATCCACGAGGATGCCAAAACCGAGGAAAAGGAAAACGACAAGGGCGAAAAAGAAGTTGTGGAAGTATCTCCGGCGAGAGACCGGGTGAAAATCAACAAACGTCCCGTTTCCCTCAGCGACACCCATCCCCTGTGGATGAAACATCCCAACGAGTGCACCGATGAAGAATACCAGGAGTTTTACCGGAAGGTATTCCTGGATTACAAAGAGCCGCTGTTCTGGATCCACCTGAATATGGATTATCCGTTCAACCTGAAGGGTATTCTGTATTTCCCCAAGATCAATACCGAGTATGATTCCATCGAGGGAACCATCAAGCTGTACAACAACCAGGTATTCATTGCGGATAATATCAAGGAAGTGATTCCGGAGTTCCTGATGCTCCTGAAGGGCGTCATCGACTGCCCGGATCTGCCGCTGAACGTATCCAGAAGCGCCCTGCAGAACGATGGATTTGTCAAGAAGATTTCCGATTACATCAGCAAGAAGGTGGCGGACAAACTGTCCGGCATGTGCAAGACGGATCGGGAGAATTACGAGAAATACTGGGATGACATCAGCCCGTTCATCAAGTTCGGCTGCATCAAGGACGCCAAATTCGCCGATAAGATGGACGACTATATCCTGTATAAGAATATCGATGGGAAATATCTGACCCTGAAGGACTGCCTGGAGGAGAACCGGAAGAACCAGCCGGAAGAAAACGGGGAGACCGCGGCAGAGGAAAAAACGGAAGAGACAGAGGAGAATAAAAAGGATGCCACTTCCGATACCGGAGATTCCAACGAGCCGAAAGAAAAGGAAAAAACCACGATTTTCTATGTAACCGATGAGATTCAGCAGAGCCAGTATATCAATATGTTCCGCCAGGAGGGGATGGACGCGGTGATTCTCCGCCACAACATTGACGCGGCGTTCATTTCCCATGAGGAGCAGCGCCATGAGGATGTGAAGTTCCAGAGAATCGACGCGGATCTCACCGACAATTTCAGAGAAGAAAACAGCGAGGATCTGAAGGAGACGGAGGATGCGTTAAAGGAGCTGTTCCACAAGGCCCTGAACAACGACAAGCTGGATGTGAAAGTGGAGAAACTGAAAAATGAAAACATTTCCTCCATGATGACCATGGCAGAGGAGAGCCGCCGTATGCAGGATATGATGAAGATGTACGGCATGGATGCCAACATGTTCGGCGATTCCCAGAGTACGCTGATCCTCAACGCCAACCATCCGCTGGTGAAATACGTCTTTGAGCACAAGGACGACACGGAAAATGTTCCCATGATCTGTGAACAGCTGTACGATCTGGCCATGCTGGCCCACAAACAGTTGAATCCGGATGAAATGACGAAATTCATCAACAGAAGCAACAAGATTATGATGCTTTTGGCAAAATAAACCGCCAGAGGAAAAGGATTCTGCCGTCGGCTCAAAAAAAAGAGCGGGCGGCAGAATTCTTTTGGCAACAGGGGAAGCAGGAAGAGGGAATTGCTACCCCCTTTTGCGGATAACGGCCAGCCGTATCTTGCAATCTCTGTGGATTTCCGATAAAATTCAATTATAGGATTTCGGGAAAGGTGAGGTGGGGAAGATGAAGAAACAGTTGTGGATGCTGGGGTTGTGCGCCGTATTGCTTTGCCTGGGCCCGGCAGCGCTGTCCGCCGACCAGATCGCGGGAGAGCAGTCAGCGGATACCTCCGGCTGGCGTCTGATAGATGGAGACTGGTACTGGCAGGAGAGCGGCGGCGGGCGGGCTGTGGGATGGATACGGCCGGACGGCTCCGACTGGTATTATCTGAATGAGCAGGGCCGTATGCTGACCGGTTGGCAGCGGATCGGAGGCAACTGGTATTACCTGGACGGAAGCGGTCGTATGCTGACGGGCTGGCAGCGGATCGGAGGCGTCTGGTATTACCTGGACGGAAGCGGCCGTATGCTGACTGGCTGGCAGCGGATCGGAGGCGTCTGGTATTACCTGGACGGAAGCGGCCGTATGCTGACTGGCTGGCAGAGAATCGGGGATACTTGGTATTATCTGGATGGAAGCGGCCGTATGCTGACCGGCTGGCAGTATGTGGGAAACGCCTGGTATTATCTGAACGGTTCCGGAGCGATGCTGACTGGCTGGCAGCAGATCGGAGGCGTCTGGTATTATCTGAGCGGTTCCGGAGCGATGCTGACTGGCTGGCAGCAGATCGGAG
>DVIN01000045.1 GCA_018711275.1 Candidatus Pullilachnospira intestinigallinarum
TAACTAATAAACTTTGTATGCCTGCAACGGCTCCTCTCCGGCACCCGAAAGAGTGCCGGCGGAGGAAATGCAATAATGGGGAAATTCCCCATGCAACTTTGAGGAATTCAATCTGCATTTTTGAGGAAAAAGTGCTTGCAAAAAACATTTATGGGGAAAATTCCGCAAAGGAAAATGCCCGGATCCGGCAGCAGATGCGGGAAGTTCCACGGGAAAAAACCATGATTCTGGTGGCCACCGGTCAGAAGATTGGAGAGGGATTTGATTGTCCCAGGTTGGATACGCTGATGTTGGCTTCTCCGGTTTCCTTTGCCGGACGGCTGGAGCAGTATGCGGGCCGTCTGAACAGAGATTATGAAGGAAAAAAAGATGTGATCATTTACGATTATATTGATTTTCATATTCCTGTTTTTGACCGTATGTATCAGAAGAGGCTGCGGACGTACCGGAAAATCGGTTTCCGGATTTTCTCAGAGGCAGAGGGGGAAAAGCAGGAAGCACGGGCCATTTATGATGCCGGAAATTATCAGGAAGTTTTTGAACAGGACATTGCGGAGGCACGAAGGGAAATTGTGATTTCCAGTCCGGCGCTTGTCTCTGAGAAAGTGGACCGCCTGGTTTTCCTGGTAAAGGACAGGCAGGAGATGGGGGTAAGTGTCACGGTTATCACAGAACATCCGGATAATGACCGGTATGGGAATACAGGGTTTTTCTGGAGCCTGATCCGCCAGATGCAGATGGCGGGGATCCAGGTGAAAACCACCGAAGAGTGTACCGAGCATTTTGCAGTGATGGATGGGGAGCTGGTATGGCACGGCGGAATGAATTTGCTGGGAAAAGCAGATGTCTGGGATAATCTGATCCGGGTGAAATCCGCAAAGGCGGCGGGAGAACTGATGGAAAGCGCAGAACAGGCAATCGCAATACCGGCAGCTGATCAGGCGGCAGGCTTGAAGTTTTGACTCACCGAATCACACTCTCCGACCGCAGCACCCTTACCAGAATCTCCCTGGCGCCCCGTAGAATCTCATCCCGGGGCACCTTTTCTTTATGACTCTCATTGATAAACCCCAGAATCCCATAACACAGGAACCCCGCGATCTGTTTTGGGGTATACCGGAGATTCAGATTGCGGCGGATCCGGTCCGTGTGCATTTCTACAGTATCCAGGACAAGCTTGTAGAAGGAAAATGCCAGATGGGGATTTTCCTCCGGGTTGGTATGGCGGAAGAAGTCATAATTTCCGTAATAGACCTCAAAAATGGAGTCCAGCATATTACAGTACCCTGTGACGATATCATTGCGGTGATTATTCTGCTGCTGGCGCCGTTCATAGATCTCCATGCCGGCTTTCAGATAGTCCTGAAAAATTTCATCGGCCAATGCATACTTGTCATTATAATGTTTGTAAAAGGTGATCCGGCTGGTGTCCGACTGGCGGCAGAGCTCGGTGATGGTGATCTGCTCAAAGGACATCTGATTCAGCATCGCGATCAGGGTGGCTTTCAGATTCTTTTTGGTTTTCTTGATTCGTTTATCTTCCATTTACATATTCTCCGATCTGTATAAATATCTGACAGTTTTTCGGAAATGTTCCTTGTTATTCCATGGCTGCTTTGCTATAATTTTACCACCTGTATAACTAACAAACAATATGTAAAGGGAAATCATAACTGCCGCGGCAAAGCCAATGGCAGAACGGCGGCAAACCAGAGGAGGCAAAAACATTTATGGCATCGGACGTTGCAATTATGACGGACAGTAATTGTGGCTTCATGCCCCGGGAAGGGGAGAAAATGGGGATTACGGTGATTCCCATGCCCATACTGATCAATGGTGACGTTTACTATGAAGGGAAAAATATCACAACGGAAGAATTTTACCAGGCGCTGTCACGGGGGGATCATGTGACCACCTCCCAGCCGTCGCCGGGGGATCTGATGGATACCTGGAGAGCTTTGCTCCGGGAGCACCGGGAGGTAGTCTGCATTCCCATGTCCAGCGGGCTGAGCAGCACCTGCCAGAGTGCGGTGACGCTGGCCCAGGATGAGGAGTTCGCGGGAAGGGTGTTTGTGGTGGATAATCACCGGATTTCCGTCACCCAGGCCCAGTCGGTGCTGGACGCGAAAGCCATGGCCGGGGACGGGATGAGCGGCGCTGCCATCCGTGACCGGCTGGAGGCGGAAGCGATGGAGGCCACCATCTATATCACGGTGGATACGCTGGAATATCTGAAGAAGGGCGGCAGAATCACACCGGCGGCAGCGGCCATCGGGACGGTGCTGAATCTGAAGCCGGTGCTGACCATTCAGGGGGACAAGCTGGATGCCTTTTCCAAAAGCAGAGGTTTCAAGACGGCTTTCCGGACCATGGTGAAGGCACTGCACAGGGATCTGGACATCCGGCTGGCTTCCCAGGTTCGGGAAGGCACCCTGAAGGTGGGGATGGCCACCACCCTGATGGAGCCGGAAAAGCTTTCCATGTGGAAAGAGGAATTGCGCCGGGAATTTCAGGGACTGGAGCTGTTTCATCTGCCGCTGACCATGAGCATCGGCTGCCATACCGGCCCAGGGGCGCTGGGAATCGGAGCGGTACGGTATTACCGGAAGGGCTGACGGATTATCTCAGATCCCGGATTTCCGCGTTTTTCAGAGACCGCAGGGCGCAGCCCGGGGAGACGGCGACAGGCAGCATTTTATAAGGAGAATAGGGAAATAGAAAGCACCGCTGTACGGATATCCGCTTATGCGGTGCTTTTCTGTCGGGCTTCAGACGCCGGCAGATACCGGTACCGTTTTCTGTTATGCCGGGATCTGCTGGCGCCGGTTTCTTCGTCCGGACAGCCAATCATTCTCCAAAAAAAACAATAAAAACGACTTGTACTTACCTGCCGACAAGTTATATGATGAAAATATAATATTTGATTGTGGAGGGTATTTACATGACAGAAAAGAAAGCGTATTATGCAGAGCAGATTGCCGCGGGCAATACGGTTCTGGGAATTGAACTGGGCTCCACCAGAATCAAAGCGGTGCTCAACGATGAAAAGAACAATCCCATCGCTTCCGGCAGCCATGACTGGGAAAACCGGCTGGAAAACGGGATCTGGACGTATTCCCTGGAGGATATCTGGACGGGCCTTCAGGACTGCTTCCGGGATCTGGTTCGCCATGTAAAGGAGCAGTACGGCGTCGTCCTCACCAGGCTGGGCGCTCTGGGAATCAGCGGCATGATGCACGGCTACATGGCCTTTGACGATAAGGGACAGCTGCTGGTGCCGTTCCGTACCTGGAGAAACAACATTACGGGAGAGGCCGCCCGGAAATTGTCCGAGCTGTTTCATTACAACATTCCCCAGCGGTGGACGGCGGCACATCTGTATCAGGCCATGCTCAACGGAGAAGAGCATGTGAAGGATGTTTCTTTCGTGACCACTCTGGCCGGTTACATTCATTGGCAGCTCACAGGAGAGAAGGTGCTGGGAATCGGGGAAGCCTCCGGCGTATTTCCCATTGACAGCCGGCAGAAGGATTACCGTCAGGATATGGTGGAAAAGTTCGACGTTCTGGCAGAAGAGATGGGATATTCCTGGAAATTCCGTCAGATCTTCCCCCGGGTGATGGTGGCCGGACAGACGGCCGGCCGGCTGACGGAGGAGGGCGCGAAGCTGCTGGATCCCTCCGGCACGCTGGAAGCAGGTATCCCCCTTTGCCCGCCGGAGGGGGACGCGGGAACGGGCATGACCGCCACCAACAGCGTCACCGTAAGAACAGGAAATGTCTCCGCGGGGACCTCCGTATTTGCCATGCTGGTGCTGGAGAAGGGACTGTCCCGGGTGTATCCGGAGATTGATATGGTGACCACCCCGGCGGGAGAGCCGGTGGCCATGGTGCATTGCCAGAACTGTACCTCGGATCTGAATGCCTGGGTGGAACTGTTCGGGGAATTTGCCGGAGCCATGGGGATTTCGGCAGACAAGAATCAGCTTTACCGTGTTCTGTACAACAAGGCCCTGGAGGGAGATTCCGACTGCGGCGGTCTGCTGTCCTACTGCTATTTTTCCGGGGAGCACATCACGGATTTCACAGAGGGACGGCCGTTGTTTGTCAGAACCCCGGAGAGCCGTTTTACCCTGGCCAACTTCATGCGTTCCCATCTGTTTACCTCGCTGGGCGCATTGAAAATCGGCCTGGATATCCTGATGAAAGAAGAGCATGTAAAGGTCGACCGGATTCTGGGGCACGGCGGCCTGTTTAAGACAAAGGGCGTGGGCCAGAAAATTCTGGCAGCGGCAGTGAACGCACCCGTGTCCGTGATGGAAACGGCGGGCGAGGGCGGCGCCTGGGGAATCGCCATTCTGGCCTCCTATATGATCCGAAAGGATCCGCAGGAAACGCTGGAGGAGTATCTGGAGAAGAAAGTCTTTGGGGAAAATGCCGGCACCGAGATGCAGCCGGATCCGGAGGATGTGAAGGGCTTTGAGAAATTCATGGAGCGGTACAAGGCCGGACTTGCCATCGAGCGGGCGGCGGTGGAGTGCCTGCGGACGGAAGGGACAAAGTGAAGGTTACTTTGTGTTTAAGACGGAAGAACTGAGTACTGATGGATCGGGAAAAGAAAGATAAGCATCCGTATATGGATATGCTTCCGGATATTTTGCCGGACAGCATATCCTTTTTTTTGAAATTATGCCGTTGCATCAAACGCAAAAGCAGTTTCACGAATCCGCTGTTGCCAATAATTGCATTCAATGGTAAAGTAGAAGAGCATGAATTTTATATCAGGATCCCCCGGCTGCCATCCCAATGACGGTCGTGGGATCTTTCAGAGAGGAAGGCAGGACTATGGAAACGACAGTGGAAGAAAAGGCATCGAAAAAGGTTTCCCCGCAGGTTCTGAAGAAAGCTTTTGTGACCGCGTTTCCCTTCACCATCCCGATTTTTGCCGGGTTCTGGTTTCTGGGAATGACCTATGGGATTTACATGAATGTATCCGGATTCAGTTTCTGGTATCCCATGCTCATGAGCCTGACAATCTTTGCGGGATCTGTGGAATTTGTGGCGGTGAATCTGCTTCTGGGGGCGTTCAATCCGCTGCAGGCGCTGACCATGACGCTGATGATCAACGCCAGGCACCTGTTTTACGGGATCTCCATGCTGGACCGGTTCCGGGGGACGGGACTGAAAAAAATCTATCTGATCTTCGGCATGTGCGACGAGACTTTTTCCATCAACTATACGGCAAAGATTCCGGAGGATGTGGACCGGGGATGGTTCATGTTTTTTGTGACGCTGCTGAATCATTTTTACTGGTTTTTCGGAGCCACGCTGGGAGGTATTTTCGGATCCCTGATTACGTTCAGCACAGAAGGGCTGGACTTTGTCATGACTGCCATGTTCGTGGTGATTTTCCTGGAACAGTGGCTGAAGGAAGAGCGGCACACCAGTTCCCTTCTGGGGATCGGAATTTCCCTGCTGTGCCTGATCGCTTTTGGCGCGGACAATTTTATCATTCCGTCCATGATCGCCATGCTGGGAGTTCTGACGCTTGTGCGGGGAGAAAAGAGACAGAAATCCGGAAGGATATCGGGCCATGAATTATGAGATAGCAGGAGGAGAGAAAACATGACGCTGACACAGGAAATGATTACGATTGCCATGGTGGTTCTGGGGACGGCCATCACCCGGTTTCTGCCGTTTCTGGCATTTCCGGCGGGAAAGCCCACCCCCAGATATGTCCAGTATCTGGGAAAAGCGCTGCCGCCGGCCATTTTCGGAATGTTGGTGGTATATTCCCTGCGGAATGTGACCATTTTCTCCGGAAGCCATGGGATTCCTGAATTGCTGGCGGTGCTGCTGGTGATTGCGCTGCATGTGTGGAAACGGCAGATGCTGCTGTCCATTGCGGAGGGAACCGTATTTTATATGGTGCTGGTACAGTTTGTTTTCTGATAACCGTTCAGGTTTTCCCTGTTCTGCGGGAGCGCATTGTGACAGGGAAAACCTGAACGGTTCTGTTTTTTTCAGGATAGAAAAAACAACTTGTCTTTACATTCGTACAAGTTCTAAGATAAGAACAGAAATAAAATGCGAAGAGGCAAGGAGGATGAGACAATGTTGTTACAGAAGGATTATAAATTCTGGTTCTGCACCGGATCCCAGGATCTGTACGGAGAGGAGTGCCTGCAGCATGTGGCGGAGCACTCGGCCATCATTGTGGAGCGGCTGAATCAGTCGGGGATTCTGCCCTTTGAGGTGGTATTAAAGCCCACCCTGATCACCAATGAGGTGATTCGCCGGACTTTCAACGAGGCCAACACCGACGATAGCTGTGCCGGTGTGATTGTATGGTGTCACACTTTTTCTCCGGCAAAGTCCTGGATTCTGGGACTGCAGGAGTACCGGAAGCCGCTGCTGCACCTGCACACCCAGTTTAATCAGGAAATTCCCTATGACACCATCGACATGGATTTCATGAATGAAAACCAGGCGGCCCACGGGGACCGGGAATGGGGTCATATGGTGACCCGTATGGGAATCGAGCGGAAGGTGGTTGTGGGCCACTGGAGTGATGAGCGGGTGCAGAAGAAGATCGCTTCCTGGATGCGCACAGCCATCGGCATCATTGAGAGCAGCCATGTGCGGGTGATGCGTGTGGCGGACAATATGCGGAATGTGGCCGTCACCGAAGGCGACAAGGTGGAGGCGCAGCTGAAATTCGGCTGGGAGGTGGACGCCTACCCGGTCAATGAAATCGCACAGTGCGTGGAAGCCGTATCTGTCTCTGACGTCAACGCTCTTGTGGATGAGTATTATGAGAAATACGACATTCTTCTGGAGGGAAGAGATCCTGCGGAATTCCGCCGCCATGTGGCGGTGCAGGCGCAGATCGAGCTGGGATTTGAGCGGTTCCTTCAGGAGAAGAATTATCAGGCCATTGTCACCCATTTCGGGGATCTGGGTTCTTTAAAACAGCTGCCCGGACTGGCCATTCAGCGGCTGGAGGAAAAAGGCTACGGTTTCGGCGCCGAGGGCGACTGGAAAGTGGCCGCCATGGTACGGATCATGAAATTGATGACCGCCGGTATGAAAGACGCCAAAGGTACTTCCATGCTGGAGGATTATACCTACAACCTGGTGCCGGGAAAGGAAGGAATTCTCCAGGCGCATATGCTGGAGATCTGCCCCTCCATCGCGGACGGTCCCATCAGCATCAAATGCCAGCCGCTGACCATGGGAGACCGGGAGGATCCGGCCCGGCTGGTATTTACCGCCAAAGAGGGAAAAGGCATCGCCACCTCCCTGGTGGATCTGGGAAATCGTTTCCGGCTGATCATCAACGATGTGGAATGTAAAAAGACGGAAAAGCCCATGCCGAAACTGCCGGTGGCCACCAATTTCTGGACGCCCATGCCCAGCCTGGAGGTGGGCGCCGAGGCCTGGATCTATGCGGGCGGGGCGCATCACACGGCCTTCACCTACGATCTGACGGCGGAGCAGATGGGTGACTGGGCGGCCGCCATGGGGATTGAGGCGGTGTTCATCGATAAAGATACCACCATCCGTCAGTTCCGCAATGAACTGCGGTGGAATTCCGTTTACTACAGATAAACAGGCAAACCGTTTGGGGCTGTCCGCAGAGGGGCAGCCCCTTTTCATGTCGTGGAAAATCCTGTAAAGCAGCGGATTTGTTGGCTTTTCAGATGAAATTAATAATCCGGAAACGTTCCTTAAACAGAATCAAAACACTTCCCCGGTATAGTAAACGCAACAGGCAAGGGAAACACATCCAGCGAACATTCCTTTGCCATGAAAAACACCAATAAATATCTGGAATTACAGAAGGAGGAAACGATCATGGTAAAAACGGTTCTTAAAATAGCAGCAGCTTTGTCAGCAGCAGGTCCGGCGGTCTGGGGAGGAAATAAGATTCGCAGGAAGATCTGTATCAGGCGCTTTCTGGAAGCATAGTGGAGGTGTTTTCTGTGGGGAGCGGGATTCTCACCTGACAGAAAGCCGGGAAGCCGGATTGGAACCGACTTTCCGGCTTTCTGTTTTTGAAAAAATACTGTGTGGCTGAGATGCGCAGGGTAAAAGCAGCTGTCGGAAATCCGGAAGATCCTCTGAGACTCTGAGCCGTCCCGGCAGTGTTCACCAGTGCCGGACAATTTCAGGATGCCGCCTCTGCGTTTGTGTCACCCGTATCTGCCTCCACAGACGGCACCGGGATATCTGTTCCGGTATCTTCGCTGACGGCCAGCGCATCCGCCAGAGAATTGTCGGTCATAAAGGTATTCACGTTGTACAGAAACAGAATGTCCGTGATTTCTTCCTCCTGAATCAGGCTCTCGATTTCATCGTAATAGTACCGGGGATCCACAAGGATGATGTTCCGGTAATAGGGGATCAGGAAAGGAACAAAACAGTTGGCGTAGGAGTCCTTGAAGATCAGCAGATTTTTCGTATTCTCGGTGGAAGGGGTGGAAATGTCAATCCGGGAATAATTTCCACCGAAGAACACTTCATATTTGTCCTTCTGCTCAAGGGCGCTGCTGACATAGAGGGAGGCGCTTTTTCTCTGCTCATCGGTGTAGTTCACCACATATTCCGTATTGCCGGA
This sequence comes from Candidatus Pullilachnospira intestinigallinarum, assembly GCA_018711275.1. Taxonomy (GTDB): domain Bacteria; phylum Bacillota; class Clostridia; order Lachnospirales; family Lachnospiraceae; genus Pullilachnospira; species Pullilachnospira intestinigallinarum. The sequence goes on from DVIN01000045.1 coordinate 8,620, forward strand.
CTGAGGGACATAGATTTCGATGGTATCGTATACCTTGTCATAGCCGCTTTTGGAGGCAAGGGTGCCGGAAAACTCGTGGGTCACCGGGTAAACCGTGTATTCCTGGCCCGAGGCATCAATACCCAGGGATTCCTGCAGCGCCTCGAAGACATAGCGGGCGCCCAGGCTGGTCCAGTGGTGATCGGTTCTGTAATAGATTTCTTCATCCCTGTGGGAAGCCATGGTTTCCGTCAGATCCATATAATGCAGGGAATCTCCCACCGCCTTCTGTACATAGGCGATATCTTCGCTCTGATCCCGTACCGGCGCGTTGGTGGGGATATACTGGGTGAGAATATAGGCGGAGTTGGGAACCAGGGTCATTACCGTATTCCGATCCGAATGGCGGTCCGCAAAATCCCGGATAGCGGTCAGATTTTCGTCCAGCGCCTCCTGGTCAGGAGTGTCCAGCACCTCCATCAGATGCTCTTTTTTCCCGATATAGACGCCGTTGATTTCCCGCTTGCCGATGGACATATCCTCCAGCAGTTTCAGGCTGATCCACTGATCCCTCAGAAAAAACTGATCGGCCACATAGCTTTCCATATCGGTCATAAACTGACCGTCCGCCAGGGAAGCCAGTGAAAATTCCGGCCTCTGAGTCAGCATTCGGTTTTCCGATTCGGAATAAGTTTTGTCTCCTTTAAAAAGATTGATCAGGCAGAATACAGCCAGAAAGACCAGAAACATGGACGCCAGCGTGCGTTCCGTCCTGCGCTGCAACCATTTTCCGGCGCCGGGCCGGCGGCCCCTGCCGGATGGATTCCCAATATCCCGTTCTTCCTCTGAAATATAATCGTCCATTTTTTTATCCATAATATAAACTCCTTTATCCAAAGCTTCCGGCCGTCCCGGTTAAAACCGGAAATACAGAAACGGATTGTAGGTGGCATTTACCAGGCTGGCGGTGCAGAGAATCAGTATCACCAGATAAAGAACCGCGGAAGGAAGAATCGCCGAGCGTCCTCTGTCAAGAACAAATCGTTTCAACAGATTCCAGATAAGCGGTGTGCTGCTTAACAGACAGATAATCAGAAGCAGCAGATTCCCTGAGAGATAATACAGTCCGGTGGTGTCGATAAGTCCGCTGCCGCCGATCCCGAACAGATTGCCCAGAAACGTCATGGTACTGGAAAGACTGGGAGAGAAAAAAGGAACCCAGCCCAGCAGTACAAAGAAAAAGGCATACAGCTGGGTGACAGGACCCGGCAGCCGGGACAGTACCGGAGCCAGAATATACTTTTCCAGAAGCAGGAGCACTCCGTAATAGAGTCCCCAGACAATAAAATTCCAGGAAGCCCCATGCCAGAAACCGGTGAGAAACCATACGATCAGGATATTCAGAATATGTCTGGGTACGGAAACCCGGTTGCCTCCCAACGGAATGTAGACGTATTCTCTGAACCAGGTTCCCAGGGAGATATGCCATCTTCGCCAGAATTCCGTAATGCTTTTGGAAATATAGGGATAGTTAAAGTTCCGGACCAATTCAAACCCGAACATTTTTCCCAGTCCCACCGCCATATCGGAATAGCCGCTGAAATCAAAATAAATCTGCATGGCATATGCCAGACAGCCGATCCAGGCGGTGAGCACGGAGCGGTCGCCGGGAGCCAGGGCGGCGATGGCGTCAAAGGTACTTCCGATATTGTTGGCCAGAAGCACCTTTTTGGCCAGACCCTGAATGAACCAGGCAACACCCTGTCCGAATTTTTCCATGGACAGGCTACGCACGGACAGCTGCTGGTCAATGTCGGAATAGCGGACGATGGGACCGGCAATCAACTGAGGAAACATGGTAACGTATGCGCCAAAGGAAACAAAATTCTTCTGTACCGGCACATTCCCCTTGTAAACATCGATGATGTAGGAGAGCGTCTGGAAGGTATAAAAGGAAATACCTACCGGCAGAGCCAGCTGAACATAAGGAATCTCAAAGGGCAGAACAGCATTGAAATTTTCCAGGAAAAATCCGTAATATTTGAAGAAACCCAGAAGCCCCAGGTTGACTGCCACTGTGATCCAGAAACTGATCTGCGCCCGGCGGTTATACTGTCGTTCCTGGTACCAGACAATTTCCAGACCGCTGAGATAGTTAAACAGGATGCTGAACAGCATCAGAAATACATAAACCGGTTCTCCCCAGGCGTAAAACACCAGGCTGGTGAGCAGAAGAACCAGATTTTTAAGTTTCCAGGGCACGAGAAAATACAGAAGCAGCGTGACCGGAAGAAACACAAACAAAAAGAAAATACTGCTGAAAATCATGACATTCCCCCTCCTTATAAGCTGTTCAGAAATGCCTGCTGCGCTGCCTGAACGTCCGGATGCACCACATAGAGGATAAAGTTCCCTTCCACATCCAGAACGGAGCCGTTGAGCAGAGCGGTCTGTTCCACGCCGTATCCTTCAAAACTGTTTTTCTGTGTTTTCAGTCGGCTGTTTACCGCCTCGGTAACCAGGTCGGCCTGATCATCCGAGGCCAGCCGGACAATCAGAAGCTCTGTGACATCCATATTAGTTACCGGGGTGTACAGAACCATGCCGTCAAAACTGTCTGCATCCAGATCATACAGCTTTTTCAGCATCCGGCTGCCGCTCTCCTGCATACTGTCGGTGGAGATGGCAGAGAGTACCTGCTGTGATACCTCCTCAATGGAAGCACTGCTGTCCCTGTTGGAAAAACGGATCAGCAGGATCGCCAGCAGGAAAATGGCCGCCAGGGCAGCCCGGAGGATGGAGTAGGGAGAAATCGCGTTATTCTGCTTCTGCTTCATAGTCGCCCACCTCCGTGATCATTTCAATGGCCCAGTATTCATAGAAGGTCGCCTGCATATGGATACCGTCCCCTTCGTAGAGATCCGAATGATCCGCCACAGTCTGGGTAATGTTCACATAGGGAACATGATCAAAATCGCAATACCGCTGGATGACTTCATTCCAGTCGGGAATATCTCCGTATTTTGCGGTTTTCTGCTGAGCAGCCGCTGTTACGGGAATGATGGAATTGACATAGATATCCACCTGATCCAGAGATTCCTTCAGTGTCTGGATGGTCTTATAGAGGTCCAGGATATAATCGTCCACTGTCCGCCAGTGGTTGGTAATATCATTGATACCGTAACATAAAAAAATACTTGAGGGATTCAGCGCAACAATCTGATCCATATAGTCGGGAATATCGTCAATGGTGGCGCCGTTTTTGGCCAGCACCTGATTCTCCGGCAGAAACTGGTAATAGGAAAACCCCACGGCCCGTGAGTCTCCCAGAATCACGGAATCCTCAAACTGCTGCCAGATATCCGCCGTTCCGTTCTCCAGCGCCTGCCGCCGTTCTTCCCGGTTGCGTTCTTTGATTTGACTTTCAATCTGTGTGACATCAGTCTCCTCCAGAGACTGAATATATGAGATGCCCTCCCTGGTGTCTGTCTCGGAAGGCTTCTGACTGGAAACAATAATAGAGACGATCAGTCCGGCTGCCGCCAGAACCGCCGCCGCTTCACAGATCAGCCTTGCGCTGATTCTGGGGGGGAGTACGGTTAAAAAGGGTAGGATTTCTCATTTTTTCATCTTCCTTCAATGCTTTGTGACAGGGGACTTTTTTCCACGAAAAAGCCCCATACAGAATGGTTTCATTATAGCGCAATTCTATTTGAATAGCAATATCCAACATCTTTCGACATTTGGATTTTCCGGGAAAGGGAATGCTCTTTGGAAACTTCTGAAAACGGCAGAAATGTGCAATTAAAACAAAAATATTGTTTAAAATCGCTTAAGATGTTATAATACTGGCAGAGAACGGTAAAGGAAGGTATGTCTGATGAAACTATTAAGGGTGTGTGCGTCAAACTATAAAAACTGCTGTGATAATTTTACAATCGATCTCGTGGCAAAGTCTAAAAAAACAAGTGAAGATAAGGAATACGAACTGCAGGAGATAGCAGAGGATTTGTATGTGTTTAATACAGCCGCTTTTGTTGGCAAGAACGCTTCCGGCAAAACTTCTGCGATAGAGCTGATGGAGTGCGGCTATACCATTCTCAGCGAATTCCGTTTGGAAGATAAGCATTATAATTATGACAATGTGAGATTAGAATTAATTTTCTATCATGAGAATTACATTTACAAATACAATACAATTTTAAAAGCTGACCCGAATTTGGGAAGCAAGGCGAATTTCACGGAGCAGCATATCTATCGGAAAAAATATTATAAGTCCAGAATAAAAGAAATCTATTTGGATGAAGGATTTGCAGAACTTACTGGTTTGGGAGAGCTTCCGGAAGATACTTCGGTTGTATTTTTTGTGCTGAAAAAGAAATCCACTCGTGCGGTCTATTTTAATTGTGATGGTGAGGGCGCAGACACTTATCTTCTGTTGTTCAGAGCAATGAAAACCTATAAAATATCGGAAAATATTCTGACAAAGGTGATTCGGATTTTTGATGATAAAATTAAGAGTCTGGAAATGATAGATGAAAAGCATTACAAACTTGTGTATCAGGATTGTATGAAAGAACTTTCAGATTCTGAATTGATTTATATACTGTCCAGCGGCACAACGAAAGGTGTTCTTCTTTATGTTTTTGTAGTTGCAGCATTGGAAAATGGATTTGATCTTTTGATAGATGAAGTGGAAAATCATTTCCATAAGACGTTGGTTGAAAACATGATCAGTTTATTCAAAGATAAGACTGTTAATAAAAAATCTGCAACATTGATTTTCACCACGCATTATTGCGAAGTCCTGGATCTGTTCAATCGGCAGGATAACATCTGGATTGCAAAATCGGACGACAAGATTCGCCTGGATAATATGTATGAAACCTATAATATCAGACCGGAGCTGTTAAAGAGCCGTCAGTTTTATAATAATGCTTTTGATACTTCTGTAAACTACGAAGATCTCATGGCGTTGAAAAAGGAGCTGATGAGATGAAGTATCTGATAATGTGTGAAGGCCCCAATGAACTTGAAATTATCCGAATGTTATTAGATTGATTATGATAGACTTTTTTGCAAATTCAGGAGGAAACCCATGGAACAAAACGATATTCTGATGATTTACGGAACAAACTATAAAGAAATGACAAAACAGCTGCTCACAGAAGCAAACCTTTGGGAGCGGATCCCGGATAAGCGGGCCAGGATCGGCGTCAAGCCCAACCTGGTATCCCCCTCTGAGGCTTCCTGGGGGGCCACCACCCATCCGGAGGTGACGGCGGGGATTATCGAATACCTGAAAGAACATGGCTTTGAAAATCTGGTGATGCTGGAGGGATCCTGGGTGGGGGACCGGACGGCAGAGGCAGTGCAGGTATGCGGTTATGACCGGATTTCGGAAACATACGGCGTACCGTTTCTGGACATGCAGAAGGATACGGCCTCGGTTTATGACTGTGCGGGGATGGAGCTGTCCATCTGTGATCAGGCAAAGCAGCTGGATTTTCTTATCAATGTGCCGGTGATGAAGGGGCACTGCCAGACGAAAATCACCTGCGCGCTGAAAAACATGAAAGGGCTGATTCCCAACAGGGAAAAGCGACGTTTTCATTCCCAGGGGCTTCACGGGCCCATCGCCCATCTGGCAGTGGGAATCCGTCAGGATTTCATTGTGGTGGATAATATCTGCGGAGACTGGGATTTTGAGGACGGAGGAAATCCGGTGGTCATAAACCGGCTGATGGCGGCCGTCGATCCGGTGCTCTGTGACGCCTGGGTGTGCCATCTGATGGGATATCCGGTGGAGGAAGTACCGTATATTTCCATGGCCGCGGCCCTGGGGGCCGGGACGGACGACTGGAAGGCGGCCCGCGTCCGGGAGCTGAACCGGCCCGAGCGGGAGGCAAAGATCCCCCGGAAACGAAAGATTCTGGAGGTTCAGGATGTGGTGGAGGAAGTGGAATCCTGCAGCGCCTGCTACGGTTATCTGATTCCCGCCCTGGACAGACTGAAAAGAGAGGGACTCCTGAAAAAACTGGATGCCAGAATCTGTATCGGGCAGGGCTTCCGGGGGAAGACGGGAGAGCTGGGGATCGGCCAGTGTACCTCCCATTTCCGCTGCCATCTGAAGGGATGTCCGCCCACTGACACGGAGATCTATGAATTTTTAAAGCAATATCTGGAGCAGGCATAGCTGTAGGCTCAGATCTTCTGTCCCGGCCAGGGATAATCGTCCCTCTGGTCGTGAATCAGATAGTGTTCCAGGCCCGCCCGGATAAAACCGTCCAGCACCCGCTGGATCTGCTGCCAGTCAGGACAGTGATTTTCCAGCATCATCCGGTTCACCGCCAGGCAGCCGTTCATCTGAAAGCTGAAAATGGCCTCCGCTTCCTGGAAGGTCAGCAGGCTGTGGGACATCAGGTAGGTGACATAGCTTTCTTTGTACAGGGCGGAGAGCTTTTTCAGAATTTTGGGAGAGATGGAGGGGTCCAGAAACAGCAGCCGGTACCGGACGTCCTGATGGACGCTGGCACACAGGGCGCAGGCCCGGCATTCTCTGGACTTTTCGGGGTGAAACAGATAGGAAAAGACGCCGGCGGTGTTTTGGAGCATTTCCTCCAGAATATCGTCCAGCACATCCTCCAGATCGTAGTAATGAAGATAAAAGGTGCCCCGGTTGATCCGTGCCAGCCGGCACAGGGCGGTCACGGTGATTCCGGAATAGGGCGTATGCTCCAGCAGGGCCAGCAGCGCGCTGCGGATGGTGTTCCGGGTGCTCCGGGTCCGAAGCGTATTTTTGGTTGTTTTTTTCTGTTTGTCCCGATTCATGGGTTCCTCCTTATGTTTTCAGGGATAAGTAAGCAAAAAATGAACAAAATAAGAAAATTGTTGATTGTATTTTTCGCTTCATATTATATAATCAATGACAGAGCAAGTCAATGCGCTCCGGCTGCCGCCGGAGAGAGAATATTCTTCCGCCGGTCAGCGGAGGCGTTTGACGCCTTCGTCTGTGACTGAAATACAGGAGGGCGGAAGGTTACAGAACAGGAGGAAATGATTATGGGACATGTGATTGCTGTGGCAGGAAAAGGCGGAGTGGGAAAAACCACTCTGTGCGGTCTGCTGATTCAATATCTTTGCAAAACCGGGAAAGGACCGGTGCTGGCGGTGGACGCGGACGCCAATTCCAATCTGAATGAGGTGCTGGGCGTGGAAACCGGCCCCACACTGGGAGAGCTGCGGGAGGAGATCGAACGCGCGGGCATGGACAGCAGCGTGAAGATCCCGGCAGGCATGAGCAAGGCGGACTATCTGGAGATGCGGATGCAGGACGCCGTGGTGGAAGAGGATGATTTCGACCTGATGGTGATGGGAAGATCCCAGGGCCAGGGCTGTTACTGCTTTGTCAACGGACTGGTGCAGACCCAGGTGCAGCGGCTGCAGAGCCATTACCCCTATGTGGTGGTGGACAATGAGGCCGGCATGGAGCATATCAGCCGTGGAATTCTGCCCTCCATGGAGGTGGCCATTCTGGTCAGCGACTGCTCCAGAAGAGGCGTGCAGGCGGCCGGAAGAATCGCGAAGCTGATGGATGAGATCAAGATGCATCCCAGAAAAGTGGGTCTGGTGGTAAACCGGGCGCCCCAGGGCAAACTGGATGCAGGCACCCTGGAGGAAATCAAAAACCAGGGGCTGGAGCTTCTGGGTGTGGTTCCCCATGACGACACGATCTATCAGTATGACTGCGACGGAAAGCCCATCGTGGATCTGCCGGAGGATTCCCCGGTAAGAGCGGCGCTGAAGGATATTCTGGAAAAAGTGGGGCTTGCGTAATGAGCTATGAGAAATTAAATGAAAAGGTTCTTTCCATGCAGGAAGAGATCCTGGAAGCCATCCGGGGCTGTGTGGCCATCAACAGCGTGAAGGGAGAACCAGGTCCGGATGCCCCCTACGGGGAAGGGCCGAAGGCGGCGCTGGATTATGCGCTGGAACTGGGGAAAAAGCTGGGATTTCGTACCGGCAATGTGGGAAACCGCGTGGGCTGGGCCGAGTATGGCGAAGGTGAAGAGATGGTGGCCGTGCTGGGACATCTGGATGTGGTGCCGCTTGGGGAAGGATGGACGTATCCGCCCCTTGGCGGCGAGATTCATGACGGCAGAATGTATGGCCGCGGCGTCTCCGACGACAAGGGAGCCACCATCGGCGCATTCTTTGCGCTGAAAGCCATCCGGGATCTGAAGCTTCCCATTGACCGGAGAATCCGGATCATGTTCGGCACGGATGAGGAATGCGGTTCCTCCTGCGTGCAGTATTATATTGACCAGGGAGAGGAACTGCCGGTGATGGGATTTACGCCGGACGCGGAGTATCCCTGTATTTTCTGCGAAAAGGGTATGACCAATTACACCCTGGGAAAGCCGGTGACGGATCCGGGTGAGGTGACCGTGGTGAGCTTTGCAGGCGGCACGGCGGCCAATGTGGTGACGCCCCGCTGCACGCTGACCGTGAAGGGAGACATCCCTGTGGCCGAAGGAGACGGTATCACGGTGACCAGGAAGGATGGAATGACCGTTGTGGAGGCGGAGGGCGTCAGCGCCCACGGAAGCACGCCCCAGCTGGGGGTCAATGCGGCAGTACGTCTTCTTCAGGCTGTAAAAGGTGTGAAATTCGGCGGCGATTTCCAGCGAATGATGGATTTTATCCTGGAAAAGCTGGGAAATGAGACCAACGGTGAGACGCTGGGGATCCGCTATGTGGATGAGGAAACCGGCGAGACCACGGTGAATCTGGGCGTGGTGCGCTACGACGGAAAGGAAATGAGCCTGACGCTGGATATCCGGTATCCCAAAAACGCGCTGCCCGGGGAAGTACAGAAGCATACAGAGGCCGCGGCTGCTGCTTATGGCCTGCAGGTGCTGAACAAAACTTCCGCCCCTCTTCTGTATGTTCCGAAAGATTCGGAGCTGGTACAGAAGCTGATGAAGGTATACCGGGAGGCCACCGGCAGGGACGATCAGCCCCTGGCCATCGGAGGCGGAACCTATGCCAAGGCATTTAAGAATATGGTGGCTTTCGGCCCCGGATTTCCGGGAGGACTGGAAGTGGCCCACCAGCCAGATGAATATATGGAAGTGGAGACTCTCATGAAGTCTCTGCAGATCAGCGCGGCGGCCATGTACGAGATGGCCTGCCGGTAAGCAGTCAATCCATAAGCTATGAAAAAACGGCGGCCCCTGTTGTCTGGGGCCGCCGTTTTTCGCAGAAAAAGAAATGGCAGCAGTACGTTGTCTACAGTGTTTTCAGCAGAGTAACAACTTCTTCCAGGGTGAACCGGCTGCTGTCAATGCACAGATCATACTGTGTCATATCCGTCCATTTGCAGTCAGTGAAATACTCGTAATAGATCCGGCGTTCCTTATCCATCTTTTTTACCAGGGAGCGGGCGCTTTTGCTGCTCCGGCCCAGGCGTTCTTCGATATTTTTCACCCGTACATCGAAGGGAGAGAAAATGAAAACGCTGCGGCACTGATCGCCCAGGATATGGTTGGCGCACCGGCCCACGATCACGCAGTCCTCCCGTTTGGCCAGCTCGGTGATAATCTCACTCTGCGCGGAAAACAGCACATCGTTCATGGGATAGAAGTGATACTGGGGCTGCATCTGGAATTCGCTTTCCACCGGGTAGCGCCACTGGCTGGCCCTTTTTTCATCCACCTTCAGAAGCTCCTCATAGGGAATGCCCTTCTGCTCACTGGCAATCCGGATCAGTTCCTTGTCATAAAAATGGATATTCAGTGCGTCTGCCAGCAGCTTTCCGATTTTCCGTCCGTTGCTGCCGTACATCCGGTTGATGGTAATCACTTTTCGGCTCATAACAAACCTCCTTTCCGCCTTCTGACAGGCTGAATGGAAACCAATGATTTTTATGGGAATATTATACAATATATTTCGGAAAAATACCACACATAAAGGGAAAATTCAGAAAATAATGCGGCAACATGGGTTGCAGAAATCAGGAGATCTCCGGGAATACCAGGCAATCATGTAATAAATAAAAAGAAATTGAAAGCTTTGGTATACAAGAACGTTGTCAAAAGGTATAATAAGAAAAAAAGATCGCAGGAGGTATTGTTATGCTGAAAATTCTGTTTTACGATGCGAAAAGCTATGATAAAGAGTCTTTCAACCGGGAGCTGGTGAATTTTCCGGAGATCCAGATTGATTATCTGAAATCGGAGCTGGGTCCCAGCACCGCGAAACTGGCCAAAGGGTATGACGCGGTGTGCGCTTTTGTGAGTTGTGATGTGGGAACCGAGACCGTGGAGATTCTTCACCAGCGGGGCGTAGGATTGATCCTGATGCGCTGCGCCGGATTTAACAACGTGGATATCGAGAAGGCCAAAGAGTGCGGGATCCGCGTGCTGCGGGTGCCGGGCTACTCCCCGGAGGCAGTGGCGGAGCATGCCATGGCGCTGGCCCTGGCCGCCAACCGGAAGATTCACAAGGCGTATGTGAGAGTACGGGAAAATGATTTCAGTCTTGGCGGCATGCTGGGCGTGAATTTTTATCAGAAAACCGCCGGTATTGTGGGAACCGGAAAAATCGGCGCGGCCATGGCGCGGATCTGCCATGGTTTCGGCATGAAGGTCATCGCCTATGATCAGTACCAGAACCCGTCTCTGGATTTTGTCACTTATGTGACCATGGACGAGCTGCTGGCGCAGAGTGATCTGATTTCCCTGCACTGCCCGCTGACCGATGAGACCTATCACCTGATCAGCCGGGATACCATCCAGAAAATGAAGGATGGGGTGATCCTGGTGAATACCTCCCGGGGCGGACTGGTGAAAACCGATGATCTGATTGAGGGAATCCGTGCCAGAAAGTTCTTTGCGGTGGGACTGGATGTATATGAGGAGGAGAAACGGAACGTTTTTGAGGACCGGTCGGATGAGATCCTGGAAAGTTCTGTTACCGCCCGCCTGCTTTCCTTCCCCAATGTGGTGATCACTTCCCACCAGGGCTTCTTCACCCAGGAGGCGCTGGCAGCCATCAGCCAGACCACTTTGTCCAATGCCATGGCGTACATGAATAAGGAAGCTTCTGTAAACGAGGTGGAGTAAATTATAAAAGGATAAATCGGTTGCATCGATTCGGCAGGATACAGACGCCCTTCAGGCAAAACGGCCCGGGCGTCTGTATTTTTAACAGGAAGGGGCGGATGCGGTGAAATCAGGTATAAGCACAGGCTTCCTTTTCGCTGCCGGAAAAGTAAGATGGAAATGGGGGTAAGACAGATGATGAAAAGTCAGGAAATCAGGAAAATCGCGCCGGAGATGGACCCGCTTCGTCTGGGAAGCGGCTGGAAGCCGGAGGATCTGGGAAAACCGCAGATTCTCATTGAGAGCTCTTTTGGGGACAGCCATCCGGGCAGCGTCCATTTGCTGGAGCTTTCCCAGGAGGCAAAGAAGGGAGCGGCGGCAGAGGGAGGTTACGGGGCCAGGTATTTCTGTACCGATATCTGTGACGGGGAATCTCAGGGACACGATGGGATCAATTACTCGCTGGCTTCCCGGGATATGATGACCAACATGATGGAAATCCACGCAGGAGCAACGCCTTTCGACGGCGGCGTGTTTATCGCCAGCTGCGACAAGAGTATGCCGGCGCACCTGATGGCCATGGGAAGAATCAATATTCCTTCGGTGGCGGTGCCGGGAGGCGTGATGGACGCAGGCCCCGATCTTCTGACGCTGGAGCAGATCGGCGCTTACAGCGCCATGTGTCAGCGCGGGGAGATCAGCCCGGAAAAACTGGAGTATTACAAGCAGAACGCCTGCCCTTCCTGCGGAGCCTGCTCCTTTATGGGAACCGCCTCCACCATGCAGATTATGGCTGAGGCTTTAGGACTGGCGCTGCCGGGAAGCGCCCTTCTCCCGGCCACCAGTGGGAAGCTGCGGGAGTACGCTTTTGAGGCGGGCCGCCAGGCGGTGCGGCTGGCAAAAGCAAATCTGACGCCGGACAAGATTGTCACCATGGAATCCTTTGAAAATGCCATTATGGTGCATGCGGCGATCTCCGGATCCACCAATTCGCTGCTGCACCTGCCGGCCATAGCCAGGGAATTCGGCCTTTCCATCGACGGGGAAACCTTTGACCGGCTTCACCGGGGCGCTCATTATCTGCTGGATATCCGGCCGGCGGGCAGATGGCCGGCCCAGTATTTCTACTACGCCGGAGGCGTACCCCGGATAATGGAGGAAATCCGTTCCATGCTGCATCTGGATGTGCGGACGGTCACCGGAAAAACTCTGGGGGAAAATCTGGAGGATCTGAAAAAGAACGGTTATTATCAGGAGGGGGAGGCATATCTGAAGAAGCTGGGGCTGTGCCGGGAGGATGTGATCCGTCCCTTTGACCGCCCCTTCGGTACAGACGGAAGCATCGCGATCCTGAAGGGAAATCTGGCGCCGGAGGGGGCTGTGGTAAAGCACACCGTGGTGCCCCGCAGCATGTTTCAGGCCACTTTGCGGGCCCGCCCCTTCGACTGTGAGGAGGACGCCATCCACGCGGTGCTCACCCATGAAATCCGTCCCGGGGATGCGGTGATTATCCGTTATGAGGGCCCCGCAGGCAGCGGGATGCCGGAAATGTTTTACACCACGGAGGCCATCGCTTCCGATGAGGAGCTGGGGGCAAGCATCGCCCTGCTGACAGACGGGCGGTTTTCCGGGGCCTCCAAAGGCCCTGCGGTGGGGCACATTTCTCCGGAAGCAGCCCAGGGCGGTCCCATTGCCCTGGTAGAGGAGGACGATCTGATCCGGCTGGATATTCCGGGAAGACGCCTGGAACTGGTGGGCGTGAAGAATCAGGAAAAATCTCCCGATGAGATGCGGGAAATTCTCCGGGAACGGAAAAAAAGCTGGAAGCCGCGTCCGTTGAGATATGACAAAGGGGTTCTGAAACTCTTTGCGGAACGGGCGGTATCTCCCATGAAGGGCGGCTATATGGAATAAATTGGGGAACTCCCGCCGGAGAAACGTGACGGGGACAAAACCGGCATTCTTTGGCGGGAACCCGGAAAGAGAGGACAGAAGACAGATGAAAATTGTGACGGCCATTGATTCCATGAAAGGCAGCCTGTCTTCCCGGCAGGCGTCGGAAGCGGCGGCGGAAGGGATATGGCGGGCCGATTCCGATGCGGAGGTTGTTGTCTGCCCGGTGGCGGACGGCGGGGAAGGAACGGTGGAGGCCATGACGGAGGCCATGTCAGGGAGGTTCCGCACCATACAGGTGACAGGACCTCTGGGCGATCCTGTGGAATGTACTTACGGGGTGATTCCCGGAAAACGGACGGCCATCATCGAAATGGCCGGAGCGGCGGGGCTGCCTCTGGTGCCGGAGAACCGGAGAAATCCTCTGGAGACTACCACCTATGGAGTAGGGGAGGTGATCCGGGATGCAGTTGCCTGTGGATTGAGGAAGCTGATCATCGGCATCGGAGGCAGTGCCACCAATGACGGCGGAGCCGGGATGCTTCAGGCTTTGGGGTATGAACTGCTGGACGGGGAAGGCAGGCCCATCCCGCGAAAAGGTTCCGGTCTGGCCTGCCTTCGTCAGATTCGCACGGAAAACAGGATACCGCAGCTTGGCGAGTGTCAGTTCCTGGTGGCCTGCGATGTGACGAATCCGCTGTGCGGTCCCTCCGGCTGCAGCGCTGTGTACGGTCCCCAGAAGGGAGCGGATTCCCGGATAATCGAAGAGATGGACGGATGGCTGAGACAGTTTGCCCGACTTGCCGGGCAGACCCTTCCCAACGCCGATGCGGATGCGCCGGGAGCCGGCGCCGCGGGAGGAATGGGATTTGCGTTCGCTTCTTTTCTGGGCGCTTCCCTGGAGCCGGGAATTTCCATTGTGCTGCGGGAAACCGGTATGGAGGAACAGATCCGGACGGCGGATCTGGTGATCACGGGGGAAGGAAGACTGGACGGTCAGACCTCCATGGGGAAAACACCGGTGGGTGTGGCCAGACTGGCCAAAAAGTACGGAAAGCCGGTGATCGCCCTGGGCGGAAGTGTGCTGCCGGAAGCCCGTGCCTGCCACCAGGAGGGAATCGACGCCATGTTTCCCATACTCCAGGGGCCGATGACTCTGGAAGAAGCCATGGAACCCGGGCGGGCGAGGGAAAACCTTGCTGCCGCCGCGGAACAGGTGTACCGGCTGTGGCGCGTGGGCCGACAGGAACGGCCATAGCGCAAATCTCCGAACAGGTGAATGGCATATCTGGCATATCGGATGTATCCTGGCCGGTGCCGTGTCAGGAATGAGATTGCTCTGTGATGGCAGACGGGCGAAAAAATGAATATAGTATAGCAGCGGGATACCTGTGTTGGAGAGCGCCAGGGCAGGATCCTGCGAATCCGGAAAATCTTTGCGGATTCCCTTCCGGCCATCCGGCCGGCAATCAGGAAGGAGGAGGATGGATTCATGGAAATTCACAGGATGATTTCCAGCTATAACTATACGCCCGGGAGCACCTCCCGGATCAAATATATTGTGATCCATTATGTGGGAGCCCTGGGAGGGGCGAAAGCCAACTGCGAATATTACGGAGGAGGAAACCGGGGAGCGTCGGCTCATTACTATGTGGATTTTGACGGTTCCGTGTGGCAGAGTGTGGAGGATAAGAATATTGCCTGGCACTGCGGTGCCAGTTCCTATGTACACCCGGAATGCCGCAACGCCAATTCCCTGGGAATTGAGATGTGCGTGCGGAAAAAAGATACGTCCCGCCTGAATGCCTCCGATAAGGACTGGTATTTTGAGGATGCCACCGTGAAAGCGGCAGCCGAACTGGTGAAAATGCTGATGAAAAAATACGGGGTTCCGGCAGACCATGTGATCCGCCATCACGATGTGACAGGGAAAACCTGCCCCAATCCTTATGTGTACAATACCGGATCCCATACCTGGGAAGAGTTTAAAAAACTGATTTCCTCCGGGTCATCGGGAGATACTTCCGGAAATACCGGCGGTGTTTCTTCCGGCGGTTCCTCCGGTGGCGCTTCTTCCGGGAATTCCTCATCGGGAGGTCAGACGGCGGGAGGTTCGGATATTGTCAGAGCGGGCCAGATTCACGCTAATAACTTCTGCGGCGCCGGGATTGCCGCCGACGGGATCCGGGGATCCGCCACGAAAAAAGCCGGAATCAAAGTGTGGCAGAATGCCATGAACCTGGATTATGGTTCCGGCCTTTCGGTGGACGGCATCGTGGGGAGCCGCACCCTGGCAGCCATGAACAGTCACACCGTCCGCCGGGGAGAAAGCCAGTATATGGTAACGGCTCTGGAAATCCTGCTGATGCTGAAAGGATACGATGCCGGAGGCGTGGAAAGCCCCGGAATCTTCGGCAGCGGTCTGGAGAAGGCGGTTCGGGATTACCAGAGGGCAGTCGGCCTTTCAGTGGACGGCATCGCCGGGAAAAATACGTTTTCCAGTCTGGTTTCCTGAAAATGCCAGGGGATATTGCCAGAGACATTTAGGACACAGCGCCCGCCATCCTCCGGGATAGCGGGCGCTGTGTGCGGTATGACGGCAGACAGGGGTAGAGAATTTTCTTCTGTCCGATTGGCGGAGTGAAGAAAATATTTTAGATTTCTTCAGAATTTCTTTATCAAGGGGACACAGTTTTGACACAACTTCCCCGTATAGTAGGAGACAACAAAGGGCCCTCCCTTTTTTACATAAATTTTCTTCTTCATACGCGGCCGTCGCAGGGATGTGATGGCCCTTTTCTTTGCCCGGAAAATACTTATTTTATAATTATAAGCAGATTCAGGCATTTTCTGCGGTAAATGGTGTTTGTGCTGTGTCAGTCATTTGACGGCTTTTACGGTAGAGCCACGGTTTTTGGTATTTTTACTGTATGATATCTTGCTTTTCAACGGTTAGAGTCGACACATTGCAATTTTCAGCCGTATTGCGACGCGCTTTTCTGCGGTTGGAATCTGCACTTTGATGTTTTCAGCCGTACCACAGTTGGCTATATTACGGTTAGAATCTGCATTTTTGTATTTTCAGCCGTACCACCACTCGCTTTTCTGCGGTTGGAATCTGCACTTTGATGTTTTCAGCCGTACCACAGTTGGCTATACTACGGTTAGATTCCGCATTTTTGTATTTTCAGCCGTATCACCACTCGCTATACTACGGTTAGATTCCACACTTTGGCATTTTCAGCCGTACCACGGTTGGCTATACTACGGTTAGATTCCGCATTTTGGCATTTTCAGCCGTACCACAGTTGGCTATACTACGGTTAGATTCCGCATTTTTGTGTTTTCGGCCGTACCACAGTTGGCTATACTACGGTTAGATTCCGCACTTTGGCATTTTCAGCCGTATAGCGACAGGTTATTCTACGGTTAGAATCGATACTTTGGTATTTCCAGCCGTACTACGACATCATTCTCTGTGATACGATCCCAAACTCTGTGTTTTCGCAGCAGGTCTTCGGCTTTTCAGACAGCGGGATTTGTGATTTATCATGTTCTGCTACCTTTGCGTTGCCATTTCCATTTTCTTGTTGTTCATTTCACAGGTTGATGATTATTCACGGTAATCTTTTCCTTCTTTCCGTTAAAAGGTGCCTCCGTTTACCAATGATCGATATGGAAAGCATACGCCGCAGATAAGTTTGTTGGCATGAAAAAGCCGGAAACGCTGAATCTGCAACGTTTCCGGCCTGCAATAAGCAGATAGCGGGAGTCGAACCCGTCTCTCCAGCTTGGGAAGCTAGCGTTCTACCGATGAACTATATCTGCACATTTTTGTTAAACCTGAACACTTCTCCGGACAAAACCGGGGGAGTGTATACAGTGGAGCATATGGGATTCGAACCCACGGCCTCCACAATGCGAATGTGGCGCGCTCCCAACTGCGCTAATGCCCCAAAAAATGGAAGCAATGGGGCTCGAACCCATGACCTCTCGCGTGTGAGGCGAACGCTCATCCCAGCTGAGCTATGCTTCCAT
>DVIN01000046.1 GCA_018711275.1 Candidatus Pullilachnospira intestinigallinarum
TTATCCGAACATGCATCCGGCAGGACTTCCGCAATATCACTTAACTGACAATGTAAACTCCGGCATATCCGGTCAAGCACATCCAGACTTACATATTCTCCATTTTCCATTTTTAGTAATGTAGAATAGCTCACACCTGTTAATGTGCGTAAATCCTTCTTTTTCATATCTTTGTCTATCATTAATTTGAATAGTTTTTTATAGGAAATCGCCATAAGGGTATCCTTTCATTAAAATCAAAACTATTGGTATCCAGTATACTTTTCCAGTATACCATAGTGTGTTAAATACTGCGATAATATTTTTGAGTTCTCGGAACTTTTTTCGAAATCGTGCAGACGTATCTCATATAAGCCAATAGCAATATCTAACTCCAAATATTTTTAATCTCTATAAAATAAGATTTTCTGATTTTTTTACATTTTCTTTTCAAAGATTTATTTTAAAGTTGAAAGCGGCGTTATGGAACAAATTAAGTCCAAAGACGATCTTTTGTCGGGTACCTCTTTTGTATGCGAAGAATCGGCTCAGTCTGGATTCTATATTTCTACGCCTGTGGGAAAGTATAATCCTAACTAGGCAATCGTTTTCTATAAGGGCAGCGTGAAACGTGCGGAGGATGTCATTTATAGCGTTGCAGACAGCTATCAAGCGCCGTTGGAAAAAGTTATGAAAAGCAATTCAATCTTCACCATAATCTAAAGAAAAAAGAGGAGCCGCAGCTCCTCCTCAGATCCCCGGGATTTCTTCCCCGGACAGATCTATATCAAATTCGGTTTTAATGATGTGAAGCAGCTCTTCCCTGCCGCGGATCCTGCTTTTGGTCTCCGCCCCCTGCTCCACACGGGTAAATACATCCCCCAGGATGTTCACGCTGCCTCCCTCTGTCCTCCGGTTCAAAAACAGTTTCTGGGTAAACACTGAATCCGGACTGTGGGCGCAGTAACCGCTGAGCGGAAGAAAATTAACTTCTCTTTGTGGAACCGTATAAAACTGTATAACTTTTTCCTCCAGCCCTGCGGAGGTCAGGCGGCTGACGGTCCACCAGATTTCATCCGCCCTCTCCATCCAGTAGGATTCTCCCCGGGCTTTCAGCTCCGCTCCCTCTTCCACCGCGATGGCCCCCGGAGGCATAGGACCGCCGTACCCTACATCGCAGAAATACAGCTGTTCCGGCAGACGGATCAGGATCCCCCGGTGAAGTACCGGCGGGATGAAATCTTTATTCCGCAGAATCCGGGCCATGCAGCCGTAAGCCTGGTATCCCAGATCCCGCAGAAGCTGCGTCAGCAGAGCATTAAGCTCAAAGCAGAACCCTCCCCGGCCTCTGACAATCAGTTTCTCATAAAGATCTCTGATCCCCAGGGACACCGGCCTGTGATACACAAAGGGATCCAGATTTTCAAACACCACATATCTCTGGTGCGCATAGACCAGGCGGTTCAGATACTCCCGGTTCAAAGCGCCCGGACGGGGCATCCGCAGCCGCCGCAGGTAGGCGTCCGGATCCGGAATCGATTCATATAATTCTTCGTACATGGGTCAGCTCTCCCGGAAGGAAGGATTTCTCTCTTCATACAGACGGTCGTACTTCTGGCGGCTCAGCCGGTACATGTATTCATGGGAGGCAGTCATCCGCTCCGGCCGGTCATACAGACGGCACATATAGCGTCCGGTGGCGCCTACCGTCTCCAGCCGGCCCTTTATAATGGCTTTCACCTGTTCCAGACTGGAGGCCTCCGCCGTCTCCGTAAGCATTTCAATTTGTCCCAGCCGGTCTCCGTACTGTCTCATAAGTGCGGGACAGTCGTTGGCGTTCTGCTGCCCTTCCCACATTTCAAATCCGCTGTTGATAAATTCCGGAATATGCGCGCCGATACACCCGCAGGAATGAGCCGCCGCATGCATGCCCAGCTGGCGGATGGCCTCTGTCATCCGTTTGTAATGGGGCTGGAGAAGTTCCACATACATCTTTGTTGAAAAAAACGTCGATCTCTGAGTACCCATATCGTCATGAAACAGGATCATATCCGCGTGATAATAGGTTCTGGCGATCTGAATCAATTCGATATGCCAGTCCGTAAGCCTGGTGAAGAAAGCGTTCAGCTCTTCCGGCTCCTCAATAAGATAGCAGAAAGCGTCCGCAAAGGACGTCAGATCTGCCAGACGCTCAAAGCATCCATTGACAATCAGGAATATATTGGGGCGGTCCTCCGGCAGATTGCCGAAATTCTCTCTGTAGTCCTTCTCCCAGTCAATGGCCTGCAGATCCGGCCACACCAGTTCCTCCCGCCAGTTTTCCAGAGAAGACAGACGCCTGGTACCCGGACGTACCATGGGCGCGCCGGAGGCCTCCTCAAACTGCCAGTCAATGCCAAACCAGTCTATACCGCCAAAAGAGCGGGCGGCGGCATCCTTCATCACCAGCGGCTGCAGCAGGTTGCAGTCGCAAAGAAGGTTAGGCGCCCAGTAGGGCACCTCCCCCCGCAGCATCATCTCAAAATTCTCTCTGGAAGTTACCGGCCGGTTATACTTGGGACAGCTTGGCTGCGGTTTTCCAAAAAAACCTGCCGCCGAGGGATATTCCCCGACGATTTTCATTTCGTCTTCACTAAAATATTTACGCATAGCAGCTCCTTTCACACGAAAATCAAAATAATCTGTTACAGTTCTGCAAGCGTCCGCGATCATGTACTGCAAGTATATCTGCTGCCGGAAGTTCCCACATCGTGCACTGTGCCCAATTTGCTTTCTTTCGTCTTGGGCAGTCCGACATAGGAAAACCGTTTCAATCTGTGTATGATTATTGTATAATCAATGCACGTAAAGCGCCGGTCCGCCCGGCGTTCTATACGTCTGATAAAAGGAGTGACCCATGAAAATCTCCCTGAAATTCATCCAAAACCGTCTTTTTGAATCCGGCATCCGGTCCGATGTGCAGCTGAATCACCTGCGCAATCCTTTCTTTGATTCTTTTCAGATCTTTGCCGGGCAGACTGCCCGGGAGGGAACTCTGTACCTCTGTCCTCCGGACACGCCCAGAGATGTTTTCCGCGGGATGAAACAGGACAACCATGTGGGGCTTGTCTGGTTCAGCGGAACCGCGGAGCCGCCGAAACACCTGCCGATCCTGCTGATCCGGGAATCTGACAATCGCTATGAAATCCTGAACCAGATCGCGGATATTTTTTCTTTTTTCCATACCTGGGGGGGACAAAGTCCGGCAGTATATGCTGGAAAAGCGCAGTCTGCCTGAAATTTTTGAACTCCTGGATGAGGTAACGCCCAATCCCTGGTATCTCTGCGACTGCAGCTTCCGGATGCAGGTCATCCGAAAAGATCCGGATATGGAGGATATGTCCGCCATCTGGCGCTATCAGTACCGGCACGGCCACCACCCCATTCAGCTGATCCTGGGGATGGAGGAAAACGGACTTCTGGATCTCATGAACAAAATGAGAAGGGCCTTTATTGTATCAGAGCCGGCTCCCTTCGGCTTTACCTTTGTAAGCAAGGCCATTACCTACTCCAAAGGGCTGTTGGGCCATTTCTATATTCTCGGCACCTACACGAAACTCAGTGAATATGAAGTGGAAATCGCGGAATTTTTCGGAAATGCCCTGGCCAAGATGCTGAGCCACGACAGCAGCTATCTGTCCACACTGGGAAGGTTTTATGACGGCTATTTTGTGGATCTCATTGAAGGTTTTGATCCAAAAAACCTGAAGATGCTGGAATCCGTGTTTCAGAAGATCTCCTGGGATGCGGCGGATACCTTCTGCCTGGCAGTACTGGGACGCAGAGACAGCGAGGCTCTTACCAAAAGCATGCTGGATCTGGAGATCCAGGTACTGGAGTCCAAAAGCTGCTGCAAAGCTTTCCTGTACCGGGAACAGGTGGTGGTGATCATTAACAGCAGCCGGATACCGGAGGCTCATCTTCTGTCTCCCACCGAAGGGGCCAAAGAACAGATCCAGTCAGTCCTTCAGGATTTCGGCAGCACTGCCGGGATCAGCGAAATGTTTTCCGGACAGGAATGTTTCGAACATCTGCAGTGCTATTACCGCCAGGCCAGAACCGCCCTGAGCTTTGCCCTGGAACAGGAGGCTGCTGCTTCCATCCGCAGCTATTCTGAGATTGCCGTGCCCCACCTGTGCAGAATTCTCATTGAATCCGGGTCTGCTCCGGTTTTCTCCCACCCGGCGGTGGAAATTCTGATCCAGTACGATAAAGAAAACCGCACGGAACTGGCCAGAACCCTGTACCAGTACCTGCTCTGCGGTGAAAATGTCGTGCGGACTGCCAGGGAACTGTACATTCACCGGAATTCTCTCATGTACCGGCTGGACAAGATCCATCAGCTGACCGGGGCGGATCTCTCCAGCAGTTCCGAAAAAGTACGGCTTTTTCTGACATACCACATATTTCTCGAAAAAAAATCCGAATAACCTCCAAACTTGTGCAATATGCCAAAAGAAAACAGGCTCTGGATCAAGCATTCTGTCTGTTTTCTTTCTTTTTGCCTTGAATTATACTGAAAATTACAAAGCGGACGCGATCAGACGCCGAGATTTTAGTGAGAAAGGGGATGTTGACAATTAACAGAATCAACAAAAAAATCAAAACCGTTTGGGGCATTTCAGAGATCGGTTTCTCTGTCATGTCTACCATGGAGACCTCCTTCCTGGTCTTCTTCCTTACAGATGTGGCTCAGCTTCCGCTGGCCATTACCGCTTTTATTACCGGCTTTACTGCTCTGGCGGACGCCATCAGCGCCGTTATCGCCGGCATTGTCATTGACAAGGTTCACTTTAAAGTAGGAAAATACCGCAAATGGCTGCTGTACTGCCCGCCTGTGGTGACGGTGTTCTTTATTTTCTGCTTTACTAAGATCGGCGGCGACACCATGGCCGGTCTCATCATCGGCATAGGCTATGTGCTCAGCCACTTTATCTGGAACATTGCCTGGACGGCAAACCGGAATCTGATCCCGGTGCTGACGGATGACGCGGATGAGCGTTCTTTCCTCTCCGCCCGGATCGCCATGGGATCTTCCCTGGGCAAGATCGTGGCCTCCGTCCTGGTCCCCTATCTGGGTACCGCCTTCCTGGCCATCTTCTCCGGAGTGACGGCCTACACTGTCATTGCTCTGATCGCCTGTGTGCTGTACATGATTTGTTACTTCATTCATTACGCAGTTACCAGCGGCTACGACACAGATGTGTCCGCCGGACAGAAAGCGGTTTCCTTTAAGGATATGGGCAAGTGTATCGCCACCAATCCGCACTTGATCGCCATCCTGGCCCATGACGCCATTCGCCTGATCGCCTACTATGGCATCGCGGCCACTGCCACCTATTACGCCAAGGTGGTACTGGAGGATTCCTCCGTTATGTCCTGGCTTCTGGTTATGTTCTACGCCGGGTCTGTGATCGGATCCTTCTTCTCCACCTACATTGCCAAAAAACTGGGCAGCAAGATGACCTCCCTGCTGGGCTGCGCAGGCTGCGCGGTATTCCTGGGCATCTGCTATTTCCTGCCGGCAAAAGTCATGCTGGTGGTGGTATTCCTGTTCCTGGCCCAGCTGAGTTTCGGCATCGCCTACGGTCTGACCTCCAATCTGTATTCCATGTGCGGAACCTACAGCGAGTGGAAAACCGGCGGAAACGCCAGAGGCGTAGTTATGTCCTTCTGCTCTCTGGCTATTAAAATCGGCGTTGCCGTCCGGGGCGTTCTCATTACCGCTGTGCTGGGCATGATCTCCTACGATCCCAACGCCACGGTCATGACCGCCGAGGCAAAGTCCGGCGTAAAATTCCTGTTCATCGGGGTATTCACCATTATCATGCTGGTATCTCTGATACCGCTGCTGTTCTTCCGTCTCAACGATAAAAAGGTCATTGAAATGGAAAAAGAAATTGCCAGAAAGAAAGCCTCTGCCTGACCCTCAGGCGGAACCCACCAAAAAAGGAGAATCTAATCTATGCTGACCGAAATGGAAAACTGGAGGGAAACTCTGAAACCGCACGGGAGTCCGGACCGGCTCTGCAACCAGTTCCGGCCTGCGTATCTGTTTGTGGACGAGCCAATCTATCAGTTTATGTACGGAAACCGAAAACGAGGGCAGTCCTGCCGGGATCCCTTCGGCACAGAGATTCTGTTTCCAGAGGACGCTCCGGGAGCCATGCCCCATGTGACTTCGGAAAATAAAGTCTGCCCGGATGTGACCCGCTGGAGAGAATACGTAAAATTCCCGGATCTGGACAAAAACTGCCCGGACTGGTCGCAGGCGGAAGCGAAAGCGGCGTCTGTAGACCGCAGGGAAAACGCGCTGCTGATGATGATGACCTGCGGAATTTTTGAACAGCTTCATTTTCTCATGGGATTTGAGGATACACTGATGAATTTCTATGAAGAGCCGGAAGCGATGCATGAGCTGGTGGACGCCATTGCCCAATGGCGCTTCCACTGGATGCAGCTGCTGGTAGACCATCTTCATCCGGATATCATCTGCTCCCACGATGACTGGGGTTCCAAGCATTCTCTGTTTCTGGCGCCTGAAATGTGGAGGGAATATTTTAAAGGCCATTACGAAACCTTCTACCGCTATCAGAAAGAACACGGAGTCACTACCATGCACCACGCGGACTGCTTCCTGGAACCCATTGTGGAAGATATGGCCGAGATACACATTGACATCTGGCAGGGCGTAATTCCCAGCAACAACATTCCCGCTCTCCAGAAACAGCTGTCCGGAAGAATGGTTCTCATGGGCGGCATTGACGCGGCGATTGTAGACCGCGCGGACAGCACCGAAGAAGAAATCCGGGCAGAAGCCAGAAGAGCCTGTGAAACATACGGCCCCGGAGGGCATTTTATTCCCAGCATGACCTATGGGCGCCCCGGTTCCAGTATCTATCCCAAAACCTACCGAATTCTGGAGGATGAAATCGACCGATATAATCAGGAAGGTATATAACAAATTAATACAAGGAGGAGCATTATGCTGACAGCAAAGGAAAATTTTCTGGAAACTCTGAAACCGGATGGAAAGCCTGACCGGCTGGTCAACGACTACGAAGCTCTGGCAGCCGTCCGCAGCGATCCCGTGTTCCGCTACATCCGCGGAAACCGCATAAAAGGAAAAACCACCCAGGATCCCTGGGGCGTTACCATTACCTGGCCGGAAGAGCAGCTGTTTGCCTTTCCCACAGAGTGGAACAAGGTCTGCACAGACGTAACCCGCTGGAGAGAGCAGGTACATGTGCCGGACATTGCCGGCCGCTGCTCTGATCCGGCGCTCTGGAAAGACGCCCGGGAGGAAGCAGACCGGCTGCGGGCCCAGGGCAAACTGATCATGGGCTACATGGGCACCGGCATGTTTGAGCAGTCCCACGATCTGATGGGACTTTCGGATGTCTGCATGGCCCTGCTGGAAGAGCCGGAAGCCATGCATGAGCTTTTGGAAGCCATCTGCGAATACCGCATGACCTACGCCTCCCTGCTGATCGAGCATCTGCATCCGGACGCTATTATCTCCCATGACGACTGGGGTTCTAAAACTTCCCTGTTCATGTCCCCGGATACCTGGAGGGAATTTTTCAAACCCCTGTACGCCAGATTCTACGGATTCATCAAAAGCAAAGGCGTTATGGTGATTCACCACGGGGACAGCTACCTGGAACCCATTGCGGAGGATATGGTGGAACTGGGCATTGACGTATGGCAGGGTACCTTGAACACTAATAATATTCCTGCCCTTCAGAAGCAGCTTCAGGGCCGTATGGTCCTTATGGGCGGCATCGATTCCTGGATCGACCGGGAGGAATCCACCGAGGAAGAAATCCGGGCAGAGGTCCGGAGCGCCTGCGAAAAATACGGACCCGGAGGACATTTTATCCCCTGCATTACCTATGGTCTGCCTGGCACTCTTTTCCCCCATGTAGGCCCGCTCATTACCGATGAAATACGCCGGTACAACCTGGATACCTACGGCGTTGGCTGAAAAAAACAGGCAGGGGCAGTGAACTGCCCTGCTATATTTATGGGAGATTACGCTATGAACAAACGAAATTTAACCGGTCTTCTGCTGGCCGCGGCCGTCATTCTGATCAGCTGCCTGATCCCCGGAACCGAACAGCTGGGCGCCGCCGGCGTCCGGGCCATCGGCCTGGTAGCGGCTTTCCTGATCCTCCTGATCTTTGAAGCCCTTCCCATTATCATTACCTGCCTGATTTTTGTGGCTCTGCTTCCGCTGCTGGGAATCACAGACTCCTTCAACGCGGCTTTATCCGGATTCTCCAACCAGGTGGTCTTTTTCATACTGGCCTCCTTCGGCATCGCGGAAGCTTTCGCGAAGGTTCCCCTGACCACCCGGATGCTGGCTTTTCTCCTGCGGAAATTCGGCAGAAATATCCGCACCATCCTGCTGTCTATGATGGTCTGCGCGGCTGTTCTCTCCTCCATTGTATCCAACGTGCCCACCTGCGCCATCTTTATGGCCCTGGGGCTGAAATTTCTGGAGTTTTATGACCGGGAGGAGGATCGCCGAAGAACCGGCCGTGCTTTTATGATCGCTATCCCGGTAGCCAGCATGATCGGCGGCATGATTACTCCCGCCGGAAGCTCCATCAATCTGCTGGCCATCAGCCTGCTGGAACAGCACGCCGGCACCACCATTACCTTTGTACAATGGATGGCCTACGGCATTCCTCTGACTCTGGTGATGCTCCCCGCCGCCTGGTTTCTGGCCTCTCTGGTTTTCCGCCCGGCAGAGATCGACCGGCAGCAGGTTCATTCGTTCCTGCAGAAACTGGAAGCGGAGATTCCCAAAAAGATCCAGGGCGCGGAGCGGAAGGTTCTGATCCTGACCCTGGTCATGCTGGTACTGTGGATCGCTTCCTCCTGGGTGCCCTCCATCAATGTTATGGTAGTGGCAGTTCTGGGCTGCTGCGCCATGTTCCTGCCCGGCATCCAGGTTCTGGACTGCCGCTCGTTTTTCCGGGAAGTGAGCTGGGATTCCTTTTTCCTGGTAGGCGCTGTGCTCTCCATCGGCGGAGCCATGGTCTCCAGCGGGGTCTCCGCCTGGATCACCGGGCTGCTGCCCTCCGCGCGGATACCCCTGCCCATCTTCCTGGGATTTATCACCCTGCTGGTTTTCCTGCTTCTGGTGCTGATCCCGGTGGCTCCTTCCCTGGTGACCCTCATGGCCACCCCGGTGATTTCCCTCTGCGCGGCCGCCGGATACTCCCCGGCTCTCGGCATGCTGATCCTGGCTCTGGCCGCCGGCAACTGCTATCTGCTGCCCCTGGACACAGTGACTCTCCTGACCTACGGCACCGGCTACTATAAAATGTCCGATATGCCCAAATGCACTGTCTGGCTGCAGCTCTTTATGATTCTGGCCGTAAGCCTTCTGTTCCCTCTGATCCTGAGGCTGGCGCCTCTGGGATAAGCTTTAACTTTACCGGCTGTCCGCCGGAGCCGCCTGTTTTCTGCGGATCCAGCGGACAGCCAGATCCACCCAGCCTGCGTTGTCGGGAGCCAGCCGCTCCGGCCGGTTGGCAGTGAGTTCATCGCAGAGAGCCAGTCCATGCACTCCTTTTTCATAGA
>DVIN01000047.1 GCA_018711275.1 Candidatus Pullilachnospira intestinigallinarum
CCCCGCTTGATAATCACCGGGAATTCCACTTCCTGATCCGCCGTCCACAGTCCGGCCTCCCGCAGCACATCCGCCAGGATTTCCCGCAGCATCCCGTCGCTGGTCACACAGCCCAGATAGGTGGCCGTGCCCTTTCCGAAGGAATTTCTGGTGACGGCCGCGTACCGTTTCCAGTTATAGTGATCGTAGGAAGCCAGCACCTTTGCGCCCTCCGGATTTACCAGTTCCATAAACACCTTCACCTCATTGTCCGGGCAGCCGAAGGTCTCGCCGGTAAGACGCACATGTTTCGGATGGGTAAAATGGCTGTAGCTGATCCCCAGACATTCATCCAGAATATGCGGCTGGGAATCATGAAACACCTTCACATTTTCATCGGCAAAGGCGGTTTTGAAGGTGGCAAACAGACGGCCGCCCCGCTCCACAAACCGGCGGATCCTCCACAGCAGTTCCTCCGGGGCCGCATACAGGGCCGGCGCCACCAGAAGGTCGTAATCCTCCAGATTCTCCGAATCCGGCCACAGGAAATCGCAGCCCACATTCAGCCGGTACAGCTGGTTGTACACGTAGCGGACCACATCGTTATATTTGTAATCGCCCGCGCCTCCCACGGCTCCGTCCACCGGGAACCAGTTGAGGGCGCTCAGCGCCTCGTTGCTCACCAGCAGTCCCACCCGGTTGTGTTTTTTCAGATTCACCAGATGGCTGCCGATCTCCTGAAATTCCTTTCCGATCACTTTTGCCGCCCGGTAGGTGTCATTTTCCTTGAAATCATGGCTCAAAAGCCCCTTCCAGTAGGTTTCAAAGGAATTGTGGATGGAATGCCAGTGCCAGTATTCCACCATATTGGCGCCGGATGCCACATGGCTGTAGGCCTGCAGGCGCAGCTGCCCGTCGTAGGGCGTCCACCAGGGGAATCCCTGGGCCTCCGTCTCCAGCACCAGATAGTTGTCCCCTTTCAGGGAACGGGTGCTGTCGCCGCCGAAGGAAATTTCTTCTCCGGTGAGATCGTCCTGGGTGGGATGGTAGATATCCACCCCCGCCACCGTCAGCGCCCGGGCCGCGTGGAAATGGTTCACCATGGGCTGCACGCCCCAGGAATATCCTTTCCAGTCGAAGTCAAAGTTATGAGCGATAAACTGATCCGGCCGGGCGTATTCCTTCACAATATCCGCCTGCCACTGTAAAAATTCATCCACCAGCGTCCGCTGGAATTTTTCAAATTCCGCTCCCAGACTGCCGTTGATAGTTCCCCTCACATCCGGGAAATCCTCCCAGGCATTGATCCGGTTGCTCCAGTAATCCAGCCCGAAAGCCGCGTTCATGGCCTCCAGATCATCGTCAAACTTCTTGCGCAGGTATTTCACAAACTGTTCCTGCACATTGGAGCCTGCGGTTCCATAATATTTCGTCTCATTGTCCAGCTGAAATCCGATGACGCATTTTCTGTGGGCGGTCACCTTCATCAGTTCCCGGATCACCCGCTCCGCGTAAAACCGGTATGCCGGATGCGTAATGTCCATGATCTGCCGGGCGCCGTAAATCCCCCGGCCCTCCTTCGTCACCGCCAGCACATCCGGGTACGCCTTCACCATCCAGGTGGGAACCGCGTAGGTGGGCGTGCCGATAATCACGGAAATCCCCGCCGCCTCCATGGCATCCATCACCCGCACCACATGGCTGAAATCAAATACCCCCGGCTGGGGTTCACAGGTACTCCAGGTGGATTCCGCAATCCGCACCACGTTGATCCCCGCCGCCTTCATCATTTCCACGTCTTTGTCCAGACGGTCACAGGGCATATATTCATCGTAATATGCCACGCCATACAATAATTTATCCATTCTTTTCTGCTCCTTTGCCATACTTGCCGCCGTTACACTCATTCTCCCGCCCGGATATTCTCCACGATCCGCTTCTCTATGGTGAGATCCGCAAAAATCCGGACACCTCCGTCCCGGTGGGCGCCTGCGCCCTGTTTTTCTGTCCCGCTCTTATAATACCCAGCTCTGTGCCTCTGTCCGCACCGCATTTCCCGACCGCAGCGCCTCCTCCATACAGAAGTCCAGGTACGCATCCTGCAGCCCCTCCCGCAGAGGATAGAAATCCACGCCCTCCCGGACGCTTCTTCCCATATGCCGCAGCACGTCCGCCACCGCCAGCTCATCGTCATTGAGCCGGGCCTGGGGGAAGGGATTTTCATAAATGCGCTCTCCCGACAGGGTAATCCACAGATGGCTCCACCCGTCGATATTGTAAACACCGTCATCCTCCCGCCGCATATGTTCCCGGATCACCTGATTCTTCTCATTGATCCAGAACACATCCATGTCGCGGATTTCTCCCCGGCTGCCCTGCACGTTCCAGGTCCGGCTGCGGATGGGAGAGAAATACTGCTCCTGGGAGAAATCAAAAAACGCCGTCCTTCCGCTCTCAAACACCAGATCCACCCGGTCCCTGTCAGGGCAAAGCATCCGTCCCCCGTAATGCCATCCTGCCCGGTCGCGGGTTTCTGTCACCGGGAATCGGAATCTCCTGCCCGAAATCTCACAGTTTTCAAAACCCACACCCAGCACTTTCCGAAAAATGCTCACCGCATGATAACCGTGGATGGCAGACATGTCCATATTGGAAATATCCCCCAGCATTCCTGAATGCGCCAGCCGGATCATGGCCGCATAATAAGGCTGAAGGAAATACTGCTCCGTCACCTGTACATTCCCGCCAAGCCGCACCTTCTCCTTCCACAGTTCGTTCAGCTCTTCCACATCTTTTCCCGGCGGCGTCTCGCAGAGTACCGGAATTCCCTGTTCCATCAGCCGGACAATCCAGTCCTTCATCACCGTCCGGGGCACGCACAGAAGAATAAAATCCGGCCGATCCCCCAGTGCCTCCTCAATGCCGCACACTGCCGGAATCCCCGTCTCCCTCCGGATCTGCGCCGCCCGATCCCCGCTTCTGGTCACAATGGAAGTGACCTCAAATTCCTGCGGAATCATCCGCGCCGCCCGCAGATAAAACTGCGCCCGCCAGCCATATCCCACAATAGCAAATCTTGTTTTCACGCTGTTACCTCCCTTCCGACGGATGCCTCCCTGCGGCATTACCCCGGAATTCATCCTCGTGCTATACCCACAAATCAATAAAACGAAACAATGGCAAACAGGAAAACCCTCTCTTCAAATTTCGCCGTACACTTCTGCCTGTCACTGCGGCGGAAAATCGCTTTTCTTTATTTTAACCGTTCCGTTCTTCACGCTGGAACGGTTCTATCGACACTTTCCTCGTTTTTAACCGTTCCATTCTGCCTTCTGGAACGGTTCTATCTCCACTTTCTTCGTTTTTAACCGTTCCATTCTGCTCCCCGGAACGGTTCTATCCCCATTTTCTTCCGTTTTAACCGTTCCATTCTGCCTTCCGGAACGGTTCTATCGACACTTTCTTCCATTTTAACCGTTCAAAAGCCAAAAAGCCCGCTACAGGAATTGACAATTTGCCGTTTCCACCGTAAAAAATGTAATGGAAACTCACCTTCCTGCATTCCCCCGCCGTATATTTCCGTCCTTCCCTGCAGCAGACTTTCACCTTCCATGGCTTTCGGCCCAATATCACTGCAGGAAATCCTTCTCCTCCGCTTCCTACCGTATTGCCATCTAAAGAATTATTTCCTGCGTCAAACATTTCCTGTATCAAATCCGGGGAAGTTTAACCCCACATCCATACTTTACCCCCGGTACACCCTCGTCCCGAAGGCTTCCAGCTCCATCTGACCGCGGACGGTTTCACCGGTATACAAGTCCACAAGCGCTTCCTTCACCTGAATCTTCACCGGCGTCTTCTTATAATTCAGCACAAAATAATACTTCCGCCCATCCTTTTTGCGAACCGCCAGCTCACATTCCTGAGGAAGTTCCAGTACATCCGCGTATGGGGTAATCACGCCCAGTTTTTCCAGAAATACCCGGGCTGTCTCCTCCGTAAAGGCCGCGCCGAAATAATAAACCCTTCCTTCTCCCAGCGCATTGCAGATCAGGCCCGGCGCGCCGGCATAATAGCAGTTTTCATACCGCCCCAGCACCTGCGCCGTATCGCCAAGGGATTCCAGCTGATCGTTGAATACCGCCGCCTCCAGGCGAATGCCGTCCCAGTTGATATACACCGGTTCGTCATCCGGATTTACCCGGGTATATTCGGGAATATCGGCGCCGCTCATTTTTGCGAACAGACCCGGCAGCCGATCCATCACGCATTTTCCGGTCATATCCTTATAGCCGCTGCGGCAGCCCAGTACCAGGCAGCCGCCAGCCTTCACATAGTCCTCCAGAATAGCCGCCCGCTGCGGATTGACGATCACCGGATGCGGATAGAAGATCACCGGATAGTTTTTCAGATCCTCCGCTGTGGTGTCCTCTCTCAGATACACAGAATCCAGGGGCGTGTGGCTCTTCTGCGCCGCCAGAAAGAGCGACTGCTGGCTGAGCCGGTCCACATCCCCGTGCCAGATATCCAGCTGGGCATCCCAGATATTGTCATAATCCTTCAAAACCGCCGTCCGGGCTTCATACCGGGAGCCGGCCGCCTCGGAAATGGACTGGAATTTTCTGTGGATTTCCCGAACCTCCCGCAGTCTCCGGTTCTCCCTTCCGGAATAATCCAGGATCCCATGCCAGTAAATCTCCGTTCCCATGGTGCAGGTTCGCCAGCGGAAATAGCTGACATAATCCGCGCCGTGGGCCACGCTCTGCATGGTCCACAGAGTCATCTGCCCCGGCTTCGGCGTGGGCGCCGCCATCCGGTTATTCCATCCGTTGGCCCCGGACTGCTGCTCCATAATCCCGAAATTGGGAGACACCGCCCGCACCTCCATCAGATTCCGGCTCCACATCCGATCCTGCAGGGTGGCGGCAAATTTCCCGTAATTTTCCTTTGTATAGGCAAAATTGGGATAGGAATCATACATGATAAAATCCAGGCTCTCTTTTGCCATTCTCTGGTTGTCCAGATTGGAAAACAGCCCGTTGGTGGTGATAAAATCGCCGGGCTTTACATATTTGCGAATTATATCACTCTGCAGCTTCGCGTACCGGCAGGCGCTGTCAGAGATAAACCGGGTGTAATCCAGCACCTCATGGGGATTGGTATTGTTGCTGGGGGTGGTTCTGGGAATATGCACTTCCTTCCAGTCGGTATACGTCTGGTTCCAGAAAGTGGTCCCCCAGGCTTCATTCAGCCTGTCCAGGGATCCGTATTTTTTCTGAAGAAACACCCGAAACGCCGCCGTATCGCTCTCCGAATAAAATTCATCCCGCTCACAGTTCAACTCATTGTCGATCTGCCACCCGATCACCGCCGGATGGGGGCCGTAATGGGAAGCGAAAGCTTCCACGATAATTCTGGTTTTCTCCTGATACACCGGGGAGTTGTAATTGTAATGCCGCCTTCCCCCATGGCGGAACAATACCCCATCGATGGTTCCGTTGAGCACCTCCGGATATTTCTCCGTCAGCCAGGCCGGCGGGGTGGCGGTGGGCGTACAGAAAATCACCTTCATTCCCTTCTCCCGGGCCAGATCCAGGAACCGGTCAAAGAATTCATAGGTAAAAACTCCCTCATAAGGCTCCACCTTGCTC
Organism: Candidatus Pullilachnospira intestinigallinarum; assembly: GCA_018711275.1. Lineage (GTDB taxonomy): Bacteria > Bacillota > Clostridia > Lachnospirales > Lachnospiraceae > Pullilachnospira > Pullilachnospira intestinigallinarum. The sequence continues at coordinate 5,631 of DVIN01000047.1, forward strand.
CAGGCAAATTCGGCGATCCGGATTACCCGGATGCCGCACTCCAGCATCCGCTCCAGATCCTCTTTCCACAGGCTCTCAGGCCAGTGTTCCGGGTAATAACAGGTCCCCAGTACCATTTCCTTTCCATTTACAATCTGTCTCATACCTTCTCCTCCACGTTTTTCTTATATTTCCGGCATTATCCGGAATCCTCCAATACCTGTACCTACATTTTACTTCTTGTATGGCCGGCCCGTCAATTTGTACGTCCGCAAATATTACTTCAGAAAAATCACCGAAGTCTCGTTATCCGGAAAACAAAAAATATCAAATCCCCGCTTTCCTTCCTCCGCGAAACATGATAGTATTTCTATTAGTCATTTAAAAAAACGGCAGGCCCAAGGCCTGCCGGGAAAGAGGAAATCTATGTCAAAGACAAAGCTGAGAAACTCCTTTCTTCTGCTTCTGACCGCCGCCATCTGGGGAACCGCTTTTGTGGCGCAGAGCGTAGGAATGGATTATGTGAAACCCTTCACCTTCAACGCAGTGCGCAGCCTCATCGGCGGCATCGTGCTGATTCCCTGTATTCTTCTGCTGAACCGCGTCAATCCCCCCAGGGTCCGGGAAGCCACACCCGAGGAACGGAGCCGTTCCCGCAAAACGCTGCTGACGGGAGGTATCTGGTGCGGAATCTTTCTGGCCGCGGCCAGCAGTTTCCAGCAGATAGGCATCCAGTATACCACCGTGGGACGGGCAGGATTCATCACCGCCTGCTATATCGTGATCGTTCCCATCCTGGGACTGATTTTTCTGAAAAAGAAATGCCCCGCTTCCATCTGGGCGGCAGTGGCTCTGGCACTGGTGGGACTGTATCTGCTGTGCATCACCGATTCCTTCTCCATCGGAAAAGGCGATTTTCTCGTGATGATCTGCGCGGTACTGTTCTCCGTACATATTCTGGTCATCGACCATTTTTCTCCCCTGGTGGACGGAATCAAAATGTCCTGCATCCAGTTCTTTGTCTGCGGAATCATCTGCGGAGTACCGGCACTGCTGTTTGAGCACCCCTCACTCTCCTCGCTGCTGGCAGCCTGGGGGCCGATCCTGTATGCGGGCGTATTCTCCTGCGGCATAGGCTACACCCTGCAGGTGGTAGGGCAGAAGGATATGAACCCTACCGTGGCTTCCCTGATCCTCAGCCTGGAATCCTGCATCTCCGTTCTCGCCGGATGGATTCTGCTGGGACAGAAGCTGAGCCTGAGAGAGCTGGCCGGATGTGTGCTGATGTTTGCCGCCATCCTGCTGGCACAGCTTCCCGCCGGCAAAAAAGCAGCTTCCTGACACGGGTACAGCTGAAAATATCAGAGATTATAAAGGATATTCTTTTGTGTCACCTACGCGCCGGTCCTGTGGACCGGCCGTTTTTTGCCCGTAAAAACAGCAGCAGCCCCACGGCGGCCACCAGAATCTCCGTTGCCGGAAACGAGCACCACACACCGGCCAGTCCCGCCGCCCGCGACAGGAGAAAAGCCATGGGAATAATCACCACAAATCCCCGCAGAAGGGAGATAATGTGCGCCGGCAGCGGATTGGCTCCGGATGTGAAATAAACGGCGGCAATCACATTGAAACCGGCAAAGGGACAGGCGGTAAAATACAGCCGCAGGCCCTCCCGGGCAATTTCCTGCAGCCGGGCGTTCTGCTCACTGTTGAAAATAGACGCAATGGGCGATGCCCAAAAGAACACACAGGCATAAATTCCTGCGGAAAATACCAGCATTACTGTCAGCGCGTATCGGAAAAACACCCGCATTTCCTCTTTTCTCCCCGCTCCGTAGCTTCTGCTGATCAGTGGCTGGATTCCCTGGCCGATTCCCGTATACACCGCGATAATCACCAGGGACAGGTTGGCGATCACTCCGTATGCCGCCACGCCCACATTTCCTTCCAGTCCCATGATAATGGAATTGAAAACAATGATCACAATGCCGGAAGACGCCTCCGTCACCAGAGAGGGCAGGCCGCTGGAAAGAATTTTTCCCACTCTTGCCGGCTGCGGCAGACATCTGGTGAAATGAAATCCGTTTCTCTTCTTCAGAATGTGCGGCGACAGGATCATCATACTGATGATGGGCGCCAATCCGGTGGCAAATACCGCGCCGAAAATCCCCATCCCGCAGGGAAAGATAAACACCCAGTCCAGCACCACATTGGACAGACTCCCCCCGATCATGGCAGCCATGGACCGCTGGGGCGCTCCGTCATTTCTGGTAAAACACAGCAGAACATTGTTCATCAGAAACGCGGGCGCGAACAGAAGGATCACCTGCAGATATGTGTGTGACATCTCATAGACCCTTCCCTCGGCGCCGAACAGCCGCAGAATCGTCCCCGTGGCAAACAGTCCCAGCAGCATATAAAACAGGGCAAATCCCGCTGCCAGACAGACCGCAGTGGTAAACGTCCGGTTTGCCTCCCCGTCGTCCTTTCTGCTTTTGCAGATGGAGTACCTGGTCCCCCCTCCCATTCCGATCATCAGACCGCTTCCATGAATAAAGTTGTAGACGGGAATGGCCAGATTCAGGGCTGCCAGACCATCCGTCCCCAGCCCCTTCGACACGAAAAAGGTATCCGCCAGTATATAGCAGGACAGCCCGATCATCCCCATCACATTCAGGGACACATACTTTCCGAAATCCCGGATATTCTCTTTGCTTTTCATCAATCTCCTCACCTCAGTTTTCGCCGAAAAAAAAGCATTGATTCTCGTATCTTCTAAGGCCTGTCGATACGATATCAATGCTTATATTACCCGGCGGCAATGTTTTTTCACCATATTCTTCTGATATGTCTTTTCAGTGTTCCCATCATACCACACAAGACCTGGTATGTCAAACACTGCCGAAAAATTTTCAGCCCCTGGACTTTATCTCTCTTTGGTACATCCAGCGGAGCAGACGGTATCTCACCGGAACCCTCTCACCGGTTCCCGGAATCATCATCACAATCACCAGACCCACAGCGCCGATTACCACACAGCCTGCCAGCATCCAGCTGAGGCCGAAGGTATCCTGCATCCAGCCGCCCAGCAGATTTCCCACGCAGGTGGCAGCGCCGGAGGTCACCATACTGAACACCGCCTGTCCCTTTACCCGGCCCTCCGGGGCGATGGTACTGTTTACATAATATACTGCGGCAGGCGTAAATAATCCGAAAGCCGGTCCCTGCATGGCCAGTCCCACAAAAACGGCCGGCACCGAACCCGCCGTCAGAATAATCAGCGGTTTCACAAAGAAGAAAAACGCGCTGATCTTCAAAATCCGGATACAGTCCATCTTTTTCATCAGAACACCGAACAGAATCATCATGGGCATCTCACTGGCAGCGGAAATAAAGTTTGCCACCCCCAGAATCGTATCGCTTCCGCCCAGATTTTTAATCACATTGACCGTATAAGTTCCGATACAGGAGTTTCCGGTATTTCCCAGGAGAAAACCGGCCATCAGCATCACAAATACCGGAGAATGGAGCAGAAACCGTCCGACAGGCTCCGCCTGACGGGACTTTTCCGGACGCTGTACAGTCACCTCTTCTTTTCCCAGATCCTTCATAATTCCAATGGCAAGACACAGCAAAACAGCGCATCCCACATACACATACCCCAGAATTCCCGGGCGAAACCGGTCAATAGCCATTCCCAGAGCTGCCGCGCAGAATGCATAGGAAATAGACCCGATCCCTCTGGAAAATCCGAAATTCAGATAATATCCTCTGTTGATAAATTCCATGCCCATGGCGCTTAACAGCGGCGGCAGCGAGTTATAGATCGTATACATTCCTATATAAACAGCCATGATCCCCGCCACCGGAAGCGGCGCCAGCGTCAGAACAACAAAAAGAACCGCCGCAAGGCCAATCATCAGAAGAATCAGTCGTTTTACCGTCAACACCCGGAAGGATTCCGAAAGCTGGGCCACCAACGGCTGCACTCCGATGGAAATACAGGCAGCTCCGCCCACCACGATACCGATCAATGTATTGGACAGTCCTTTATACTGCAGGTAAACCGCCGCATATCCCATCAGCGCGCAGCTGGAAATCCAATAAAGCGCCTGCACCAGCGTATATTGATGCTTAACCTGAAATCCTTTCTGTTTACCCATAATCTTCCTCCCCGGAATCCCCGCTTACTATTTTCCGCACATCTTATTCTGATAAGCGAAAGTATTATATAGCTTTTTACTCCCCTTTTCTACTGTCATTTCCGGCGTTTTCTGGGGAGGATACCGACTTTTTCCCAACCGGCGGATTTTTGCGGAATTCTGCGGAAAGATAAGTGAATTTTATTCTTGACATATCTTCCGGGGAATAGTATTATAATATCAGTAACAATTACTATTATCGAAAGGAGGCACTATGGCAAATCTGAAATACAGCCGGCAACGAGAGTCCATCCGGGAATTTCTTATGACCCGACACGATCACCCGACTGCCGATATGGTGTATCACCACATCCGTCAGATTTATCCGAATATCAGCCTTGGCACCGTCTATCGGAATCTGTCCCTGCTGGCGAATCTGGGAAGTATCCGGAAAATCAGCACAGGAGACGGACCGGACCGGTTTGACGCCGCCACAGCTCCCCATTACCATTTTGTATGCACCAGCTGCCATCAGGTAATGGATCTGGATATGGAGTTTTTGTCTGATATTGAGACAAAAGCCTCCGAGCATTTTGACGGAAAGATCACCGGACACGTCACAAACTTCTACGGACTGTGCAGCGAGTGTCTGAAAAAGTCAAAAAATGAAGTTTCCTGATGACAGAAAATTGACTTCCATTGTTGTTTTTTCACTGCTGACAATTTTTTATCATTAATTAAGGAAAAGCTATTGACAATTACCGGTCCATATGCTAGATTGAAATAGTAATAATTACTATTATTGTAGAGCCGAAAATCAAAGAAAAGGAGAATAAAAAAATGAAAAAATTCGTATGTAGTGTATGTGGTTATGTTTATGAAGGCGAAGCTGCACCGGAGTTCTGCCCCATCTGTAAAGCACCTGCTGATAAGTTCGTTGAGCAGGGCGGTGAGATGACCTGGGCTTCCGAGCATGTAGTTGGCGTTGCCAAAGACGTACCGGAAGACATCGTAAAAGATCTGAGAGCAAACTTCGAGGGTGAGTGCTCCGAAGTTGGTATGTATCTCGCAATGGCAAGAGTTGCTCACAGAGAGGGTTATCCGGAGATTGGTCTGTACTGGGAGAAAGCAGCTTACGAAGAGGCTGAGCATGCAGCAAAATTTGCTGAGCTGCTGGGCGAGGTTGTTACCGACAGCACCAAGAAGAATCTGGAGATGAGAGTGGAAGCTGAGAACGGCGCCACCGCAGGAAAAACCGATCTGGCAAAACGCGCGAAAGCAGCAAACCTGGATGCGATCCATGACACCGTTCATGAGATGGCAAGAGACGAGGCTCGTCACGGAAAAGCATTTGCCGGCCTGCTGAAGAGATACTTCGGCGAATAATTTCTCGGATTTCCCTGTATCAGTTCACCGCACCATGGCAGTAAACTTTTACATCGATTTCTCTGGGCTTTTGCGGGAAAGCATTTTCCCGTAAGATAAATGGAGACCTGGGAGAATTTCCTAGGTCTCTTTTTTCATAAGAATCCAGCGTTCGCAAGGCCCTTACGATCCCATTGATAATCGGCAGATTTCAAAAATCAATTTCACAGAAAAGGAGGAAAACAAATGTCCAAGTACGCAGGAACCAAAACGGAGCAGAACCTTTTAGCCGCATTCGCCGGTGAATCCGAGGCCAGAAACAAGTATACATACTATGCTTCCGCCGCCAAAAAAGCCGGCTATGAGCAGCTGGCGGCCCTGTATCTGGAAACCGCAGACCAGGAAAAAGAGCACGCAAAGATGTGGTTTAAAGAAATCCACGGTATCCATGATATCGAGACCAATCTGGAAGACGCCGCAGCCGGCGAGAATTATGAGTGGACCGATATGTACGCCCGCATGGCAAGAGAAGCCCGGGAGGAAGGCTTTGAGGAGCTGGCCCAAAAATTTGAGGGCGTGGCCCGCGTGGAAGCAGCTCACGAAAAACGCTACCGCAAACTTCTGGAAACCTACCGTGCAGGAAACACCTTCAAAGGCGACGCTCCCCTCGGCTGGAAATGCCGCAACTGCGGATATGTACATATGGCAGACGAAGCTCCTGAAGTTTGCCCGGTATGCGCGCATCCCAGAGCATATTTCGAAAGAAAAGTGGAAAACTATTAAAAAACGCAAACGGATTTTTTCTCAAAGGCGGGACTGTTGCAGGCCCGCCTTTTATGGTATAATAGCCGCAAAGCGGCTATTATACCTGTGCATAAGCGATTTCTGCGGAACCGCAGAAAGTCGCTGCACATCCGGCCGGAGGCGCCATGAGCGCGCAGCGATCATGGTATAATAGCCGCAGAGCGGCTATTATACCTGTGCA
>DVIN01000048.1 GCA_018711275.1 Candidatus Pullilachnospira intestinigallinarum
TCCCAGGATTTCATCCAGGCGATCATGATTCTTCTGCCGTCCTCCGTCTGCAATGTCTGCGGCGCGTAAAAATCCAGTCCGTAATCCACCGCCTGCACCCACTCCCGGAAAAACTCCTTTTTCTCCCGGTCATACGTTCCTGCCAGGAACATGGTCCCATTTCCGTTGTGGAACTCCAGGCCTTCCGCCTGCATATCCTGCGGGGAAACCATCAACACCTGCTTATCGTCCAGCGGGAAGAAATCCGGACATTCCCACATCTTCCCATACCGGTTGCGGCACCGGTCTAACACGGTTTCAAACTTCCACTCCGTGAGATTTTCAGAGGAATACAGAAGAATCTGGCCGCTGCCGTCCGCATGGCGGCTTCCCACCACCATATAGTAGCTTCCATCCTCCTCCCATACCTTGGGATCCCGGAAGTCCTCCAGACTGCTTCCCTCCGGAAGCAGATCGGCGGAAATCACCGGATTGCCGGCATACTTTTCATAATTCACGCCGTCCCCCACTGCCAGGCACTGTTTCTGGCGCACCGCCCGTTTCCCGTTGGGCAGGCTTATTTCAGAAACGCCGGTATACAAAAGACACTGCCTGCCCTGATGCTCCACTGCGCCGCCGGAAAATACCCCGTCGGCATCATACGGCTGATCCGGCGCCAGCGCTGCCGGCAGATATTTCCAACGGATCAGATCCTCCGTCACCGCATGGCCCCAGTGCATGGAATTCCATGAGGTTCCGTATGGATAATACTGGTAAAACAGATGGTATACTCCCTGATATCTGGAAAACCCGTTGGGGTCATTCAGCCATCCCGTTGGGACGGAGAAGTGGCAGCAGGGACGCTGCGCCATATCGATCTCTTTCAGTTTTTTCTCTTCCTGCGCTCTGGCCTGTTTCAGATTTTCGCTAATCATGCTTTCTTCCTTTCCGCTGTCCTTACTGTTCATTCAATGATGCCTGATACTGGTCGAAGTATTTCTGCTTGATGGCCAGATAATCAGAAAGTCCGTAATCCTCCATCTTCTGCAGATACGCGTCCCATTCCTCTTCAATGCCGCCGTTGAGAATCCAGCTGGCCTTCATCTGTTCCGCGTACTTTTTGATATCCGTATCATACTGAGATACCTTGTTGGTATCCTCAATGCTCATAAATACATTGGGATACACATATTTGCTCTTCATATCATCCAGATAAGTTTTATGCATATTGTCCAGACGCCATTTCGCGTCGTCCGGCTGGGTCACATAGACATCGTAATAGTCGTTCAGCACCGCCAGCGGTCCGTTTACCGACTGGGCCTCCCGGACTTCCACAGGGGAATTATCCCCCAGATCCTCATGCTTTAACATGGTTCCCCCCTCAGCGTTTTTACTGAGTTCAAAGATGTTCGGTTTTCCCTTTTCCCCGTAGGTTCCCCAGTTATTCTGCACCGACTGCAGCGGCGCGTACATCTGGTCAATCCAGGCTGCCGCCAGAGCCGTATTCCGGCAGCTGGTGGTCAGCACGCACCGGCCCCTGTCAAATCCGCTGGTCTCACTGTTATTCTGTCTGGTGATATTCACCAGGCCGTCCGGTCCTGCCAGCGCGGGCAGCATCACATAATCATCATAATTATCAATATTAGCAATATCCCAGGTAAAACACAAGCCATAACGGTGATTTTTTCCTTTGGCCACATAAGTGGACCATTCCTGGGTAAATGCCTCCGGATCCACCAGATTTTCCTCCACCAGATGGTGCAGCCACTGGATACCTTCTTTGTAGCCCTCCTGCACCGTTGTGTAGATTACCTCTCCCTCATCGGTCACCGCAAAGTGATCGCCGGTATCGCCATAGCCCTCGCCAAAGCCGTTGATGAGAATCGCCGGATCCTGATCGCCGTTGTTGATGATGAAGGACATGGGAATCACATCGCCCTCCACCCCGCATTCCTGCTGAATCTTGTCCGCGTTATCCCGGAAGGCAATCAGCACCTGCTCCAGTTCATCCACCGTGGTGGGGATCTCCAGTCCCAGACAATCCAGCCATTTCTTATTGATGTAAGGGATATCTCCGATGGCCTGGATGGCCTCCTTTCCCTCGCCCAGCTGTTCGATCCAGGGGAAGGAATAGATATGTCCGTCCGGCGCCGTACACATGGTGCGGTACTCGGGATATTTTTCAAACACTGCCTGCAGATTGGGCATATATTTGTCAATCAGATTTTCCAGCGGAATGATGATTCCCTGTTTGGCATACCGAAGCAGATCATAGTCGCTCATTCCCGCGTTAAACAGACCGTCGGGAAGATTTCCGAACTGGGCCAGCGCCAGATTCTTTTTATCCGCAAACTGGTCGGACACAAAACAGGTCCAGTCAATATGTACGTTGGTCTGTTCCTCCAGCCGCTGAAAAATCAGCTTGTCATTGGGTTCCTGGGTGGTGGTAGCCGGCGCGCTGGTGATAAAGGAAAGCTCGGCCGTCTCCTCCAGAGGAAATGTCACCTCTTCCATGGGCGTATCCGGATCAATCTCCGCCCGCATGGCGTCCTCCCCGCCGCAGCCTGCCGTGGTTACCATCATCGCGGCCGCAAGGCCAATTCCCGCCAGACGTCTCGTTCTAATTTTCATAGCTCTCCTCCTTAACCTTTCACGCTTCCGACCATGATCCCCTGGTCGAAATATTTCTGGAAAAACGGATACATAATCAGCAGCGGCAGACTGGACACCACGATGGTGGCATATTTCAGAAGCTCTGCCACTTTGGACATCTCCGCCGTGCTCTGAATGTCGGCAATCATACCCGGCTGCGGTGTGTTCTGTACCAGGATGGACCGGAGCACCAGCTGCAGCGGCTGCAGGTTGGCGTCATTCAGATATATCATAGCGTCAAAGTAACTGTTCCACATTCCCACAAACTGCCACAGCGCCAGCACGGCGATGATGGGTTTGCACACCGGCATCAGGATCTGGAAGAAATGCTGCACCTCGCCCGCGCCGTCCAGGGAAGAAGCCTCCCGCAGCTCCTTGGGGGTGGACTGGAAATACGTTCTCGCCAGAATCATATTCCACACATTGAACGCGTTGGGGATCAGAATCGCCCAGATGGTATTCACCATGTGCAGCTGGTTGATCAGAATAAACGTGGGGATCAGACCGCCGTTGAAAAACATGGTGATAATGAATACGGTATTGAAAAACTTTCTTCCCACCAGCTCTTTTTTTGACATGGGATATGCTGCCAGCAAAGTGAGAAATACGGAGATCACGGTAAATGCCAGGGAGTAAAACAGCGAATTGGCAAATCCTCTCCAGATCATTCCATTTCCCAATACCCTTCGGTAAGCGTCCAGCGTCCAGTCGGCAAAATTGAAGCTGAGTCCCTGATTATTCAGTACATTGGGGTCCATAAAGGAGGCAATCACCACATACACCAGCGGAATGAAAATTGCCAGACAGAAAATTCCCAGAAGCAGATAACCGACTGTGAGAATAATTCTGTCGGAGACACCCAGTTTCACTTTCACATGCGTTTCCATCTTTTCCCCTCCTCTTATAATCCTTCTCCGTCATTCAGCTTCGCCACAACCCAGTTGACAGCCACCAGCAGAATCACATTGATTACCGAGTTAAATAAGCCCACCGCGGTGGAATATCCGTAGTCTCCCTGAAGAAGACCGATCCGGTATACATAGGTGGAAAGAATCTCCGAAGCCGGAAGGTTCATATCCGTCTGCAGCGCGTAAGCCTTTTCAAATCCGATGCTCATGATATTTCCCGCCTGCAGAATAAACTGGATCACGATGATATTTTTAATGGCCGGCAGCTCCACATACCAGATCTGCTGTAAAATATTCGCTCCGTCCACAATGGCCGCCTCTTCCAGATCCTTGCTGGCGTTGGAAAGCGCCGCCGTGTACATGATCGAAGCCCATCCGGCGCCCTGCCAGATACCGCTGGCAATATAAATCGTCCGGAAAGCCGAAGGCATGGTCATCCAGTTGGTATCAATCCCCAGCGCCTGATTGATGGGGCCCACCGGAGACAGAAACATCCGCACCATACCACACAGAACGATGACGGAAATAAAGTTGGGCGCGTAAATCAGCAGCTGAATATTTTTCTTCACGCCTTTTCTGTGAATACGGTTCAAAAGCAGCGCCAGGATAATCGGTATGGGAAATGACCATAACAGATTGTACGCGCTCAGCTTCAGCGTGTTCAGCAGATAATTCATAAAATCCGGCGATGACAAAAATCTCCGGAAATACTCCAGCCCCACCCAGGGGCTTCCCAGCACACCCTCAATCACGTTGTAATCCTCAAAGGCGATCAGCACGCCGCCCATGGGAATATATTTGAAAATAATCACCAGCAGAAATGCCGGCAGAAGAAAAATAACATACAGCTGCCAGTTTCTCCTGATATAACCCAGTTTGTCCCCCACAGAGGCTTTATGTAAAGCCACTGCTCTTTCCTTTCCCTTCACACTCATTCTCCTTTCCTTTTCCTGTGCTTCCTCAGCATTTTTAGTACCGGTTATGTAACCGATAAAGTAACCGGTCACTTTATGGTGTCATTATAAAACCTTTCTTTTTTATTTACAAGAGAAAATCCACAAAAAAATGATCTTCGTCATTTATCATAGGATTTGCCTTTCGCTTTTGTCACACTTGTACATAACCGGTTACTTAACCGATTATTTTTGCATTGCGTTTCCGTTCTGTATTCGATATAATAAAAAAGAATCCTGTTCTCTGAACCGTTTTCAGGGCATCTCCTCTTTCCGGAAAGGAAACACGGGAACCCGCGCGCGGAGAACACGACAGTTTTCAGCATTTTGTACCGGAAGCTGAAAAGAGGTGTATCATGAAGAAAAAAAGAGTAACCTTTGAAGACATTGCCAAATATACGAATTTTTCCAAAACCACCATTTCCCGGTATTTTAATAATCCGGATTCCCTGACTCTGGAAAATCAGGAAATTATTGCACGGGCCTTAAAGGAGCTGAACTATCAGGAAAACAAGGTGGGAAGAATCCTGGCCAGCGGGAAAACCGAATTTGTGGGGATCATCATTCCGGATCTGTATTTCCACTACTATTCAGAGATGCTCAATCAGCTGCTGGCCACCTATGAAACTTATGGCTACAAATTTCTCGTCTTTGCCGGCAGTTCCCATCCGGACGTGGAACGCAGATACATCCGGGAGCTTCTGGCCTATAATATCGAGGGAATGATTGTGCTGAGCCACACCATTTCTTCCGAAGAGCTGTCCTCCTACGGCATCCCCATTGTCACCATCGAGCGGGAGGACCGCTGCACCTGCAGCGTCAATACCGACAACTATATGGGAGCGGTGCAGGCATGCAGTCTCCTCTACCGCAATAAATGCGATGTGCTTATCCATATCAACGGCGATATTTCTCCGGAAATTCCTTCCAGAGCCAGAATCACCGGCTTCCTGGATTTCTGTCAGGAACATCAGATTGACCACGAATGGGTACTGAAGGAGCTCAGCATCGACTACGAAGATACCTCCAACCTGCTCCTGGAAGTTGTGGACTACCTCAACCGGAAGTATCCGGGCAAAAAGAAGGGAATTTTCATGCCCAATGACACCCACGCCAATGTACTGCTCAATGTACTGGTGCGTAAATACGGCACCCTTCCCCCCGATTACCGTATCATAGGTTTTGACAACTCCCCCATCTCCCGGGAGGCTATTATTCCCACCAGCACCGTGGGACAGCAGATTGAGACCATCGCAGCCTCCGCCATGGAACTGCTGGTATCCCGCATGAATGAGCAGAAAAAGAGAAGGCCTTCGCCGCTTACCGAGCCCATCCACCGGGTGATCCCTCCGGTTCTGATTCCCAGGGAAACCTGCGATTTTGCCGGATAGCGCCTGATTTTTCCATCATTGAGAGGCATTGCCCCCTCGATGGTTTCCGCTCCGGTCTGCGCCAGGCGAACCTCCACCGGACGTCCGGCGCCGTTGCCCGTCGGTATTCTCCGGGCTTCTCGCGCAAAAGAGCACTGTGTGCGTTCGAAAGGAATTCACACAGTGCCCTTTTTTTCGGAAATAATAAATTTTTGCAACAAAAATGGGGCCTATAGGGCTCGAACCTATGACCCTCTGCTTGTAAGGCAGATGCTCTCCCAGCTGAGCTAAGACCCCAAATCTGTAAGTGAACTGTCGCTCACTTCAGCGACCCGGATGGGACTCGAACCCACGACCTCCGCCGTGACAGGGCGGCGCTCTAACCAACTGAGCCACCGGGCCATATGAAATTGTGATAATCGGCAACCAAAATGGACCTTCGGGGACTCGAACCCAGGACCGACCGGTTATGAGCCGGTTGCTCTAACCAACTGAGCTAAAGGTCCAAAACCATCTTCCATTCGAAAGGATGGAAGCCGATGATCGGACTCGAACCGATAACCTGCTGATTACAAATCAGCTGCTCTGCCAATTGAGCCACATCGGCAGGATGCACTCAATAATTGGTTGCCAAAAATGACTCCGACGGGAATCGAACCCGTGTTACCGCCGTGAAAGGGCGATGTCTTGACCGCTTGACCACGGAGCCTTACTTCTCGTCTGTCTCTTCTTTTTGAGAAGAATGTTGAACAACAGTCTCAACGTGTGATATCATACCACACCGTTCCGCATTTGGCAAGGGGTATTTTTCATTTTGTTTTATTTTTTTCCGCATTTCCGCTTCCCCGGCCAGATGTTTGCTGTGCGTTACCACGATGACGCATTTTCCCAGTTCATGGGCCGTTTTCTTTAACAGATCAATAATCTCATCGGCCGTTTCCTCATCCAGATTGCCGGTGGGCTCGTCCGCCAGAAGTACCTTAGCCTCACTTGCCAGAGCGCGGGCAATCGCCACACGCTGCTGCTGACCGCCGGAAAGCTGCAGCACATTTCGCTTCCAGTCTTCCCCTGGAATACCGACTTCCCGTAATAGTTTCTCTGCATCTTTCTTTCCACCCAGCTTCACATTTTCTTCCGTGGTCAAATAATCAATCAGATTGTAGTTCTGAAAAACCAGAGAGATATTGTGCTTCCGATGATTATTCAGCCCCTTTTTTCGGATATCCTCTCCATTATATAGAATCGTTCCCGATACCGGATGATCCAACCCGGCCAGAAGGGAAAGAAATGTGGTTTTGCCCGAGCCGCTGGAACCGACAATCGCATAGAATGTGGCTTCCCCAAAAGCGGCAGATACATTTTTCAGGACAATTTTGTCCCGATTCGATTTATAGGAATATAAAACATTTTTCGCCTCTAAAAGCATTTCCATTCCTCCTAACTCATTTCGCTTAAAATATCTTTCGGGTTTTTGCGGAAAATCAGGACGCTGGCCGCACAGGTAGATAAAACAATCAAGGTGCCTACGCTAAGGCCATCTGCAAGCAGCATGGCAGAGGTAATCTCCGTTTCTACATTCGTAATGGTAAGTTCCGGCGCCTGATAATCGGTGGCGACTTTGCCCGCATCCATTTCCTCCTGCAATTCGGCCTGTCCAGCCTGCTGGCCTGCCAGAGCATCGGCAGCGGCATGGGAAACCGCCGGAGCAATCAGGAAAGAGAGCGCGAGTGCGAAAATACCAGCCAGAGCGGCTTCGGTTAAAATCTGCAGGAATATCTTCCCTTTCGCAATTCCAATAGACAGCAATATGCCAATCTCATTTGTTCTGTTTTTAATCCAGAAAATGAAAATCAGAAACAGGATTACAAAGCCGGCCCCGCCAACAACCAGAAGCAGTGTGTTGCTGATTTTTTCCAGATCATTGAAGTTGGAAGCCATTGTGTCAAGATTTCCATTGTTGTCGATCAGATCATACCATTGCCAGTTGATATCCGTTTTCCGGATGGCCTCTTTTACGGTATCATAGTCATCCACATTTGCCACTTTGAAATAAGCCTTTTCATACAACGGATCATCCTGCTCCACCTTCTCAGGAAAATGTAAATCCGTGAAAATCACATTTTCGGAACGGTAGGTATCGCCGGACATATAAGGTTCCATCCGCTCCCTGACCTGATAGATCCCCACGATCGTTGCCTCCTGCACAGGTTCTTCTGCTTTTACCGAATGAAATTGCAGTTGGTCGCCGACCTCCAGCTGGTTTTTTTCCGCCAGCTCCCGGGAAATGACACAGACGTTTGTATCATCCTTTGTTGTCATCCGTCCCTCCAGGATGGTGACATTGCCGCTGAGAACATTGGCGTCCATGGACATCTCCCGGTTACCGATCAGGGCCACCCCCTGAAAATCATTGGTCTGATCTGCGTCGGCGTCTTCCACCCGTTCAAAGTTTGCCTGTTTTACCGCGGTGGGAACCGTGGTGATATTATAGTCGGCGATTCCCTCCACGGCGGCAATCTTTTCAATATCATCCGATTTTAACGACTCAAAGGAATGGTCCGTTGTGATCATCAGATTTTCGGAACCCATGACGGTCACATTTTTCAGATGAACTCTACCATAACTTCCCTGACCGTCCGGATTGCGTTCCAATATTTTTTGACTGGCTTCTTCTAATCGCCGGCTTCTGCTCTCCGGATTATATTCCAGCAGAAATCCCGCGCCGATTGCCTGCCGTGTACTGTCTTTCGCGACAATATTTGCAGAACGGCTTGCCATGCCAGACAGGAAAAGCAGGCTGATCATGCAGACCACCAGCAGGAGCAGCAAACTTTTGACCGGCTTTCTGAAACAGGAACGAATTGCCCGTTGAAACAGATTCATGATTTATCCCTCCATTCGTGACAGAATATCTTTCGGATTTGCCCGGATCACTGGAAGCAAGGACAGCCATACGGCAATCACAACCACTCCGCTGCCAATACCCAACAGCAGGGCGATATCAGTAAATTGTAAGGAAACCTGCAAAGAAACGCCTGTTTCCACAGCGGACAGCATCAGATCGGTAAGACTTCCTGCCGCCAGCAAACCCAGACCGCAGGAACCCATCAAGGCCAGGAGGAACACGGCTGCCGCCTCCAGAAGTGCCTGTAAAAAAATAATGCTTTTCCGTTCACCCATGCTGATAAACACCGCCATTTCCTTTTGCCGGCTCCGCATCCACATACAAAGCAGCAGGGAAACGATCCCTGTTCCGGTAAAAAAGGTAAGCAGACGCATCCGTGGCACCACCCTTGCTATTTGTGTCAATGGCGCTTTCATCTGCTGATACAGGGCATCCGACGTGGTGATGTCCGCCTTTTCCTGCAAAACTCCTTTTATGCGCTCTGCCAAGGGATCCAGAAGCTTTGGCTGTCCGGTACAGGCCGATACTTTATAAAAGCCGCTGCCGTCAGATAATTCCAAATACGCGGTATTATCTATATAAATCTGATTTTCCATCCGATGGACGGCAAGGGTACTCTTTTCCTGTCTGCTTTCCTTTCCGGTAAGATATTCGCCAATCACTTCCACGGTAACTGTTTTTCCGTTTTCCGCTTCCAGAGAAAGCGGATCGCCAATCCGCAAACCATTGGCCGCTGCAAATCCTGCATGGATTACGGCGCCATATTCGGTTTCCGGCATGATCCCTTCACCTTCTGTCAGCCGGTAAGACTGATCCGCAAAGGGCGTGTCCGTATCCATATCATCACAGGACAGCAGACTGACTTTCTGATTGTCCGGCTCCGTGGAGGTGCTTTCGGTAACCGGCGCAAGATCCGTTACATACGCGGATTGACGCCCCATTCGGTTGATGGACGTTACACCCTCCAGATTTCTGATAGCCTCTGCTTCTTTATCTATAATCGGACAGGCGGTGTCTGAAATCTCACAGACCACTTTTACACCTGCTTTTTCCTGCATGGCGGTTTCGGTGCTTTCCGTGGCGCGCAGAATTATGTTGGTACCGAGAATCATGCTGTTGACAAAAAGAAAAATCAACAACAGCAGCACCGCCTTTCCTCGTTTCCGTATCAGATAAAGGAAGCCTCTCTTATAAAAAGGCATCGCTCCATTCCTCCCGTCAATAAAACCGGGGAATCAGCACTTTTGTGGCATGAATTTCCCCATTGTCCTGTGCTTCTCCATAGACATAGACAGAAGTGGATTTTTTCACATCGGAAGCAGTGGCCGATTCCAATTCAACCGCGCCGGTGGAACTGATGATGTTGGCAATCTGAAAGGTACAGTCTTCCCCATAAGAAACCCCTGTGCTTTCCGCACTGTTTTCCATGCCCTCCGCTGCTGATTTTGCCATCTGCCCATCATCCTGATCGGGAACAACCTGAAAACTTCCTTCCTGAAAATCGGCCACACTGCCTCTTAACAGGGCTGTTTCCAACAGGTCGTCCAGATTTTCTGTGGTCTCTTTGCTGTCATTGGAAGTATCTGTATTCTGGCTGTAAGCAGGCAGATCCCCGCTGTCCGTCTGCCCGGGGCCGGAGCTTTTGCAGCCTGCCACAGACAGTGCGCAGAGTAAAGTGAATGTTACAGCCACTGATTTCATGT
This sequence comes from Candidatus Pullilachnospira intestinigallinarum, assembly GCA_018711275.1. GTDB lineage: Bacteria > Bacillota > Clostridia > Lachnospirales > Lachnospiraceae > Pullilachnospira > Pullilachnospira intestinigallinarum. The sequence goes on from DVIN01000048.1 coordinate 10,471, forward strand.
GTTTCATCTGATCTGTCTCCTTTCTGTTTTTACGGGCTTATCATACCGGAAAACTTCTCGAAAACTCCTCAAAGGAAACAACAAATTTCCAGCTTATTTTAGAGAACTTTTAGAGGATTTCTCTGCTATACTAAGAAGAAAAACAATCTTCAGAGAAAAGGGACAAACAAGAATGATAAAAATATTACTCATAGAAGATGATCCTGATTTATGTCAGTCCATCCAACAGGAATTGATGAAAACGGTTATTCAGCAGACTGCTGTAATGACGGGGAGACGGCGATGCTGTATGCCCTGAATACCGACTACGGCTATGACCTTGCCATCATAGACCGTATGCTGCCTGTCATTGACGGACTGACCATCATAAAGGCCATGCGCCGGAAAAATATTCAAATTCCCGTCATTATCATTACCGGAATGGCTGCTTTGGATGACCGGGTGGACGGTCTGGACGGAGGAGCGGACGATTATCTGGTAAAACCTTTTCATATACGGGAACTGATGGCAAGAGTCCGGGCATTGACACGGCGGCCACAGCAGATTCAGGATACCGGCGTGCTTTCCTGCGCGGATCTTCATTTGGACAGTCCCGGCCGAACGCTCACCTGCAAGGGACAGGAACTTGTACTGACCGCAAAAGAGGCAGCGCTTTTAAGTGTATTGATGAAGCAGCCGGAAACTGTATTTTCCAGAGAACAGCTTGTTTTGAAAGTCTGGGGCAGCAATGCCGATATAGAACCGGGAAATGTGGACAACTATATTTCCTTTCTGCGGAAACGATTGAGAGAGCTGCACAGCAACTGCGCGATCAAAACAATTTATGGCGCGGGATACCGACTGGAGGAATCGCATGCTTAGACGTTTACAGAACCGGCTGCGCATGTTCCTGATTGTCATTTTCATGGCTGTCATCTCACTGCTCCTGGGCTTTTCCTTCTGGAATACCTGGCAGGCCCGGCAGACTGCCGATATTACTTACATCCAGCGCATGGCCTCCCTGATGATCTATCAGCTGGAAGCCGATCCGGCAAACCCGGAGGAGCTGCTTTCCAATTACGAGAGCGAAATGAATGTTTACAGCATTTTGAAAGACGCCGCAGGCCACGTTCTGTTTCAAAGTGACCCGGACACGGTGACAGATTTTGCTGCTCTGGGAAAACTTGCGGAGAACAGCATTGAAATCCAGTCCCCGGCCAGGCAAACCGCCAGTTCCCCCATCACCGAACAAGGAGGATATGGAGTGGTCACAGGAAGTAACCAGGACCACTATTACGTCATTCCGGCAAGTATCAGCACCAGATCAGGAAATTGGTATTCGCTGGTTCTGTTTTACCAACAGCCGTCCCCGGGCGCGCTGGTACTTCGGCAGGCTCCGTCATACGGCGCCATCTGGCTTCTGGCTCTCGCATGTATCCTTTTTGTCAGCCGTTTTCTGCTGCGCCGCGCTTTTGAACCGACAGAGCAAGTACTGCAAAGTCAGAAAGACTTTGTCGCCGCCGCTTCCCATGAATTGAAATCTCCTCTGGCAGTGATCATGGCAAATGCGGAGAACCTGCAGAATTTTGCGACAACAGCCCCGCAAATACAGCAGAATCTTCATGTGATTGACGCAGAATGTGCGCGAATGTCAAGGCTGATACGGGATATGCTGCTTCTGGCATCCTCAGACGCAGACAAATGGACCATCCGGACACAGGAAGTAAATATTGATACGCTGCTGATTACTCTGTACGAGGCCTACGAACCGGTATGCAGAAAAAAAGGATTTATCTGGATTTGGATTTAGGCGAAGAAAGCTATCCGAAACTTCACACTGACCAGGAACGACTTTTTCAGATTCTGAGCATCTTTCTGGATAATGCGGTTTCATACACGCCGGAAAACGGCCACATTGAATTAAGAGTAAAGCAGTCTTCCAAAGGTATTACGTTTCTTGTTATCGATCACGGAACCGGAATCGCAGAGGAAGACAAGCCCTATATCTTTCAACGCTTTTACTGTGCCGATAAATCCCGCACAGACAAATCGCACTTTGGCCTGGGGCTGAGCATAGCAGAAGAATTGTCAAAAATGCTTTCTGGAAATATCGGATTTAAAGACACCATCGGAGGAGGAGTCACATTCCTTTTGACTCTGCCTGTGAATAAAATTTTATAGAAATGCCGGCATTATTTTCTGATAAAAGCGCACACAGCCGGAAAGCATCCTACTTTCCGGCTGTGTGCGCTTTCTCCTGTTGAACCGGAATCGATCATTTTTCCGGTTTCTCAGCTGCTCTAAATCAGCAGCAAATAAAAAAGTCCATAAACCTGATGTTTACAGACTTTAGTAACCTCCCCCTGTTGGACTCGAACCAACGACACTGCGGTTAACAGCCGCATGCTCTACCGACTGAGCTAAGGAGGAACATTCTTTTTTCTGAAGGTGATGCACCTTCAAAACTGCATATACATTCTACATCCAT